>VXWH01000182.1 GCA_009836025.1 Synechococcus sp. SB0668_bin_13 | reverse complement strand
GTCCCTGGCCACCCCACCCGCACCAGCCGGCCCCACCCCTGCAGTGGCGCCTCCCACGACACCGCTGGCCCGTCAGCCTGAACCGGAGGTGGCGCCTACGCCAGAGGTTGTGGAGCCCCCGGAGCCCGCCGCCGCGCCGTCTCCGGTCCAGCCGGCGCCATTGCCACAGCCATCCGCGGCTGCCGTCAATCCGCCGCCGATGGCCACGCCACAAGCGCCGTCCAGGGAGACGACAACCGCTGTCAATGACGATAACCCCACCCTGAACACAACGGAGGAGCCGCCTTCCACCACAACCACAGCAGCGGCGCCCACATCCGTTCTGGAGGCCGTGGATCCGGCCCAGTTACGGAGCCAATACGTCAAGACCGCCACTGAACTGGTGAATAAACATAAACGTTATCCTCGCCGCCTGGAGTATCGTGGGGTTGAGGGGACAGTCCGGATGGCTGTTGTTGTCAATCGCCATGGTGAAGTCCTGAACTCCAGGGTGGAACGCAGCAGTGGTAACACCCTACTGGATAAAGAAGCTTTGGCATCGATTCAACGTGCCCAGCCTTTCCCCCCGCTTTCTGATGAGATGGCGAAAATCGGGAAGACCTGGACGATGACTATCACAATATCATTCAACCTGCGTTAGAATCTTATTCTCGACGACCAAATCAATGGATTCCCGCTTTCGCGGGAATGACGAGGGAAGGGACGGGAATCCAGCGGCGCGTTGTGTGAAGTCTCTACAATCAAACTTTGTTGAAATGTGAGGTGCAATGGGCAACATTGTGGCCATCAGCGGCGCCAGTGGCCGGACGGGATTTCGCATTGCCGAAGAGGCCCTGGCCCGTGGTGGGGCTGTGCGGCTGTTGGTGCGGCCAACCTCCAAGCTGCCCCCATCGCTGGCCCATTGCGACGTCCGGCGCCTGGACTTTGGCCGGTTGCCCCAACTTGTGGAGGCCCTGGCTGGTTGCCACAGCCTGGTGATGGCCACAGGGGCGCGACCGTCCGCCAATCTCCTGGGGCCGTTCCAGGTGGACGCCCAGGGTGTACAACGGCAGGTGCAGGCCTGTCAGCAGGCCGGCGTGGGGCGGGTGGTGCTGGTGAGTTCCCTGTGCAGTGGCCGGTTCCGGCACAATCTCAATCTGTTTGGCCTGATCCTGGTGTGTAAACGCTGGGGAGAAGAGGCTCTGGAGCAAAGCGGCCTGGCCTGGACCGTTGTGCGGCCAGGGGGACTGAAGGAAGGGGAGGCTGATCTGGAGCAGCAGGAGTTGGTGGTGAGTGGCGCCAACACCCAGCAGCAAGGCGTCATTCCTCGCCGCCTGGTGGCCCGCTATTGTCTGGAGTGCCTGGACAACCCCGGCGCCATCCGCCAGGTGCTGGAGATCACCAGCAAACCCCGCCCGGCGGCGTGACCGATGGGGGGGACCACCACTTCCTCCGCCACGGCAGACTGGGGGGACCCCCAGCGATTTCTCCCCATCCCATGGATCACAGCACCGGCAAAACCACCCCCCTCCATGGGGCTGCCCAGGCGGCTGGCGCCCGCTTTCATCCCTTTGCCGGCTGGATCATGCCCTTGCAGTTTGCCGGGGTGGTGGTGGAGCACCGGGCCGTGCGCATCGCCGTCGGGGTGTTCGACATCTCCCATATGGGGGTGCTCACCCTGCGGGGACCGGCGGTGAAGGACGCCCTCCAGGACCTGGTGCCCTCCGATCTGGGGCGCATTGGACCGGGGGAAGCCCAGTACACGGTCCTGCTCAATGAACAGGGGGGCATCCTTGACGACCTGATTGTCTATGACCGTGGCCTGGTGGCAGGTGAACACGAGGTGGTGGTGGTGGTGAACGCCGCCCGCTGCGCCGCGGACACCGCCTGGCTGGAGCGCCGTCTTCTGCCCAGGGGTTGCGCCATCTCCGACCGCAAGGGGGACGGGGTACTGCTGGCCCTGCAGGGTCCCCGGGCCGTGCCCCTGCTGGAGCGTTTGCGGGGCTGGGACCTGCAGGGGGTGCCCCGTTTTGGTCACCGCCAACTGGCCTGGGGGGCTGAGCAGGTGTTTCTGGCCCGCACCGGGTACACCGGCGAGGACGGGGTGGAGATGCTGTTGTCCCGTGAAGGGGGGCAACAGTTGTGGCGGGAACTGCTGGAGCACGGGGCGCAGCCCTGTGGCCTGGCGGCCCGGGACACCCTGCGCCTTGAAGCGGCCCTCCATCTCTACGGCCAGGACATGGACGCCAGCCACACCCCTCTGGAGGCTTCCCTGGGATGGCTGGTCCATCTGGAAATGCCCCATCCCTTCATCGGTCGCGAAGCTTTGGAAGCCCAGACCCGCACGGGCGCGCCACGGCGGCTGGTGGGCCTCACCCTCCAGGGGCGCGCCATCGCCCGCCACGGCCATTCCATTCTGGACACCGCAGGGAACATCATCGGGGTGGTCACCAGTGGAAGCTGGTCCCCCAGCTTGGGCCATGCCATTGCCCTGGGTTACGTGCCCCCCGCCATGGCCAGACCCGGCACGGACCTGCTGGTGCAGGTGCGGGGTCAGCAGGTGGCCGCCCGGGTGGTGCGCCGCCCCTTCTATCGTCGCGGCTAGCCTGGTTCCATTGCATTGCCTACATCCCCTTGACCCCGTCCCAGCCCGGTCTCATCAGCGGAGACGCCCTGTCCCCCGCCACGCGCCCCAACAGCCGGGGCCGCTTCGGACGTTTCGGGGGGCAGTACGTGCCGGAAACCCTGATTCCCGCCCTGCAGGAACTGGAGCAGGCCGCCGCCCGGGCCTGGCGGGATCCGGCCTTCACCGCCGAACTGAACCACCTGCTGCGCACCTACGTGGGTCGGCCCACCCCCCTCTACGAGGCCATCCGGCTTACGGAGCATTACCAGCGCCCCGACGGTGGTCCCCGTCTGTGGCTGAAGCGGGAAGATCTCAACCACACCGGCGCCCACAAGATCAACAATGCCCTGGGGCAGGTGCTCCTGGCCCGTCGCATGGGCAAGACACGGATCCTGGCGGAAACCGGCGCCGGTCAACACGGGGTGGCCACCGCCACGGTCTGCGCCCGTTTCGGGCTGGCGTGCGTGATCTACATGGGCGCCGAGGACATGCGCCGTCAGGCGTTGAACGTGTTCCGCATGGGCCTGTTGGGGGCCGAGGTGCGCCCCGTCACGGCGGGCACCGCCACCCTCAAGGAAGCCACCAGCGAAGCCATCCGCGACTGGGTCACGAACGTGGAATCCAGCCATTACATCCTGGGCTCCGTGGCCGGCCCCCATCCCTATCCCCGGTTGGTGCGGGATTTTCACCGGGTCATCGGTGAGGAAACCAGGGCTCAGTGTCAAGAGGCCTTCGGCCGCCGTCCCGACGTGCTCATGGCCTGTGTGGGGGGCGGCTCCAACGCCATGGGATTGTTCCATCCCTTTGTGGAGGACCAGCGGGTGCGCCTCATCGGGGTGGAAGCCGCCGGTGAGGGGGTGGCCACCGGCCGCCATGCCGCCACCCTCACCGCAGGCCGCCTTGGCGTGCTCCACGGGGCCATGAGTCTGCTGCTGCAGGACGGGGAGGGGCAGGTGTTGGAAGCCCATTCCATCAGCGCCGGCCTGGACTATCCCGGTGTGGGGCCGGAACACAGCTACCTGCAAGACATTGGCCGGGCTGAATACGTGGCCGTCTCCGATGAGGAGGCCCTGGCGGCGTTGCAGCGACTCAGCCAGCTTGAGGGCATTATCCCCGCCCTGGAAACAGCTCACGCCCTGGCCTGGCTGGAAACTCTCTGCCCCACCCTCCCGTCAGGCACGGAAGTGGTAATCAATTGCTCCGGCCGGGGCGATAAAGACGTGAACAGCGTGGCGGAACGGTTGGGGCAGAAGATGGGGTGAGGGGGCAAGATGTAGCGGCGGGCATTGTGGGGGCAGCGGAGGGTATGGTAAAGGTGGAGTTC
>VXWH01000132.1 GCA_009836025.1 Synechococcus sp. SB0668_bin_13 | reverse complement strand
GCATGTGTTAAGCACGCCGCCAGCGTTCATCCTGAGCCAGGATCAAACTCTCCGTTTTGGCTCACTTCCTTTTGAGCCTTAAAAAGTTAAAGACTCGCAAAGTGAGTTATTTTTAACTACTTGATAGGCAAGCAGATAAAGATCACCCGTTAAGGGGTTCGAGAGCTGAGTTATTGAATCATCGAAACATGATCTCAAAACTCAATCCGGATGACTCAGATCCGGCAAGAAACTTTCAAATTCACTTGAAAGCTTCAAAAAATTCTTGACGGGACCTCCACTCTGCACATTGCCCATGGGTGAAGCACGGCAAACTGACGAGTGCCGAACGCTTCAGGGCATAGGACAGAGCAAGATTCCTGAACTGGGTTGTCTAGGTACTGCTCACAGCGTCTTCAAAAGATGGACGCCAATGAGCACCAAAAAAAGGTAGCACCCAGGATCCGGGACCTTGCGGCGGAGTGTGTGCCACTAATTCACCTGTCATATGGTCTGGAGGAGTGACACAGCACAGGAAGGGCGGCCTGCACAAGATGCTCGATGTCTCCGGTGCCCGGGCATGCACACGCAAGCCCTTGCCGGCCCAGCCTGTCAAGGGACATTCCAATGGAGTCGCAGAGGATACGGTCAGGACAACCGGACCCCGGTTGATTTCATGAATCTGGCGATGCCGACTGAATTGTTCGTTCACGGCACCTTAGGGATCGCCGCCATATGCAAGAGGGGCGGCATGATGCGCCGGTATTTCGGGAAGCAACGCATGGGACCGTCCGGACCGGTGGTGGCGGTCCTGGCTGCGGCACTGTGCGGAGCAGCGTCTGTTGCCCAGACGGAGACGACCCTGGTTCTGGAGGGTTGGCGGGACGACGACCGCAGGGCATGGGAAGAGATCATTATCCCGGCCTTGAGGCTGCCCACCGGGGTATCGCGGTGGAGTTCCGTCCGAGTTTGCCGGCGGGCTACGACGCTGTGATCGAAGACAAGCTCGAAGCAGGTACAGTCGGCGACCTGACCACCTGCCGCCCATTCGACAGGTCACTGGCCCTCCATGGGGCTGGCCACCTTGCTGATCTCGACGACCTGCCCGGCATGGACCGCTTCCCGGCTGTCGCCAGGTCGGCCTGGCAGACCGATGACGGGTCCACAACCTTCTGCGTGCCGGTGGCATCGGTGCTCCACGGCTTCCTCATCGGCCCGACCTGCTGGAAAGGCGAAGAGGGGCGCCTTGCCTTGATTGCGGGCCGGCAGACACTTGCAGACGAGCCGTGGATAGCCCCCGGGACTCTGGCCCGTTGGCGTCCATACCTTGGTGGTGGTGGGTATGCGGCGCCAACCTGCCGGGAAAGCCGGAACCTGTTTGCCAGTGGACGGGCGGCCATCTACCCGGCGGGCAGTTGGGAGATCGCCGGGTTCAATGCCCGGGCCGGCTTTGCGATGGGCGCCATCGCCCCCCAGGTGCTGACGCCGGCGATGCGTGCCATGTCTCCGACCCCATTGATATGGGGATCGGCCTCAACTCCGCGAGCCCCAACGGGGCAGCGGGCCGCGTATTTCTGAACTGGCTCACTTCAACTGAGTTCGCGGCGCTCCACGCCCGGGCACTCCCCGGATTCTTCCCGCTGTCTGACCATGCGGCGGAAGAACTCGGCGCCCGACTGCAGGGTGGTCTGGCGGGGTGGTACGCACCCGGGCAACAGGCCCCGGCAGGGGGAGGTCCCGGGGGATTCTGAAGGACAGCGATGTTCCCCTGTACAGCAACGGGGCAGCGGCCGCCATCGATGCAGTGGCGCAGGACAGTATTCAGGTTGCTCGTGGTGATTCACCATCACGCCGCGGGTCTGACTGGAGCGCCGCCCATGGGTCCGGCCCAAGCATGTCAGCATTGACTGACTTGGGCCAGCCAGATGCTGGAGCCTACTCTCTTGAACCAAGGGCAGAACTCCTGGTCAGCAGCCTGGTTTCTCGGTTGCGGCATCCATAGGGATCTCTAGTCCGGGTCCAAAAGCGTAGCGGCGGATGGTGGCCGAATCTGTCGGCAAACCTCCGGTTCCGCTGCCATACTGTGTAAGGAGTTGGAGTCTTCTATGAAGTTTTTCTGTTGCTACGACGAACAAGGCACCTTGATCGCCCGCTGCCAGACCATGGCTGACGTGGACGTGCTGAAAAAGATGGGGCGTCCTGTGGTCAGAGTTGCTGAAATGGCAGAAGAAGAGTCCGTGGTGTGCAGCCTTACAGACACTCCTGCCGAATTCAACCAGGACTACTAAACCGCTGGCGGCATCTTCGGTTCTGCTCAAGCGAGTTCCCTGTCAGTCACCGCTTGCCCCACAACGTTCCTGATCCAAGGCGGCGAGATGGCGGCGCTCGATGTAGTAAAGCTCCTGCAGGCGTAGGGCATCCTCGTTCCCCTTGGTGTAGAGGGCCTGGATCTTGTCTTCCGCGACGGTCTTGGGGTCGTTTGGGGACTTCAATATCGTAGCGGGGGGTTCCGCGGCTTCCTGCTCCAGCAAGGCGGCAACGCAGTGTTCCGTGGTGACGATGGGTTGAGCTCTCCACGCCTCAAGCAAGTGGCGACGGCGTCTCTCGCTACGCTGGCCCTCCAGCTTGGCAGCAGCAGCCTTCAGGGTGGGCAGCGGTTGCTCCAACTCCACCTGCACGACTTCACTGGGCTGCAGGAGAGCAGTCAGTTGGGGTTGCAGGTCAATGGCTTCCTCCGCCGACAAATGGTCCATCAGCAACGGGAGTAAATCCAGTGACGTCACACCTTGGGCAATCTGTTCTGAACACCCTGCCGGGTCGCTGCTCACCTGCCGGGACCACTGCTCGTCCATAGGAGCCAGGTGTTGATGCTCCACCGTGGTGATGGCTGCCCACAGCCGGCGATGGGCGGCGATGGCAAAGTCTTCCAAGTCCCGCTGACGCAGGACGCGGCGGATGACCAAGCGGTATGACGGGCAGAGAAGATAAAGCTGCAAGATGCGGCCCTCAGCCGTGGCGCGGGCGCTGGCCTCGCCCGGCGGTGCATGGCGTCTGGAGCGACCATGCCACCGCTGACCACGAACCTGTTGGCGCAGGTCCTCCTCCAGATCCAGCGCCAGGCGGGCCTGGCCACCGGCAAGCCGCTCCGCCACCTGGTGCATGTAGCGGCTGCGCACAGCCGTGGGGGGAAGTTTGCCCAGCAACTCCACCATGGACCGCATTGCCCTCTGAAAGTGGTCCGTGCGGCTCAGATCACAGTCCTGCAGTTCCTGCTCGATTTGCCAATCCAGCCAGAGGGGGGCGGCGGCGAGATGTTGGCCATAGGCGTCGCTGCCATGCTGCCGCAGGTAATCGTCAGGATCCTGGCCAGGAGGGAGTGGGAATACCCGCAGTTCCACCTGCCCCTGCAGGGCCAACTGCTCCACCTCCTGAATGGCCCGCTGGGTAGCCCGGGTGCCAGCGCGGTCGCCGTCAAAGTTCAGGACAATGCGTTTGCTGGTGGAGGCACGGCAGAGCTGCTTGATCTGCCAGGAACTGAGGGCTGTGCCCAGGGCCGCCACGCTGTTGCGCACCCCGGCGCTGTGCAGCGCGATGACGTCAAAATAGCCCTCCACCACCACGGCCAGATCAGCCTTGTGGATAGGGCCCGCGGCCATGTCCAGACCAAACAGAATTTTCCCCTTCTCAAACACTGCGGTCTCGGGAGAGTTGAGATACTTGGGCTCACCGCCATCCAGGCTGCGTCCACCAAAGCCCACCACCCGGCCCTGCTTGTCCCGAATGGGGATCATCAGCCGCTGGCGGAAGCGGTCGTAGTGGCCCTCCCGCCCCTGGCGGGGCACCGCCAGGCCTGCCGCCTCCAGTTGCAAGGCCGTGACACCCTCCACCTGGCCCAGATGGTGCAGCAGGGCATCCCAACTGTCCGGGGCATAGCCCAGTCGGAATTGCTCCATGGCGGTCCCGCTGAGGCCCCGTTGCTTCAGGTAGGCCAGGGCCGTCTGCCCCTGAGCCTGTTGCAGATTGGTCTGGAACCAGCCTGCAGCCAGCGCCAGGACACGGTGGAGCGACTCCTGATGGGAGAGTTGTTGCCGCAGCCGATCCTGTTGGCCACTGGAGAGGGTCTGAACCGGCACCTGATAGCGCTGGGCCAGTTGCAGCACCACATCAGTAAAACTGCTCTGTTGCAGTTCCATGAGGAACTTGATGCTGTGGCCGCCAGCTCCACAGGAAAAGCAGTAGTAGAGCTGCTTGGCGGGGGACACCGTCATGGACGGTGATTTGTCCTCATGAAAGGGGCAGAGACCCACAAACTCCCGTCCCCGCTTCTTGAGCACCACATGCTCGGACACCACGTCCACAATGTCGGCGCGCTCCCTGACGGCGGCAATGGTAGTGGGGTGGAGTTGAGGGGACGCCAAGAAGGAGGTTGGTTGGGGATGTGCCCGCAGGCTAGGCAGAAACCCCACGGTGAAGCACGGGCCATAAAGTTCCATGGTCCCGTTGTGGATACGTGGCTTCCCTGCTTCTGGAAATTGGCACCGAGGAACTGCCGGCAGCGTTCTGCCCGGCAGCACTGGCCCAGTTGGGTCAGTTGATCACAACCTCCCTGCAAGACTGGCATTTTGACGCCCTGCCTTGCCAGGGCTTTGCTACACCCCGTCGCCTGGGGGTGTTGGTGCGGGATCTGCCGCCACGGCAGAAGGACCAGGTGAAGGAGCACAAGGGACCACCGGCGCAACAGGCCTTTCACCAGGGCAACCCCACGCCCGCGGCCCAAGGGTTTGCCCGGCGCTGGGGGCTGGCGGTGGAGGACCTGACCGTCCGCACCACCCCCAAAGGGGAGTTTGTCTTTGCGGAGGTGCCGCAACCGGGCCAGACAACGGAGGCCCTGTTGGGGAAGGCGATTCCCGGCTGGATTGCCGCCATTCAGGGCAAACGACTGATGCGCTGGGGAACAGGGACGCAACGGTTCAGTCGCCCGATTCGCTGGCTGGTGGCTTTGCTGGATGATGAGCTGTTGCCGGTGGAACTGGAGCAGACCAGTCCCGTTGTGGCGGCCCAGGCCAACTCCTATGGACCGCGCCGGGGCTGGCGTTGCGATCCCCTCCCCATTGCCACGGCTGAAGCCTATGAGGCCAGTCTACGGAAGGCCGGCATCATTCCCGACCGTCAACAGCGGCAGGCGCACATCCGCCGCCTGATTGAGCGCAAGGCCGCTGAGCTGGGGTCCGTCCCCCAACTCAAACCAGCACTGCTGGAGGAACTGACGGACCTTGTGGAAGCGCCGGGGTTGATCGTTGGCCGCATGGAGGAGCGTTTTCTGTCCCTGCCGGCCGAGGTGAGCGCCATGGAAATGGTGACGCACCAACGCTATGTGCCCCTGTTTCAAGCCCCAGCGGATCCCCTGGCGCTGGATGCCCATGGAGTGCTGGATCTCCACTTTCTGGCCATCACCAACGCCAGTCCCCTGGCGGATGCGGCCCTCATCACCCAGGGCAACGAACGGGTGCTGCGGGCCAGGCTTGCTGACGGGGCCTTTTTCTATGACCAGGACCGCTCTCAACTTCTGGAGGACTACCTGCCCCGTCTTGAAGGGGTCACCTTTGCCGTGGGGCTGGGCTCCCTGAAGGACCGTACCGACCGTTTGATACGCCAGGCGCAGGCCATGGCCATGGCGCTCCAGCAGCAGAACGGGGCGATCCAACTGAATCAGCAGGCGCTCAGCCGTGCGGCGCTGCTGTGCAAGGCGGATCTGGTGACCCAGATGGTTGGCGAGTTCCCGGAACTGCAAGGGGTGATGGGGGCCAAGTACGCCATGGCCTCCGGCGAAGGGCCGCAAGTGGCTGAGGCCATCCGCGAGCACTACCTGCCCAGTGGCGCCGATGATCCCCTGCCCGCCTCAGACCTGGGTCGGGTTTTGGCTTTGAGCGAGCGGCTGGAACTGCTGGTCTCCATCTTTGCCACCGGTCAGCGGCCCAGCGGCTCTTCCGATCCCTTTGCCCTGCGGCGGGCCGGCAATGGACTGCTGCACATCCTGGTGGACTGTGGCTGGTCCCTCAACCTGGTGACCTTGCTGGAGGCTGCAAGCAAGCAAGCGGCCAAGGATTTTTCCAAGCTGACCGTGAATCCCGCCACCCTGCTGGCGGACCTGCTGGCCTTTCTACAGCAACGCCTGCGCACCCTGCTGGCAGATCTGGGGCTGGATTACGACGTCATTGATGCGGTGGCGGCAGAGACACGGGATCCTGCCACCTTGCTGCAGGATCCTGTGGACGTGGTCTGCCGTGGGCGGCTGCTGCAGCGGTTGCGGGGTTCCGGGGCGTTGGCGCCCATTCAGACGGTGGTTCAACGGGCTGCCCGGCTGGCGGAAAAAGGGGATCTGCAGCGGCATCAGTGCAACCCCAGGGACTGCGTGGATGCATCCCTGTTCAGTTCCCCGTCGGAGGAGGCCGTATCGGCCTCTTTGGAAGCATTGGCCCCCCTGAGCAGAGCCAGGGATCAGGACGGCTACGAACGCTTGCTCACGGGTCTGGGGATGCTGTCACCCCGGTTACAGGCCTTTTTTGACGGGGAAGACAGCGTGATGGTGATGGCCCCCGATCCAGAGGTGCGTCGTAACCGGCTCAACCTGCTGGCCGTGCTGCGCAATCAGGCGCTGGTGATTGCAGACTTTTCCCGTTTATCCGGCTGAAGGTCAACCGCCGGCGTGCGGCCCCGTGGCGTCATCTCCACCTGGACAGCGCCGGGACTGAGGAAATCTTCCTGGGGGCGGCCCACAGCGGTGTCCACCGGGCGGTAGATCTGCGGTGCAATCGCCTGGCCCCGTAACAAGCTCGCCACGGTCAATGCCGTGATCTTCACCTGCTGCCACGGACTCATGGGCACAACCCGCTTGTAGAGGTAGCTGTCAAAGGTGAGGCGTTGCACGTCCTTGTCGTCGCACATCTCCACGAAGGCCTCACGGGTTGCATCGTTGGCGTAGAACACCCGCTGGAGGATGTCCAGAACCTTGTAGGTGGCGCCGTAGCGGCGATCCCACTGGCGCAGGTAGGTGCGTTTCATCTCGCCGGCCGTGGGGATGCGTTTGCCCTGCTGGCTCACCTGCACCAGGGCTTCCGCACACATGCGGCCACTCTTGGCGGCAAAGTAAATCCCCTCACCGGAACTCTTGGTCACATAGCCGGCGGCATCCCCCACCAAACTCATTTGCTGCACCACCCGACGCGGGCGTGGATGCTCCGGAATGGGATGAGCTTCCACCTTGATCACCTCGCCGCGGAACAGGCGCTTACTGGCCCGTTGGCGGATACCCCGTTGAAGGGACTTGATCAGGGACTGGTTGTCCTGCATGGTGCCGGTGCCCACCGCCACATGGTCGTACTTTGGAAACACCCAGGCGTAAAAGTCAGGGGACACGTCAGTGCCCACGTACATCTCCGCCAGATCCTCGTAGTAGGACATTTCCTGCCTGGGCAGACGGATCCGCTCCTGGAAGGCAATGGCCACCTTGTAGGACCCCGCATCCATGGCCTTGGCCACCCGGGAGTTGGCGCCGTCAGCGCCGATGATGTAATCCACCTCCAGAGTTTGGCAATCACCCTTGAGCCCCTCGCCGTGGGCGGCGTAGTGGATGGTGTAGGGGCCTTTGCGCTGGGGTCCGGTGGTGATGGACTGCACCAGACCGTTGATCAGGGTGGCGCCGTACTCCGCCGCCCGATTGCGCAGGAAGGCATCAAAGATTTCCCGACGGCACATGCCGATAAATTCATCCTGGCGATAACCGAGGGGATCCAGACGAATGTCCACTTCCTTGTTGGAAGGGGAAATCATCCGCATGTTGCGAACCTTGCGGTCGATGATGTGGCCGGGGAGATCGAATTCCTCCACCATGCAGAGGGGAATCGCGCCACCACAGGGCTTGGCATTGTCCAGCTTGCGCTCAAACAGCCAGGTTTTGATTCCAGCTTTGGCCAACACTTCCGCGGCACAGGACCCACTGGGGCCTCCGCCAACAACGGCAACGCGCAGCATGACAACTCTCCTCGAGACTTGGCAGGGAGTGATCCTCTGAACCTACAACCAGGACGCAATGCCGTGGGTAAGCTGTTGCCAAGCGGTTGCAGGGCACGGCTTCCTGGAGCAATACTTGAGGGCGGAGGCGGTGTGCCGAAGGTGACAACCCAATTGGACGAGATCCCCGTTGCTCGCCGTCTGACCCCATCTGTTCCCCAGCAGCAACAGGGTCTGTTGACGCTACTGATGCTGCTGGCTGGCGGTATCGTGGTGGGAATGGTCCTTCTCCTGCGTCCTGCCCAGGACATGCCCACACTGACCGATCCTTTCACGGAACCCATGCCCCAGCCAGAGGCGGATGGTCGCCTCCTGGGTCACTTTTCCTACCCCATTGCCCATGGGGCAGACCTGGTGGAGGTGGTGCCTGGCCGCCGACTGCACGGGGATGCGGCGGCAGCGTTTCTGGCCATGCAGCGGGACGCAGCGGAAGACGGCGTGCAGTTGCGGCTGCTGAGCGCCTTTCGAGATCGGGAGACCCAGCACAACCTGTTTTTCCCGGTCATGGTGGAACGGAGTCAACGGCCGGAGGAGCGGGCCCGGGTCAGCGCCCCACCCGGCTACTCCGAGCATCACACCGGTTATGCCCTGGACCTGGGGGATGCCCGCCATCCCGAGTTGGACCTGGACGCAGCCTTTGATCAGAGTGCTGCTTTTGCCTGGTTGCAGCAGCACGCCTCCCGCTATCACTTCCGGCTGTCCTTCCCAGTGGACAACCGCCAGGGCGTGGCCTATGAACCATGGCACTGGCGTTGGGAAGGCAGCAGTCATGCCCTGGAATTGTTTGAGCAGGCGCGCCGCTTCAACGCCAACGCCGCAACATTAACGATTCACTGAACGCTTTGCCTGCCATGGGCCGATCCATCCGGAACATTGCCATCATTGCCCACGTCGACCATGGCAAGACCACCCTGGTGGACGCCCTGCTCGCCCAATCGGGCATTTTTCGCCAGGGGGAAGCCGTGCCCAGTTGCGTCATGGACAGCAACGTGCTGGAGCGGGAGCGGGGCATCACCATCCTGGCCAAGAACACCGCAGTGGACTACGGGCAGACCCGCATCAACATCGTGGACACCCCTGGTCATGCGGACTTTGGCGGGGAGGTGGAGCGGGTGCTGGGCATGGTGGACGGCTGTCTGCTGGTGGTGGACGCCAACGAAGGCCCCATGCCGCAGACCCGCTTTGTCCTCAGAAAGGCTCTGGAGAAGGGCCTTCGGCCCATCGTCTTCATCAACAAGGTTGACCGGCCCCAGGCCATGCCGGATGCGGCCGTGGACAAGGTGCTGGACCTCTTCCTGGAGCTGGGGGCCGACGATGACCAATGTGATTTTCCTTACCTCTTCGGCAGTGGCCTGGGGGGATTTGCCACGGCTGATCTGGCCAGGGGCGGCGACACCCTGCAACCCCTGTTCGAGGCCGTTCTTCGCCATACGCCACCCCCCGTGGGTGACCCCAACAAGCCCCTGCAACTGCAAGTCACCACCCTGGACTACAGCGATTTCCTGGGCACCATTGCCATCGGCCGCATCCACAACGGCACCATCACCACCGGGCAGCAGGCAACCCTGATCGGCAGTGACGGGGCCATGAAGCGGAGCCGGATCAGCAAGCTTCTGGGGTTTGAGGGTTTGAGACGTCTGGAGATCGAGGCCGCCGGCGCCGGGGACATTGTTGCCGTGGCGGGCTTTCACGGGGTGAACATCGGCGACACCATTGCCTGTGGTGATAGTCCCAACCCCAAGGCCCTGCCCTTGATCAAGGTGGATGAGCCCACCTTGCAGATGACCTTCATGGTCAACGACTCCCCCTTTGCCGGCCAGGAGGGCAAGTTTGTCACCAGTCGTCAGTTGCGGGAACGGCTGAACAAGGAACTGCTCACCAACGTGGCCTTGCGGGTGAGCGATACAACATCTCCGGACCGCTTCACCGTATGCGGACGGGGAGAACTCCATCTGGGCATTCTGATCGAGACCATGCGGCGGGAAGGCTACGAGTTCCAGGTCTCCCAGCCCCAGGTGATCTTCCGCACCATGGATGGGGACATCTGCGAGCCCTACGAGACCATTGTTCTGGATGTGCCGGAAGCCGCTGTGGGCGGCTGCATTGAGCGCCTTGGCACATGCAAGGGGGAAATGCAGAACATGACCACCTCCGGGGATGGTCGCTGTCAAATGGAATTTGTCGTTCCTGCTCGCGGCCTGGTGGGCTTTCGCAGCGACTTCATCCGCATGACCCGGGGAGAGGGATTGATGAGTCACTCGTTCCTGGACTACCGCACGATGGGAGGGGATCTGCAAGCCCGCCGCACCGGAGTGCTGATTGCCTTTGAGACGGGTGTGTCCACCGTCTATGCCCTCAAGAACGCGGAAGACCGGGGCCAGTTTTTCATTCGCCCGGGAACCAGGGTGTACAAAGGAATGATCGTGGGGGAACACACACGCCCCCAGGACCTGGAGATCAACGTCTGCAAGACCAAACAGCTCACCAACATGCGTTCAGCGGGCGCGGAAGAGTTGGACATGTTGCAGACTCCCGTGGATATGACCCTGGAACGGGCACTGGGTTACATCGGCCCCGGTGAGCTGCTGGAGGTGACCCCTGAATCCGTTCGGCTGCGCAAGCTGCCCAGCCGCAGGGCTGTAAAACGCTAGAGCCCCCTCTCCTTGCAGCCCATGGGCGCCTGTCCGGATCCTGCTCTTGCCGCGGCGCTGGCCCTCTTTGCCCAGGAAGACTGGTACGCCTGCCATGACGCCCTGGAGGCCCTCTGGCAGGAGAGCCTGGAACCGCGCCGCACGCCCCTTCAAGCCTTGGTGCAGATTGCCGTGGCCATGGTCCACTGGCGGCAGGACAACCGCCGCGGCGCCACCCTGCTCTGGGGCGAAGCCGTGGCGCGCCTGTCCCGCTGCTGTGGTGAGCTGGACGGGGTGGACCTGGCACATCTGCATGATCAAGGCCGGCATTGGCTCCGCTTTCTCCAGGCATCCCCTGGGGGCACAGCCCCACCGCCACCGCGGTTGTCTCCCCCGGGTGGTGGGATCGTTGGCGGCGCCTCTCTGTGGTGAGGCTCAAAACCTGACACCCCCCGTTTCCACAGGTGGCAACAGCCGAACGCCGTCCTGAAGAACGAGACTTGATATCCCTGGATAGCCTGTGGTCACTGACGGGCCGGCCACCATGGGGTCCCGTTTGCGGCTGGGGCGAAGGAGACGATCCAGAGCGCCAGCCAGATGGCCGGATCCGACGCCTTCGCCTTGGCCACAGCGCCAATCAACTGGTGGCTCGACCCATGTCAGTGGGCTTGATCCGGAGCAGTTGTGCCCCGTAGTGCTCGTTCAGATCCGCCTGCTGGCGCCAGACCTTGAGCAACAACTTGGCCAGACTCCGTAGCTCATCAACGTCCTGACAGCGGTCAATGACGCGAGAGTACTGCTCAACAGTGAAGCCTCGGCTCAGGGAGAGAGGACTGGATGAGGCCATGGCCCTGACAGGTCGCTTCACAAAGATTAACAAATTATTGTGCCGACTGCAAGTGCCTGCTGATGCCGGTCAAAACTCCACGAAGATGTCATCCCGGCCGTCGCTGCGTTCCGGCACATGGCGGCTCGGGTAGCGGGGCAGGAAGAGGGCATAGGCCAATAAGAGGCAGGCCAGGGGCAGATGGAGGCGGCCACAGCAAACGGCCAGAACCAGCAGCACGGCGGCCAGCAGCGCCTCAAAGGTGGCGATGACCTCGTCACCGTTGCGTCGCGACTTGCTCCACACAAATATCGCCAATCCCAGCAATAGAAGGGTCACCATCAAGACAAGGGCGGAGCCTGCCTCCCCATGGGGTATTTGATTTTGAGTCTAGGCGTTGTCCGGAGCTCTGGCTCAGCGCTCGGCGCGGCCGATGGTTTCACTGCGGGACAGCCAGGCGTCCACCCCTTCCCCCAGGAAGGAGAGGCCCAGCACCAGGCCAAACATGGCCAGGCCGGGATAGAGGGCCGTCCACCAGACGCCAATGGGCACCGCCACCAGGGCCTGCTGCAGATCACTCCCCCATTCGGGCACGGTTTCCGGTAGCCCCAGCCCCAGAAATCCCAGCCCCCCCAGCACCAGCACCGCATCCGCTGCATTGAGGGTGATCAGGACGGGCACCGAGGTGATCACGTTGCGCAGCAAATAACGGCGCAGGATCCAGAGCGGGCCGGCCCCCAGGGATCGGGCAGCAGTGACGTACAACTCCGCCTTGGCGCCAGCCGTCTGGTTGCGCACCATGCGGAAGTACTGGGGGATGTACACCACACAGAGGGCCAACGCGGCGTTGACGAGGCTGCGCCCCAGCAGAAACGCCATCACCACCGCCAGCAGCAGCAGGGGCAGAGTGTAGAGGGTGTCCATCAGCAACACCAGCAGCCGGTCGACGGCGCCGCCCATGTAGCCGCTCACCATGCCCAGCGGCACACCCACCGCCAAGGCCATGGCCACCGCCAACAGCACCACCTGCAGGGCCACGCCGGCTCCGGCCATGGTGCGGACACACACATCCCGCCCCAGCCGGTCTGTGCCACACCAGTGGGCCGGACTGGGGGGAGCAAAGGCGGGATTCTCCAGGCCACTGTTGGGATCAGGAAGCCAACCACCGGAAATGAGCAGCGGCACCACCAAGGCCAGCAGACCGTAGATGGCCACCATCACAACCCCCACCCGGGCCAGACGGGCAGAGAGGGTGGGCAGGGGGCGGCGGAACCAGCGCCAAACCATGGCCGTCCGGCCATCCATACCGTTGGGTTCACCAGCAGGAATCCGGGTCATGGGTCAACCGTGGCAGGTGAGGGAACCATGGGGAAAACCGTGCTGCCATTCCCCATGGTTGACCGTTCCCAAGCATTGAAGCTCACCCCAGGTCTGCTCCGGCAAGCTCAAGCCGGCCAGTGGACGCCAAACGTCAATCCGCCAACGTCTACACCAGCCGCCATCTCAGGCCACCGCCCCGGTCCCCGGCCACGGCGGCTGCCGTTGCGGTCACAACCGTGGCGCCAGCCAGGCCGGAAGCGCCCTTCGGCTGCAGCAGGCTTCACCCTGGTGGAGTTACTCATTGTTGTGGTCATCATTGGCGTGTTGTCCAGTGTGGCCATGCCCGCTTTTCTGGGGCAGCAGAACAAGGCCAAGATCAATGCGGCCAATATCCAGGCCCGAGGGTTGATGTCCTACTGCCTCTCCCATTTTATTGACAATGGAGCAATGCCAAATGCTGGCGATAAGGAGTATGATCGTCTCGCGAAAGATCCCAATCATGCAATTATTAACTGGAATGTTACACGGAACGATAATAAATGCAAGGTTAATATCACGGGTAAAAATCTTAAACTTTCCCAAAAGGGGATATTCGCTATTGAGGCCAGTGGTGACGCCACAACGATTCAAGCCACTCCTGCCAAGAAATGATCTCCTCTGCCCCCTCTCCCACGGGACAGGGGGCAGGGGTCAGTTGTTTGTCTTGTCCTCCGGGGAATCTGCCGCCATGAGGTTGTGGAGACCCACCACGGCGCTGGCGGTGGAATCCTCCTGGCCCTGGCTGAGGCGAACCGTCACCAGTCTGGTGGCAGGCTCCATGCAGACGGATAAGGGCAGGGCAAAGGAATGGCCCACCTCGGCGCCGTCAGCCACAGGGCACTGTTGCCATGGCGTTTCCGGAGGCTGGAGGCCGTCAATGAGCACCCGGTTCAGGAAAGACTTCTGGCTCCACACACCCGCCTTGGTGAAGGCTGGTCCACAGCGCAGCAACACACGGCTGGCCCAGATGTTGGAGGGGGGAGAACCGATGGCATAGGTGATCGGCCCGGCTTTGGTGGCAATGACCAACACCGGCTGGCGCTTGTTCATGGAGCAGCGATGTTGGGCCAGGTCCGGATCCAGCAACACGTCGTCTCCCTGGGTCAGGTCGTGGCGGATCAGATCCAGGGCCCGCTCCCGCTCCTGCCGCTGCCGCCAACCCTCGGCCATGCGGCCCACCAACTGCCCATCCGCCAGCAGAGCGTTGAAGCAGACCAGGGCCAACCCGGAAGCCAGCAGCAACACAATGAGCAACTCCAGCAAGGTGAAGCCGCCGGCGCCGTCTCCCGGATCATTCCCCTGCCGCCCGGCGCGAGACAGCAAGGCCAGGGGCTTACGTGTCCTTCCCATGTTTGACGCACTTCCTGTTGTTGTTGTCGTACACACCTGTACGGACGGTGCCCAGGGGCAGAGCAATCACGAAGCAGCGTTCCACGGTCAGGTCTTTGTGGCCCACCACCACGGTGCCCCCAGCCCCCACGCTGCCGGTGAGCAGTCCCGTGGGGCCAATCTCCACGTCCTGGGTCATGTTGGCCGTGATGCGCAGACCCGGGGCGGTGGCGGTGAGGTCACCGATGCCGGAGCAGGTGGGGGAAGAACTGTTCAGCGGCTCCCCCCAGCCGGATTCCGTCAAGGCCATGGCACAGGCTTTGCCCTTGGCCGCAGCCCCCGACCGGGACACCTCCAGGCCATGGAACAAGGACTGCACGGCCCCGTCACGACGTTGCCGCGCCAGCCAGTTCTGCCCCCTGGGCAACACCAGACCCGCCAGCAGACTCAGAAGAACAGCAGTGACCAGCAGTTCCACCAGGCTGAATCCCGCCTCCTTATGGGCCTTGGTCTCCCGTGCTCTGCCGGGCAGCCGTGGCTTATTCACAAACCGGACCTCCACTGAGCGCCAGCAGGCGTTCCCGTGGCGATTGCAGGCTGGGGGACATGTAGCGGATGGCCAGCGCGGGCGGATGACCTTGGATGAGCCATTGGCGCTCCACAGCGTCCGGCAGGTCATGGGACAGGGTTTCCAGGGTCGTCTGCAATTCGGCAAGGAGCAGGTCACAAGCCCATGGCGGCTGGCTCAGACTCTGGATCACCCGACCTTGTTGTCGTTGCAGATCCTGGTCAACGGCATCCAGGAGCGCCTGCCGTTGATTGGCCTGTTGCACCAGGGCCTGCCCCTGGCTCCAGCCCCTGAAGCTGCTGGCCAGGGCAAAGGCAAGAATGCCGCTGCTCACCACCACTTCCACCAGAGTGAAGCCGGCGCTGGAGACCGTTCGCTGGTGAAGTCCCCGCAGCCAGTGGCCATGGGGCCTGGAGCGCTTGGCGTCATGGGGCCGCAAAGGCTCTCTCCTCAGGACAGGCGTCATGGACCCTCCTCAGCCTGAAGCCGGCCCATGCGTTCATTGTGACGAGCGTCGGCTTGCTGCTGGGCAATCTCCTGCCGCGCCACCCGCTGGTGACGCAATTGGGCCCAGGTCTGCACCGCCGCCGCAGTGCCCCAGAGCACAAGGGCGGTGATCAAAGCCAGAGGGAGCACGGCAAAGCCTGCAACTGCTCCTTATGGTTCCCCCGCTTGATTGTTGCTCTGCTCTATGGGCGGGGGAATGACAGGAGGCGGGGCAACGAACGGCAACGTGTCTTGCAGGGCGGGCGGTACAAACCCAGGGGTCAAGGCGCTCTCCGGGGGTGTGGCAGGCCCGGAGGGCAGGGCGTCTTGCCGTGGTGAAAGGTGGGCAGGCTCAGGGGGTAAAGCGCCTTCCTCCGCAAACCAGTAGCTCAATCCCTCGTAATAACCCTCACGACCTGGCAGGGTCTCGATGATGGCCCCACCGCTGGCAAAGCCCCTGACAATGGCGGGAAGGGCTTGCAGGTCCAGATCGGTGACGAGCCGCCCCGCCCTCGCCTGGTCTTCCAGAACCTGTTTCAGCATGGGCAGGCGCGTCCAGGTGACCGGGCTCTGAAAAACGTCGTCCAAGGCGTTGATCACCTCCTGCCGCCGTTCCAGGCGACCGATGTCCCCGTCCCGTCCACGCCAGCGGATAAAGTGCTCCACCTGCTGGCCGTTGAGCCTCTGCCGGCCTGGCTCCAGATCGATGAGCAAGCCCTGACTCCGGTCGCGATAGACCATCCGTGTGGGGACCGTAACGGTCAGGCCGCCCAGGGCATCCACCAATGCGGCCACAACGCCTTCATGGACCACCACAAGGTGGGGGAAGTCAGCATCCACAAGCTCGGCAACCTGCTCTTGTACGGCCTCGGCACCGGCCAGGCTGTAAAGCTCGCCGATTTTCCAGGAGCCCCGGGCCTCGCTATGGGTAAAGGTGTCGCGAGGAATCTGGGTGATTCGCGTTTGGTCGTGCTGCAAGCGAATTGCAACCACCACATCGGCATTGGCGCCGATGGGATCAATGCCCAGCAACACCACGTCGCCAGGACGACTGAAGCGGTGACGCGCTTCCGGTGAGAGAACCTGCTGACCTCCCCAGAACACCGTCACCAGCAGCAGGGGAAGCATCGCCCAACGCCATGGGGAGCGGAGCAAGACGTGCTTCAGATCGACCTTCACCTTCAGTTGAGGTGGCGCAGGAAACCATAGTTTGCCGCAACAGGAGCCGGATATGAAGCTCTCAAGCACAAATGTCCCCAGGTCTGGCCCAAAGCACGGGGGAGTTCTCCATGATGCTCAGTTCCACCTACAACTACACCAACCTCAGGCAAAATGGCACGGTTTTTACAGCGGCCAGCTTGCAAGGCAGCGCAACAGTGACACGTGAGCGGTCCCTTGTTCCAGTGCGGTTGAGGCTGGCGGAGACGGAGACCAGGTCCAGATGTCGGTCTACAGAAACCAAGGCGACCCCATGGGATCCGAAACAGGGGGGAGGGGCTGCACAGAGCTTGTTGGCGGATTGCAAGTGGAGCAAGC
Source organism: Synechococcus sp. SB0668_bin_13 (assembly GCA_009836025.1). Taxonomy (GTDB): domain Bacteria; phylum Cyanobacteriota; class Cyanobacteriia; order PCC-6307; family Cyanobiaceae; genus Synechococcus_B. The sequence goes on along the minus strand of VXWH01000132.1, from coordinate 7,187 downwards.
CCTGGACAAACGCTGGGACAGGCTCATTCTGTCTTTCCCGCACCCCGTTATCGGACCTTTTCCGTGATGCTACGGTAAGCAATGGTCTGTCTATGGGATTTTCATGGATTTCTTTCGCAAGTCTACCACCTGGCTGATCATGGCTGGCCTGGTGACGCCCCTGTCTCCTGCTCTCGCGCAAACCAGTGGTCAATTTACCCTGGCCGGGAGTTTCGCCTACTCCTACGAACAGATTCAACATGGCGGCACAACCTTTACGGGAGGTAATCTGGAGGGTGGCGCCACCATCGTTTCCAGTGGTCAGGGCAGTCTCTTTCCAGAGGGCCAGAATTTTCTCCAATCCTGTGTGGTGTTCTCGGAAGAATCTGCCAGGGGTCTCGACTTAAAGGGGCCTTGCACACTCACCGAAACGAAAGAGTATGGCGAAGACAGGTTGTTTTTCATCTCAATCAGGAAACAGGGAGGTCTGGGTGACGCCAGCAGCGGGGGGACGGGCCGCATGAACCTGGTGGGTGGCACAGGCAAGTACGCCGGTATTACTGGCCAGTGCTCCTATGAGACCCAATATCTCACCGCAAGCACCCTCGTTACCACGGCGGAGTGTGCCTGGCGTCAGCCCTAGGCCATTGGCCTGGAGCGGAGCGTCAGATCAAGTTTTATGATCTGAAGGAGGAAAAGACGGGATTCGACGGTTGTTTATGGGATTCTGGTCCCCATGTGTCGTGCCGATGGCCATGTACCCCCACCAGCCCCTGAAAAGCACCCCGCGCCGCTCCTTTCACATTGATTACATTGACCCCTTGGGGGGGCCGGGAACCTTGGTCATGGAAGGGTTAAGCGTTGGGGGAACCTTGAAGGATGCCGAGCGGCGCTTCCCGGAACTCACCATCACCAGGGTCTACTTGCAAGCCAATGGTCTCAAACGGATTGCTTCCTGAAGAGACCAGGAGAAAGCCCCGGGAGAGGCCACTGTTGCATCAGAGGAGAGTCTGAGGGCAGGAATTGCTCTGATTAATCCGAGTTGTGGATCAGGTCCCCTCCCTCAGAGAAGGGGCCAAGGGACTTGTTCGCAATGATCCAGTGCGTGACCCTGGACAAACCCTTCCCCAGGTGCTTGTCTAGGGCTCCCATCTCCACCATCACCATGACGCGACCTGCTGTTGGTTGGTCTTTGCTGCGCCAACAAGCCAGGCGTCTTTCCTCAGGCCTGGTTGTTGTGCTGGCTTGGAGCGCAGCGCCATGGAGCACACCCCTGCTGGCCCAAACCGAATTGGGCGCCTGTGAGGAACTCAGCGCAGTGGGCGGTGAAGCCAGCGTCAGCAAAATGATTCAACTCAATAACCCGCTGACGTTCGTCTTTGGCCGTACCAATTTCAATACGGACTTCACGGTTGCCAATGTGTACCAGTCCTACTGGGTGAATTTTCAGAGTGATGAGATCCATGAGACCGAACCAGATCAGGATGCGGAGCAGGAGGAGAATGTCATGGGGATGGAGAGAGACCTGTTTCCTGTGATCTCCTATCTGAAATTCAGTGATCGCACCAACTTAAGGGTTTTTGGAGACAAGCTCCTGCTGGATCCCGGCGAATACCGTCGTCTGGGACCTTTCTATCCTCCCCAGGGCAAGCTGGTGACAGAGGTGAATGTAAAAGTGGGCTCCAACGCCCACCCCCGGGCATCGGGACTCCGTTACACCATTTCCGTGGACGGTTGCTTCTAGGGGGCGCTGCACATCTCCGGTTTCAGTCGGTGGCATGGATTGAGACCCATTCCACCAGCGTGCGCACCCCATAGCCAGTGGCGCCAGCGGGATTGTCCCCATGGCCCTTATCGGACCAGACTGTTCCGGCAATATCCATGTGGGCCCAGGCAACATCCTGGCTCACGAATTCCTTGAGGAACAGAGCAGCAGTGATGGCCCCACCGGCGCGGGGGCCGGTGTTTTTCAGGTCCGCAAAGGGGCTCTTCATGCGCTCCAGATAGGATGCCGGCAGTGGCATCCGCCAGAGCCCTTCACCGGAGCTCTGGGCAGCCTTCAGGAGGTCGGCCGCCAGATCATCATCGGGGCTCCACAGGCCGGCAAGCTCATCCCCCAGGGAAATCAGACAGGCGCCCGTGAGTGTGGCCAGATCCACCACTGCGTCCGGTTTCAGGTTACATGCATAGACCAGGGCATCCGCCAGCGTCAGACGTCCTTCCGCGTCTGTGTTGTTCACCTCAATGGTGACGCCGTTGCTTGCCGTAATAATGTCGCCGGGGTGAAGGCCATCGCCGCTCACCATATTTTCACAGGTTGCACTGATAAAATGCACCTCAACCCCCTTGGGTCGCAACTGGCCCAGGGCGCGGGCCGCCCCCAATACCGCTGCGCAGCCGCCCATGTCGTATTTCATCATTTCAATCTGAGAGGGGCCCACCTTCAAGTTGTAGCCTCCCGAATCAAAGGTGAGCCCCTTGCCCACCAGCGCCAGGCGCCGCTTGACGGGCTCGTCCGAACGGTAGGTGAGGTGCAGAAACCTGGGGGGTAACGCCGAGGCTTTGGCCACGCCCAAATAGGAGCCCATTCCCAGACGCTCGCAGTCCTGCTGCTCCAGGATCCTGAGCGCCAGACCGTAGTCCTCCGCCAGTTGCTGGGCGGTGGCAGCCAAAGACAACGGGGTGACCACGTTGGGCGGCGCCGCAACCAGCTCCCTGGCCAACTCCACCCCGGCACAGATGGACTCAGCCCGCTCCAGTACAGCAGCCTGGGCGCCTGGGCAGATGATCCGCACATCATCCAGGGGGGGGGGAGCGTCCTTCTTGTCGCTGGCCTTGTCCCCGTTCCTGCCCTTCCCCTTGAAACGCAAATCCTGAAACACCGCCAACCGCACCGCCATGGCCTGCTTCTGCAGCGCTGCAGTGGGATCCAGCTCCGCCCGGGGAAGGTCCAGCACCAGGGTCTTGACGGCTTGATCCTGGGCAACACGCGCCCCCCGCACCGCAGCTTTTTGCAACCCCTGCAGGGTATGACCGGACCGCTCCCCCAATCCCAGCAGCAGCAGGGTTTGCGGGGTCCCGCCCAGGGGATGGAGAGCCAGCGCCTCGCCCGTATTGGCGTTGAACTTCCGCTGGCTGACCAGGTTGGCCAGGGAGACCCCCAGGCGGGTGTTCAGTTCCGTCAGGCCGGCATCCAGCGTGTCACTGAAGAGGCCAACCGCCAGGGCTGCTTCCCCCGGCAGAGGAGCATCCGCAGGGATGAGATGCAACTCCATCATGACATTCAGCTTGAGAAGGTTAATTGTTCAGTTTAACCCCAGTTCTGGATAAGGGCACCAGGAAAAGTTGCCGTTTCCCCACCTGATAAAAGGCTACCGGCACTTGGGAGCCACTTGCACGACCGGCTTTTCATGGTGAGAGAGCATCCCCGTGGGGAAGGATGAATCAGGCGCTGCCTGACTTTGTAAGCTCCCTCTCCCCTGTCCAACGGCACACACGCTCCACTGAACTTCTCAATAATCTCAATCATCCCCACGGGCTTCACCGCAGGAACCCACCAGGAAGGATCCTGGGACAGGTGTACTGGGGAGTATGACGGGATCAGGTAAGCCTTGATGCCGTGGTGTACGGATTGGCCTGTTTCAGGCCCGTGGCGGCGACTGGTGGTGCCCATGGGGGAATTGCCGGTGACGGACGTCGCACCAGGTGGGGCTTGTGTGGGGAGCAATTCAGCAATCCGTGAAAACCGGGAAGTGGCTTTCACGGAGGGGGTCAACGGCCTCCAGCCTGCCCAGTCCGTGTTTCGGGTGTTCCCGCTGGCGTGCTTCGCTGGCCTTCTGGTCTTCCCGCAATTCGTCAATCCGCTTGTTGAGCCTGGCCTCACTGGCCTTGACTTCATACCAGATCAGCCCTAACAGGGCAGTGAAGAAGCCCGATGGCGACCATTGCATCAGGCCGTGGGGAAGGGTGGGCATGGCGCAATGGCACAGGGTACGTTGACGGTCACGGTACACGGGTGAGGTGAGGTTCAGGAGAGGGTGGTCCGGTGGTGCCGCCTTGCCCTGACAGCAGTGTGGCAACCATCGGAACCGGGATGTTGTCAGGTATCCATGAGGGGGAAGCGGCTGCGGATGGAGGTGTGGCCTGATCCAGGCTGCGGCAGCAGTGCCCAGGACATCCCAGGGCGTGGGGTCAGCGGGAGCATGGATGCCCCCACCGGCACTGGGCAGCGGAATGGGAAGCAATGGGCAGCCAAGCCGGCCTACGGCCCCTGGGGCGTCATCCCGGCTACTAATGAAAAAACATCCAATTTTATATCGGGGGAGGGGGGGTAAGTGTAACGTAGGCTGCATATTTTCATATAATATAAGGGTGCCCATCGCTCTGATCCATGGACTAGAGGTCCAGGGAGGGCAGGATGAACCCAACGAGGAGTTGCGTGGCACTGCTTGCTGCTGCCTGCGTGGTGGGCGCTGGACTTGTTGCTGCGGACGTGACGGACGACGTGGCGGCGGTGGTGGCCTTCTGGGAGAGCCGTAAGCCCTCCGCCATGCGCACCCAGAAGCTGGCCTACTGGACGGAGATCCGGGACGCGCTGACAACGGGCCAGGTGTCCGACCCCTTGCTGGCGCGGGTCACTGCCTCGTGGGAGGGGCACGGGTCGGTGGCCGCATGTACGAGACCTGGAAGGCGGTTCACGGGGCGCTGACGGCGCTCACGGAGGAGGTGCCGGTTGTTCAGAACGATCCGCCGCCGGAGTTCGACTTCTCTTCCCTGGAAATCCCGCCTCCTGCCGAAGACCAGATGGTGGTGCTCCAATCGGACGAGAATACCGATCCTGTGCAGCCCACTTGGTTCAACCCGCCCACCACGCCCGCCCGGCCTGGTTCAATCCGGGTGGTGGCTATGCCAGCCAGGTCCGAAATGACGGGCAGGCCGGTTGGGCTACTAGCAAGTGGGGCCTGATCTCCTATGGGAAGCAAGATGTGACCGAAGACCTGCGTGACGCCGAGGGGAATCTGCAGAAGAAGGCTGACCCGGACTGCCAAAACGACTGCGTGTTGATCAACGCCTCGGACGGCATCCTGGACTGGCAGTACACCTCTTACGACGCCGCCGAGGCACCTGACGGAATAGCAACGCTTGGCTGGGGATTGTGGAATGACTTATCCCCTGCTATGCAAGAGGTTGTCGCGGGGCTTACCCTTCCCAGCTATGCAGAGATGGCGGCGGAGTTGGGATCTGTGGGAACCGGCGAGGCGATAATCCCGGCGTCCGGCACCGCGACCTACGAGGGCGAAGCAGTGGGCGTGTTCCGCCCAGACTGGTTCGGCACCATTTATGGTCGCTACGACGACCCGGATACCCCCGACGTGAACGAGTACGACGATGCCGTGCCGTGCGTTCGCCTGACGGCGCACTTCGACAAGGGCTATATCGACGGCGAGCTGACCGCGAGGCTGACCACTCCGTTGGCGGACGGCGTGTGCGGCCATGACTGTGTCACGTGGCTGGGTTCGCAGACGGAGCTTAATTTCATGCGTACGACGAACTAGGCGTTGGTGGATACCGTGCAAGAACCGTTCGCAAACTTCGGCGAATATCTCGACGCGACAATCGGGCAACACAACAGTCTCGACGCAGACCTGCGCAGGACGGTCGTCACCTGGGACGGCGTGCGACTCGTCCACGAGAGGTTTGAAGGCCAGGGGTTGCATGGCGACTTTGTGGCGACCTGTCTCAGCGGAAATCACCTGACCTGCGTCGGGCACGACGACAATGCGGCAGCCATTCGGCCGCATCAACCACCCGTGCTCGTCGGCGTCTACGGCGCGGCTAAGTGCAACGGCGGCACCTGCCCCGGCTTCGATCTGCCAGATGTTGCCCCCCCGATAGCGGATTACCAAGCCTGGGGACCCTGGGACGACCTCCCCCTCGCTACGCAGCAGGACATCGCCGCCGTCCCTGATCCGCAGTCTCTTGGCTGGAAGGACAATACCAGCATTGTTTAGGAGGGTGGCATTCCTGGGACGCCTCCCTACAAGACAAGCCACCGTCCATGGCCCGCCGCTCCCCCGAATGCGTGGGACGTTACAGCAGAACGGAATTAGGGAAATGGAACCGGAGCGACGGGGGCGGCCTGGTCCGTGGATGCTCCCTGAGCAGCCCCTACGGTGAGCCTCCCCGCGGAGGAATCTCACGGGGACCAGGGGGGCAGGGACATGGCCAGGGCCGTCAGCACGGCCGCCGCCACCGCCTCGGAGGTCATGGTCCCGGTCTGCACAATGCGCATGTCGGCCTGGGCGTAGAGGGGTTCCCGCACCGCCAGGAGGTCCTCGAGACGCCGGACCGGGTCGGGGCACTGCAGCAAAGGCCGCGGGGTTGGATCCTGCCGTAGCCGCTTCAGGAGCAAGTCCGCGGCGGCGGCCAGCCAGACCACCACCCCCTGACGCATGATCCCCCAGTTGGCCGGGCGGATCACCACACCGCCACCGGTGGAGACCACGCAGGAATGCCATTGACCGATCTGCCGCAGCACGTCGGTTTCCATCTCCCGAAACCCCTCCTCCCCCTCCTGGGCAAACAGGGCGGGAATCGGGCGCCCTGCGGCAGTCTCCAGCACCTGGTCGGCATCCAGCCAGCGGTAGCCCAGCTTCCGGGCCAGCACCTTCCCCGTGCTGGATTTCCCGCATCCCATCATCCCCACCAGGTAAAGGTTGGCGCCAGCAAGTCGCCGACGGAGGGGGCGGTATTTGGGGGCACAGTTCATGGGTTGCATTGATTACACTGAATCCAGCTTCACGAATGGCGATGACGGCCATGGTCGCGGCCCCCGTTGCCGCAGCAGCCATCGCTAGCAACGGCACAACGGCTCCCCATGGGGCGGGCCGGTTCTGCCTGATCACGCGGCGGGCCACGTTCTGCGCCAGTCACCGCTACTGGCTGCCGGAGTTGAGTGCCGCAGACAACGAAGCCCGTTTCGGGCGCTGTAGTGGTTCCCCCGGCCATGGCCATAACTACGAACTGGTGGTCACTATGGCCGGCCCCCTGGACGCCAACGGCATGGTGCTGAATCTCTCGGAGGTGAAGCACCACATCCGTCGCCAAGTGACAGAACCCCTGGATTTCAGCTTTCTCAATACCACATGGCCCCAGTTGGCCAGCAAGCTGCCCTGCACCGAGTGGCTGTGTCACTGCATCTGGCAGCG
>VXWH01000180.1 GCA_009836025.1 Synechococcus sp. SB0668_bin_13 | reverse complement strand
CCAGCCGCAGGCCGGGGTGGCAGCGAATGGCGTCCAGGGCAGCCCCCGCCGGCGGCTGCCCCGGCGCCTCCCCGGGCGGATCCAACTGCCCCAGCAGGCGCAACAGCGCCGGAACATCCCCCTGCCCGGCGTCCCGAATGGTGATCTCCCCCATAACGTGCTGCCCGCGCCCGCAGTGTAGGGAACGGCATGGTGCTCACCGTGAAACCGGGCCTGTACCTGAGCAACCGGCTACCCGTCCCGGAGGGGCAACCCCCCATCCCCGAAAACTGGCAAGGGATCGGCATCCGCATCGAAGACGACGTGGCGGTGACGGCAACCGGCCATCAGGTGTTGACGGCGGCGGCGCTGAAGGATCTCAGGGATATGGAGGGGTGAGGGGGTCTGCGTCCACATCTCAAGTCTCTTGGGTCGGGACTCATAACCAGAAGATGTCGCAGGCCGTAATGCTGCCCTGGAATGCTATGGTATTGGCAAAGCGGCAGCAGAACAGGAGAGGCACTATGGTATCTGAGCAGGGCACAAGCACTTTCGAGGCAGACTTATTTCGTGCGGCTGACAAGCTGCGCAAGAACCTTGAGCCGTCCGACTACAAGCATGTTGTCCTTGGCCTGATTTTCTTGCGCCATGTCTCGCAGAGCTTCGAGGCGCTTCACGAGCAGTTATTGGCAGAAAGTGCTGAAGCCGCTGAAGACCCGGATGAATATGTTGCCGAAAACGTGTTCTGGGTGCCGGAGGAAGCCCGCTGGTCACGTCTTCAGGCGAACGCCAAGCTCCCGAGCATCGGCAAACTGATCGACGAGGCCATGTCAGCCATCGAGGCTGCAAATCACTCGCTTAAAGGCGTTCTACCCAAAGACTACAACCGCCCGGCCCTCGACAAGGTGATGATCGGGGAGTTGATCGACCTGATTTCAGGGATCGCCTTGCACGAGGAGGGAGCAAAAGCCCGCGACCTTCTGGGCAAGGTCTATGAATACTTTCTCGGTGGCTTCGCCGGATCGGAAGGCAAGCGGGGCGGGGAGTTTTACACGCCCCGCTCGGTCGTGCGCGTCTTGGTCGAGATGCTGGAACCCTTCCCCGACCCGGAGCGCGGGGTTGAAGGCCGCGTCTATGACCCGTGCTGCGGATCGGGTGGCATGTTCGTACAAGCAGAACGCTTCCTCGAAGCCCATGGGGGCCGGATCGGCCAACTCGCCATCTACGGGCAGGAGAGCAACTACACCACTTGGCGGCTGTGCAAGATGAATCTCGCTGTGCGAGGGATTGACGCCAGCGGCATCGGGTGGAACAACGAGGGCACGTTCCATAAGAACGCATGGCGCGACAAGAGATTCGACTTCATCCTCGCCAATCCGCCGTTTAACGTCTCGGATTGGGGCGGTGAGCGCCTGCGTGAAGACATTCGATGGCAGTACGGCCCGCCGCCGGTCGGCAACGCGAACTATGCATGGCTTCAGCACATACTTTGGCAACTCTCGCCGAACGGAACGGCAGGTGTGGTTCTGGCCAACGGTTCCATGTCCTCGAACCAGAGCGGCGAGAATACAATTCGCCGCATGATGATTGAAGCCGATGTCGTCGATTGCATGATCGCCCTGCCGGGGCAACTCTTCTACTCAACGCAGATTCCAGCCTGTCTGTGGTTCCTCTCCCGTAACAAGGGCAATGGCCGCTTCCGTAATCGGCGTGGCGAGGTGCTCTTTATCGACGCACGACAGCTTGGCCACATGGCGGACCGCACGCGGAAAGCGTTCTCCGACAAGGAGATCGCCAAGATTGCAAGGGCCTATCATGCTTGGCGGGATGAGAAGGGCAACTACGAGGATGTACCCGGCTTCTGCAAATCGGCTGATCTGGAAGCCATCAAAGGGCATGGCTATGTCCTGACGCCGGGCCGCTATGTCGGAGCAGCAGCGATGGAGGAGGATCAGACGCCCTTCCCTGAACGGTTCGCGGCGCTTCGTGAGACATTAGAAAAGCAGTTTGCACAAGGTGAGGAGTTGACAGCAACGATCCGGCAAAAGCTGGCGGAGGTACTGGCAGATGGGTAAATGGAAAGTTATCAGATTGGAAGAATTAGCTAGAGACGAACCAGGATCAATTGCGATTGGTCCCTTTGACTCCCGAATGAAGTCTGATGTTTACGCTTCTTTGGGAGTTCCAGTGATTCGGGGAACTAATATTTCAGCTAGTCGAGCCTGGAAGAATAGCTGGGTATATGTTTCTAACGATTTTGCGGATGAGTTGCCAAACTGCAATGCCCGCGAAGGCGACCTTGTCTTTCCACACCGGGGATCTATTGGAGCGATCAACACAGCACCGGGCCGGATCCAGTCTGCAACTACGGATGGAGAAATGGCCATGGGCATTCAGGGGTGGCGAGGGTCCCAAGGCTGGGGTGATTCCCACGTTATGGAATCGGCAACGACGGGTGGCCAGGAAGTGGGGGCGTACTTGTGTGACCTGGCAGCTCCAAGCCCGGGTAAGCTGGCTTGAGGAACGCCCCGCACCATGAGCAATGCCGACGAGGTTCGCTGGCGGCAACGGCTGGACAACTTCAGTCATGCCCTGACCCAACTCAGTGCTGCCTGCAACCAGTCAGGCTACACCGACCTTGAGCGCAGCGGCCTGATACAGACGTTTGAATTCAGCTTTGAACTGGCCTGGAAAACGCTCCAGGACCTGCTCTTTTACGAGGGTTACGCGCCGAAAACCCCACGGGCCGCCATCCGCCAGGGCTTCGCGGCAGGCTACCTGGACGAGAAAGACTGCGAAACCCTGCTGGATGCCTTGGACAAAAGGAACCTGCTGAGCCACACCTATCGGAAAGAGTTGGCCCTGGAAGCGGAAACCCTGATCAAAACCTGCTACCATCCTGCCCTGGCAAGACTGCACGCCACCCTGCAAGCTCACCGCCAAGCATGACCGACGGCCTCAAAGCCCAACACCGCGCCGCCATCATCGCCACCCTGGCCGCCAACCACCGGGTGGAGAAAGCGGTGCTGTTCGGCTCCCGGGCCATGGGCGCCCACACCGTCACTTCGGACGTGGACATTGCCCTGTTCGGCCGTCAACTGACCTTGACGGATCAAGCCAAGCTGGCCGCCGCCTGTGAGGAGTTGTCCATGGCCCAGTCGGTGGACCTTGTGCTGCATAGCACCATTGACAACCCCGCCCTGGTGGAACACATCCACAGCCATGGGGTGGAGTGGTATCGTAGGGGTGGGAGTGGGCTGACTACCGCACATGATGATCTACACACCAGTTTTGATGAAGATAGCACTTCTCTTTATCGTCCAACTTTTCCAAATCACTGGACCCGTAAATCACTTTACTCGATGGCTCGTTGGGTCAATGGATTGGCTTTCAAGAACATCAAATTTACCTCCAACGGTAAACCTGTAATCAAAATAGCTGAAATCAAGAACGGCATTTCTGGTCAGACGAAGTTCACTCAATCAGAATTTGATGAATCAGTACGAGTCTGTTCAGGTGATCTTCTGTTTTCTTGGTCTGGACAACCTGAAACCTCAATTGATGCCTTTTGGTGGCGAGGACCAGAAGGTTGGCTGAATCAGCATATCTTCCGTGTTACTCCTTCTGATAAGATAGATCAGACTTTCTTCTACTACATCTTACGATATTTACGTCCTAACTTTGTTGCCATTGCTCGCAATAAGCAAACTACCGGCCTAGGGCATGTCACAAAGCAGGATCTACAGCGCATTGTGGCGGCATCCCCACCTCTCCTCGAGCAAAAAGCCATCGCCCACGTCCTCGGCACCATCGACGACAAGATCGAACTCAACCGCCGGATGAACGAGACGCTGGAGGCCATGGGCGCGGCGCTGTTCAAGTCCTGGTTTGTGGATTTTGATCCCGTGCGGGCGAAGGCAGAAGGGCGTTCCACCGGCTTGGCGGACGAGATCAGCGCCTTGTTCCCGGATTCTTTTGAGGATTCGGAGTTGGGGGAG
>VXWH01000072.1 GCA_009836025.1 Synechococcus sp. SB0668_bin_13 | reverse complement strand
GGACGGCAACCAGACCACCCTCACCTTCAGGGCCGACGACTGGAACGTTCCCCAGCGGGTGGTGGTCACCGTGCCGGAGCAGGCAGGGTCCATCACCCTGACCCACACCGCCACAGGGGACCACTACGACGGGGTGACAGCCGCCATGACGGTCAGGGTGGCTGACATTGACCCGGCGGCGGTGCGGGGGTGGCATGTCCGCTGGGGCCGCACCATCTCCCAACAGGTGGTGGACGCCCTGCAGGACCGCTTTGCCGCAGTGCCCACTCCACCGGGTCTGCACCTGAGGGTGGCGGGGGAAGATCTTACCAGCGCCACACCGTTGGAGGAGAACCAGCAGGTGTTGGCCAAGCTGTTGGGGCTTGAGAATGTCAGCAGCCAGCAGGTGGTGACGGCCTCCGCCTTCAGCTTCTCCCCCCAGGCAGCAGCAGGGGAAGAACTGGGGGAAGGACCGGAGCAGGAAGGGGAAGGAGCACCCCGGCTGGGCGTCTGGGGCAGTGGCGCACTCTCCTCCTTCCGTGGACAGGAAGACGGGCTCACCTCCCTGGATGGGGAGGTGACCACCGCCCTGGTGGGGGCGGACTGGAGCACCGAGCGCTGGCAGGCAGGCGCCGCCCTCAGCCAGTCCTGGGCCAACGGCTCCTATGCAGCAGCGGGGGATAACCGTGTGGACGGCAAGATCAGCAGCACCATGACCGGCCTGTTCCCCTACGGCCGTTACGGCCTCACCCCCCGCCTGGGCGTCTGGGCCGTGGCCGGCTACGGCTGGGGCACACTCTCTGTCAAACCCGCTGATGACGAGAGGGAATACAAGCCCGCCGCCAACCTGCGCATGGTGGCCGTGGGCATTGCAGATCGATGGCTGGACGGCGGCGCTGCGGGGCTGAGCCTCGCCACCACCACTGATCTGCTGCTGGTGGGCGCCACCTCGGAGGCGGTGGACGACTTGGCCGCCTCCGAGAACAGCGTCTCCCGGCTCCGGGTGGGCTTGGAAGCCACATGGCCGGTCCCCTTGGCCAATGACGCCTCCCTCCTCCCCTCCCTGGAATTGGGCATGAGACAGGACGGCGGCGATGCGGAAACCGGCTTCGGCCTGGACATCGGGGCCGGTATTGTCTGGCATCACCCGGCGCGGGGCATCAGGGGTGAGGTGCGGGGCCGCACCCTCCTCACCCACCGGGAGAAGGAGTTCCGGGAGCAGGGCCTGTCCCTGTCCTTCGCCTGGGATTCTTCCCCATCCCATCGCGGCCCGTCCCTCTCCCTGAACCACGCCGTGGGCTCCAGCGCCTCGGGGGGCATGGATTCCCTGTTGAGTCCCGCCGTCATGGAGGGGCTGGACGGCCCCGGCAGCAACGGACAGCGGTTTGCAGCAGAGATGGCCTATGGCTTCCCCATGGCCAACGACCGCCTCACCCTCTCCCCAGGGCTGGCACTGGCCTTCTCCCCGGATAGCAGGAGCTACGGCTTGCTGTGGTCCCTGGCGCCATACTCCTCTCATCAGGGCCAGGGCCAGGGGGAACCGTGGGAAATTGCCCTGGAGGGAGAGCGGCAGGAGTCCGTCTCCTTCGCTTCCCCGGCGGAGCATTCCCTCAAGCTGCGCTTCTCTCTCCTCCTCTGATGAGATGAGAGGAAAGGGGGCGGAGGCTCACAGGGGCAATAGCATCCGCTTGGACCACGCCCTTTCCTGGTCTCCTTATCCAGAAACGGGGATTTTAGCAGGTTCTGACCTCAGGCTTCAGGGCAGACGGCGGCAAAGATCTCCTCCAGGATGGCCGTGGCGCCCTGGCGGTGGGTGATCCCATCGTGCTGGTGGCCACGGCAGGGGACGGATGTGGTCAGGCCCTGGCCAGTTGCCAGGCAATCCTGGAACGCCTGAAGCACCATGCCCCTTCTGGAAAAAAGAGTTGGGCCACGCAGGGGAACGCTGGATTCCCGGCAACACGCCCTACGGCAGCCGGCAGCCGGCAGCCGGAATGAGCCTTCCCCAGGCTTCTCCTAGGAGGACTCCCGGGATCCGGGGTATCCACGGATCAAGCCGGAATCGATCATCAGACCAAGGCCTGTATTGATGACAATCAAACTGGCGGTGCCCAGCCAGAACCAGGGCTGATCCGAACCCTTGTTGATGACGGCCTGGCCGAAGAGACAAAGGCCGGCGGGGAGCAACAGCACGCCCGCTTGCGCCTTCAGGTACCAGGTGAGCTTGGGATTCATTGTTCCGGTGCGGTTCCCCTCAGTGTACGAAGAGCCCGTCGATTCCGGTCTGGGCCCGTGGGTCTGCAGCGGCGGCCATGATTCCTGCTGACGCCCCCAAGCAGGCGCTAGCGTAAACCTTGATCAAGCAAGCAAGCGGGTGAGCCAGCTTAACCAACTTCGGGATGCAACGTTTTTTCCAGAGGACCTGCCCCACGTCATCGGCCAGGTGATGCCCTCCTCCTTGGCCCCCGTGCGTCTTTCGGGGGCGCCCATCCCGTCGGAACCCCTGGCCGTGTTCCAGCCGGTGGGGCAACTGATTGACGCTGGCGGCCCGGTCATCGTTGTGTTGTTGGGGATGTCGGTGCTGGCGCTGACGGTCGCCATGGCCAAGCTTTGGCAATTTGCCTCCCTTGAACTGAATCGGTTGCAGACTGTGGGCCACATGCTGGCGTTGCACCTGGAAGGGGAGTCAACCCAGGCGCTGGCTGTGGCGCGGCGCTGCCGTAACCCTGCCGCCGCAGTGCTGGCCCAGGCAATTCGGGGTCAGCAGCGCCGCCTGCCAACAGCCATGGTGCGGGAGGAGGTGGAGCGGGCCGGCACTGCCCTTGTGGTCTCCCTCAGGGCCAATCTGCGGCTACTGGAGGTGACGGCATCCCTGGCCCCCCTCCTTGGCCTTCTGGGAACCGTCCTGGGCATGATTGAAGCCTTTCAACAGATTGCACAAGCAGAAAACGCAATCAATCCATCAACACTCTCGGGAGGAATCTGGGAAGCATTGCTCACCACGGCAGCCGGTCTCAGCGTTGCCATTCCTGTGGTTGCGGTGCATAACTGGCTGGAGAGTCGCATTGAACGTTTTACCCACGGATTGAACGATTTGACCACGCGGGTGTTTACCACTGATCTCTGCCAGGATCTACCCGAGGTCGCGCCATGATGTTCACGTTCCGCCGTTCAAGGGCCGCCGTAAGTCTGACGCCATTGATTGACGTTGTCTTTATTCTCCTCATTTTCTTTATGCTGGTGTCTAATTTGCAACGCACCAACAGGATTGACCTCCATATCTCCGACAGAAACTCTGCCCCAACGCAAGCACAGGACAGGGCGTTTCTGGTGACCATCAAGCGGGATGATGCCCTGCAGCTTGACGGTCAACCTGTTTCTCTGGCGCAGTTGCGTGGGCGGATTGCGCTTCAGCCCCAGCGACAGGTGGTGCTGGAACCTGCCGCTGGGGTGTCTTTACAACAAACCGTGAATGTTCTGGATCAACTGCGGGGAGCAGGCGCCAGTCAGGTGTCTTTCCTGCAGGCGAGAACGGAGGAGTGAACCGATGCATCCCCAGATGAACGTTCAACGGGAAGAGCGTAGGAACGACGAAGAGCGGGTGCTGCCACTCATTAACATGGTGTTTCTTTTGTTGATATTTTTCATGCTGGCAGGAAAGCCAACAGCAGAGCAAATGAAAATCGAGCCGCCCCTCTCCACCAGCCAGGATCCATCCTCCCCCCAAGCCGTGACCCTGTCCATGGATGCCCATGGCCGCCTTTTTCTCAATGCAGAGATGGTGGATCAGGACAACTTGCAGCTTGCCTTGGCCCGGTATCCCGACGCGGGGAACATGGATGCCCCCTTGGTGCTGCGGGCTTCGGCAGCGGCAGAGGCTGCCGAGGTGGTGGCTGTGATAAGCCGCCTGCGGGATGCCGGGATTGAACAACTTCAGCTTCTGACCATCGCGGACCACCGCTAACCCGCCGTGACGCTCACCCCACACCAATGGACCATGGCGTTTGCCGCCGCCCTGGCCACCCATGCCCTGGCGACAGTCACACTGCCCCAGGTCCTGTCCAGGCGCACGAGCGATCCCCCACCC
>VXWH01000124.1:11827-24685 GCA_009836025.1 Synechococcus sp. SB0668_bin_13 | reverse complement strand
GGCTAAAGCCACCCGCCTCCTACTTGCCCTGAATAGTTAAGTATGTAAGCTCCTAGCCATTCCCTAGCCTGCAACTCCTAACCATCCTACCCATTCCCAAAAAAGAAAAGGGTTCTCCAGAGGATTCCTTATATCAATTCCTGATACTCAGACCCTCCTCCCAGGTAAAAGCCGCTCTCAGGGTTTTTCTTCAGCCTCCGAAGGAACCTTTGACGGTAGCCCATCTCAGGATTTGACCATCAGCAGGGTTCCCACCAGTAGTAGTCCCAGTAGCCCGGTCCAGCTTGTGGTTCACGGCTCTGATTTCCGCTTTGATATCTTTAATCTCCGCCTTGAAGTCTACTCTGAAATCATTAATGCGTTTGTTCAGCCTGGCTTCGCTGGCGCGAATGTTCCATGGATCGGTCAATCCATCGGGCAAGTCTACATCCCACGTTTCCCACGGTTCAGGGGGCGTTCCCCGCACTTGCTTGCTGCGCCAGGCGAGTTGGCCTGACACTCAATCCCGGCAGAACATTTCCAGGGCGTCAATCACCTGCTGCTGGAACTTTTCCACGGCATCGCCTTTCCGCCAGATTCATCCCTTCCCCTGCTGCAGTCTGGGCAAAGTGAAAGGCCCCCTCGCCATTGGCCAGGAACTCCAAGGATATAAGCCCTTCATCAGAAGCAGTCAATCTGTTGCCAGGGGTCTCGATGCCTCCACCAATTGTACAACTGTCCTCTGTAATTCACCATTGTGCCAGAGACTGAACCCGTTGGCATCCGTATAGATCAGGTCAGGAAGGGTCTGCAGCTTTGTCCGTTGACCCTTGTCGTGTTGCTCACAAACCGTCTTGGGTCCGCTCTCTTGCCCGGCGTCTTGACCTCGATGAAACCAATCAGGACATTATTGTGGGTGACACCATAATCCGGGTGCGTTTTGAGACCGGCGAGGGATATTTCACCAATAATGACGACATTATCCGGTCGCAATCCCGTTAGTTCCGCGAGATTGGCGATGAAGCGCCTCCAGCGTTGCCCGCAATTGATCCTCGGGCACACCACTGTCGCCGGGATTGCTCAGCCTCAACTTCGCGTCACGCCCGAAGGTGGCGATGGCCTTTTGAAGTGTCATGGGCAGACGCAGCACCACATCCTTACCAAAATCAAGCCTTGATCTTTAATGGATTGACATGATCCTGCACCCGTGGATGCACTGCTTCAGATGCCGGCACCCAGTCCGGCGGACCTCCCGAATTGTACATTGTCTTCCTGGCCCTCATCCGATGAAGTGCCGCCCTGTCCTCAATGTGGGCGACTGCGTGCCCTTCCACTTCTGTCCTTGTTCTGTCATGCTTTACGTGATCCATAAGGGGATCACCAAGGCTCCACCTCCTAAAAATTAAGATCCTCCTTGTCTGACCACCATCATGCCCACCAGTCTTGTGGTGAATGCCGGCAGCACCAGCCATAAGCTGGCGCTGCTGGAGTTGACGTTCCAGGAGCGGTTGCCGTGCCTCTGGCAGGCCCGGATTGACTGGGGCGGCGCCCAGGCCGGTGGTCTGCTGCGCTGGCGCTGGGGGGAGGAAGAGCCCTGGCAGCAAGCCACCCTCAGTCTTGACCATGGGCGGCGGGATTCCCTGGCCGGCTGGCTGGCCAGAATGCTGCCAACCCTGACGGAACGCTTCCCCATCACCGCCGTTGGGCATCGCATCGTCCACGGCGGCGAACGGTTTCACCAGAGCCAGTGGATTGGCCAAGGGCAACTGGCGGCCTTGCGCGCCCTTGTTCCCCTGGCGCCTCTCCACAACAAGCCCGCCCTGGACACCATTGAACTCCTTCTCAATCTTTGCCCGCATCTCCCCCAGGCAGGGGTGTTCGACACGGCGTTCCACCACACCATCCCCGAAGCGGCCGTCACCTACGGCCTGCCCATGGCATGGCGGCAACAGGGCATTCGCCGCTACGGCTTCCACGGCATCAGCCACAACCACATGGCCCGCACCATGGCGGCCGCCACCGGCAACCCGGATCTGCGGCTGGTGAGCCTGCATCTGGGTGGGGGCTGCTCCGCCTGCGCCATTCGCGGTCTGCGATGTCAGGACACCTCCATGGGCTTCACGCCGCTGGAGGGGTTGATCATGGGCTCCCGCTGTGGCAGCGTTGATCCGGCCATCCTGCTGCACCAGCTTCGCCACGGCTGGGATCTGGACAGCCTGGAGAGGGTATTGCAGCACCAGAGCGGTCTGGCGGGCCTGAGTGGCATCTCGGAGGATATGCGCCAGGTGCGCCAGGCTGCGGCCCAGGGTCATGACCAGGCCCGGCTTGCGCTGGACGTGTTCTTCACGGCGCTGATCCGGGCCGTGGGCAGCGCCGTGGCGATGTTGCAGGGGGTGGACGTGGTGGCCCTCAGCGGCGGCATCGGTGAGCATGACCAGGCCCTGCAACAGGATCTGTTGGCCCATCTGCACTGGCTGGGGGTGCGCCCGGCCAACCAGCCCCCCCAGCCCGGCGGCCACCGTTGGCGGCTGAGTGGCGCCGGGCCGGTGGAGGTGTGGGTGGTGCAGGCCGATGAGGAAGGGGCCATTGCCCAGGAGGTGGCCAGGCTGCTGGAGAGTCGGCCCCCAGCCGCCCCATGACCCAGCCGCCAAATCACAGGAAACCCCAACCAACCGAGGCGGCGGTGTTGCCAACACCGTAGGCACGCTCCAGGATGACAACAACCTCTCCCGGTTCCCCATGGTTGCCACGACGACAGACGCGGCGTTGCTTCCGTCCCATGCCCTCGGTGCAGACGAGTTGAGCCAACTGGATGCCTACTGGCGGGCTGCCAACTATCTGGCCGTGGGCATGATTTATCTGCGGGGCAATCCCTTGCTGCGGGAGGACCTCCGGCCCGAGCACATCAAGAACCGCCTCCTGGGCCATTGGGGCTCCAGTCCAGGCCAGTCCTTCATCTGGACCCATGCCAACCGGCTGATTCGCAAATACGACCTGGATTGTCTTTACATGTCCGGCCCCGGCCATGGGGCGCCGGGGATGTTGGGTCCCTGCTATCTGGATGGGAGCTACACTGAAGTGTTTCCCCATATTTCCCAGGATCTGGAGGGGCTGGGGCAGTTTTTCAAGCAGTTCTCCTTCCCTGGACAGATCGGCAGCCACTGCACCCCGGAAACACCAGGGTCCATCCATGAGGGCGGTGAACTGGGCTATGTGCTCTCCCATGCCTGCGGCAGTGTGTTTGATACCCCGGAATTAATCACCATTGCCTGTGTGGGCGATGGGGAAGCGGAGACCGGTCCCCTGGCCACCTCCTGGCACATCAACAAGTTTCTCAACCCCGTCCGTGACGGGGCCGTGCTGCCCATTCTGCATCTGAACGGCTACAAAATTGCCAACCCCACCATCCTCAGTCGCATTAGCACGGAAGAGCTTTGCAGTCTGCTGCGGGGCTATGGCTGGACCCCCTATCTGGTGGAGGGTTCCGATCCTGCGGCCATGCACAAGACCATGGCCCGGGTGATGGAAACGGCGGTGCTGGAGATTCGCAGCTTGCAGCGGCAGGCCCGGGACGCGGGGGAACCGTTCCGTCCCCATTGGCCCATGATTGTGTTGCGCTCCCCCAAGGGATGGACAGGCCCCAAGGAGATGGACGGCCGCCGTCTTGAGGGCTTCTGGCGTTCCCACCAGGTACCTCTGGCCCAGGTGAAAACCAACCCGGCTCAACTGGCGGCGCTGGAGCAGTGGCTGCGCAGTTATCGCCCCTGGGAGTTGTTTGACGCCCAGGGGGCGCCGGTGGAGATGGTGCGCAGCCATGCCCCATCAGGACCACGGCGGATGGGGTCCAATCCCCGGGCCAACGGTGGCCTCCTGCGTCAGACACTGCGGTTGCCGCCGTTGGAGCCCTTTGCAATGGAGGTGGAGCGTCCTGGCGCCATCCAGGCGGCAAATACGGCTCCCCTCGGGGAGTGGCTTGGTGCCGTGATGAAGCACAATCCCAACAACTACCGCCTCTTTGGCCCTGATGAAACTGCCTCCAATCGCCTCCAGGCAGTGTATACAGTCAGCAAGAAATGCTGGATGGCTGATGTCTTGCCCGAAGATGAGGGCGGCTCCGAGATTTCCCCGGATGGTCGGGTGGTTGAGATGCTGTCTGAGCACACGTTAGTGGGCATGATGGAGGGATATTTGCTGACGGGTCGTTATGGCCTGTTTCACACCTATGAAGCCTTTGCCCATATTATTTCCTCCATGTTTAACCAACATGCCAAGTGGCTGGAGGTGTGCAAATTCCATGTGCCTTGGCGGGCCGCCATTGGCTCATGGAATTGCCTGATCTCCTCCACAGTTTGGCGGCAGGATCACAACGGCTTTACCCACCAGGACCCCGGCATGATCGACGTTGCCGGTAACAAGAACGGGAATGTGGTGAGGGTGTATCTTCCCCCCGATGCCAATTGCCTGCTGGCGGTGGCCGAGCTGGCCTTTACGGAAACTGACGTGGCCAATATCATCGTGTCTGACAAGCAGCAACACCTGCAGTATTTGACCATCGAGGAAGCCCGCCGTCACGTGGCCAAGGGGGCCGGCCTATGGGAATGGGCCTGTACAGATCAACAAGAGGGCAGTCTTGCCGCTCCTGATGTGGTGTTGGCCTCCGCTGGCGATATCCCCACCAAGGAATGCCTTGCTGCCATTGCAATTTTGCGCCAACATCTTCCTCATCTGAAAATCCGTTACGTGAATGTGGTGAAGCTTTTCTGTCTCTCCGAGGAGCATCCCCATGGTCTCAGTGACGCGGATTTTGATAGCCTCTTCACCACGGACCGTCCGGTGATCTTTAACTTCCATGGCTATCCCTGGTTAATCCATCGTCTCACTTATCGCCGAACTAATCATCATAATCTTCATGTGCGCGGCTACAAGGAACAAGGCAACATTAACACACCTTTGGAGCTGGCCATGAATAATCAAGTGGATCGCTTTAATTTGGTGATTGATGTGATTAATCGTGTGCCCAGCCTTGGCTATCGGGCCGCCCATCTCAAGGAGCAGATGAAAGAGGAAATGTTGCGCAACCGCTCTTATGCCTACACCCACGGCACCGATGCGGAAGCCATCAGCCAGTGGACCTGGCCCCAGGAAAGTTAAGAAAAGCCTGGAATAACCCGAGTGATGGATAAGGGGACTGGAGGGAAGGTCCTCTTACCTTGGTTGGGTGCTCTGAGAAGCCTGCTGGGAAGAGGGGGAGAACCCTGCTGCGGCCTATCGTTCAGGCTGTCCAGACCTTGTGGTGGGGGTGAGGGGGAGTTCCCCAATCGGGGATAGCCTGATTGGGTATCCACCTGTACCACACAAACGGAAGCCCCCTCCTGCCTGAGGCTACCATTATCCTGTTCTACTGTCTGGATGACTCCGCCACGCTGTTTGAGCAGTGGGAACGTCACCACCTGCTCCCCTCAGGTCGCCAGCGCAACCGGGCTGGCCAGCTCTCCCTCGGGGAGATGCTCTTCATCCTGGTGCTGTTCCCCATCTCCGCCTACAAGGACTTCAAGCATTGCTGGCACTACGGCCTCAGGCATGAGTATCGGACCTGCTTTGCAGAACTCCCCATCTATGGCCGGTTTGTGAGCCTGCCGCCCCGCCTGTTGCTGCCGTTGTACCTGCTGCTGCATTCCTTCCGTGATCAGAAGACCGGCATCTCTACTTTGCCGAGGGCACAAACTGGCCCTCTGCCATACGTCCGCATCAGCCGTAACCGGGTCTTCCGAGGTCTGGCCAAGCGTGGCCGCAGCACCATGGGCTGGTTCTTTGGCTTCAAGCTCCATCTGCGCATCAACCACAAAGGGCAGCTCACGGCCTTCAAGGTGACAGCGGGCAATACTGATGCCCGCCAACCGTTTGAGGCCTTGGCCGCTGCGCTGAGGGGAAAGTGTTTGCGGATAAGGCCTATCTGTCCAAGGCGCTGCTGCTGTGCCTCTGGCGGCAAGGCTTACACCTGATTGCTGGTATTCGATGCAACATGAAGAATTACTTGCTGCCCATGCTGGACAAGGTGCTGTTGCGGAAACGATGGCAAGATCGGCATACCCAACCCCATGGAGAGCCTACCCAGTAACCCCTGACCTTATCCAAAACTGGGGTTTATGGAGTTATTGCGCACTGCCAACATCTCGTACCACCGGATCGCTGAATTGCTCCCCACGCAACGTGTACCCTGCACCATTGCGCCATGCCCACGCTTCCCCCCGGCCTGACGGAATGGTTGCCATCGGGCTTCTTCACTGCCCTGTTAGGGCTGACCTGGTATGAAGTGAAGGCCAGTGGGGCCAGGGTCAATCAACGGATTGACGAATTGCGGGACGATATGAAGGAGATGAGGCCTCTGCCACCGGCAGGAAGATCATCCCACCCATGGGCACCACCTGCGCCACCACGGGCCTGAAAAAGGAGGTCATCGAGGCTATTGGACTCTGTCAGACCTTTAGGCGCATAGACTTGGCGCAAGGCTTCTTGTGTCTCGGCGTTTGGCGCCTTCACACCAGATGGTCGTTGTGTTGCCATTCGGTGCTGAAGAAGGGGGCTAGTCACCCTGCCAGGGATCCGCCTCAGCAATCACGCTCCAGCCGTACGGCGTACCACTGCACCCGCTGGCCGGGAGCCGCCTCCAGCTCACAGGCGGTGTCGAGAAGATGGGCGGCCCGGGCCGCGTCATCGGGAAGATGGCGAAGGTCGGCGGGCACATGGTCCATGGCGGCGAGGGTCCGCGCCAGCCAGGCTGCGGTTTCAGTGCGATCAGCCATCCACTCCGCTTTGCCGGGCTCCAGGATCACGTAGTGGTCCATGGCCCGGATGATGGGGTCAGCCATGGTCAGGCATGGTCAGTTGGAGCAGAGGATGGGGCCGGGCCATGGTCGCCCCGCCCCATGGCTCCATAGAGCCGATCCCGCCAGGCAAAGAGGGGCTCAAACAAGGGATGATCGGCAATGCTGGGAACACCTCGGCCCGCCAGTGCCGCCCCGGCCGGGGCGGGAAACTTCAGCCCGTAGAGCTGAGCGGCAACGGCCATGTCCGCCACACAGTGCCGTGGGCCAAGGAGGGGCTGGCCATTGGCCACAAGTGTTGTTAGCTGCTCCAAGGCGTATCTGAGTTGTTGAAGGTCTGTCCGGGTGAACAACTGGCTGACGCCCGAGACCACGTCCCCCGGAAGCGCACCCACCACATCCCGCAAGGGCGCTGGTGTGGCCTGGGGAAGCAGGGCCTTGCGCAGGTGGTTGTCCCGGCTGATTGCTTGCAGCAGGGCCATGCGAGCCCCGTGGGCCAGAGTTGTATCGGCCCAGTTTTCCCAAAGCAAGGCCCGAGCCCGCTCCTGGGCATCCCCAGGCAGCAGAGGGGGGTCAGGGACCTTGCTGTCCAGATGGCGGGCGATGGCCACGGACCCTGCCACCAGCACGTCTCCGTCTTGCAGCACCGGCACTTGTCGCTGCCCGGAGCGACGAAAGAGATCCACCTGGCCAATGCCAGGGGTGACCTCTTGCACAGCGTAGGGAATTGCCTTGGCGTTCAACAGGAGACGGGCTTTCTCGCAAAATGGCGAGTGACGGAATTGAAAAAGTTTCACAGGAGGCATGGATGGTTTGGCACAGTCTCCCTCATGCTCGCGGGCAAACCACAGTCTTGGGATGATGCCATGGGAAATCTGCTCGCCACCCTGACCAAATACCCCCGTTTTCTGCTGGGGTTTGTCCTGGGAATCTTCATCTCTGCCGTCAAGCCCTTTCTGGCTTGGGGGCGTCGCAGTCCTGTTGCGGCAGTGGCCCTGATCGGTGCCGTCATCAGTGGATCCATCTGTCTGATACAGATTCTTGATGCCATGCTTGTGGTTTCAGGGGAGGCCTGAGCCATGGCGCAAGGGCGACGGGTCACGCGGGTGGCGGCCTTGATCAAGCGAGAGCTGGGTCAGATGCTGAGCGGCCAGCTCAGGGATGAGCGCCTAACCCGCTCCATGATCAGCATTACCGCCGTGGAGGTGAGCGGGGATTTGCAGAACTGCAAGGTGTTTGTCAGCCTCTATGGAGAGGAGGCGGGGCAGGAGGCAGCCCTCAATGGTCTCAAGGCTGCCGGCGGCTTCCTGCGCAGCCAGTTGAGCCGCCGTCTGGAGTTGAGACGGTGCCCCAAGCTCTGGTTTTACCAGGACAAGAGCATGGAAGCCGCCACAACCGTGTTCAGTCTTCTGGAGACACTCCAGCAGGACAAGCCTTCAGCGGAGTCTGGATAGCTGCTGATGACCAGGCAGGATTACTGTGTTGACGGGCCAGTTGGGGCTCAGGTGTGCAGGGGTCCTGGGTTTGCCCCTGTGTCAGCAGGTGGAGAAGAGCCTGGCGGTCCTCATGGTCAAGCTCTCCATGGTTGTCCCAACCCAGTGTGAACAGTGTGGAGTCAACGGACAGCATGGGGCGTGGAACGTCTTGACCCTCAAATTCTTCTGCAAAAAGAAAAAGAGTTTCCGAGAGTTCAGGAACATTTAAGATATGAACAGGGGTGAACTGGCGCGCTGCCTGGCTGGGGCGGGTGTTGGGCAATGCCGATTTTCGGCAAGATAAACACTGCTTGTGCTGGAGTGCCTCAGCGTTGATTTCCCGTGATCTTGGCCTTGCCCTGCTGGAACTTTTGCTGTCCATCGGTTTCACCATCGTTGCGGTGAGACTCCTGGTCATCAATGGTCTGGAAAGGCTGGCCCAGGTTTTGGGATGGTCCGCCAAAACCCAGGGTCAGATTCTGGGCTATGCCACCAGCCTGCCGGAGTTGGTGGCGGTTCTGGCCACAGCACTCAACGGCCGGGAAAGCCTGGAAGGGGGTTTCTGGAATATCGCCTCCAGCAACGTGATCAACCTGGTGCTGTTTCTGGCTGCCGTGGTGTTCTATCTGCGCCACTGGGAACTGCTCAACCCCCGCTTCATTGAGGAAATCAGCTTCTGTGGCTTTTCCGTGCTTCTCCCCCTGGTGCTGGCTGCCACTGGCGTCAGCCCTTCTCTGGTGCTCAGCCTGGCTCTGCTGGGTTGCTTCCTGGGCTACCACCTGCTGGACCACAACCTGGCGGAGTTGCAGGGGAAACGAGGACAGGAGGCCAGTGCTCAGACCCCGGATCCAGTCCAAGGGATCACAGCGGAACACACGCCGCACCGCCAGGGAACGGGGACGGCCCTTGCTCTACTGCTGATGGGGGCGACGGCCCTTGCCATCGCCGGCTACCGCCTGGGCGACAGTGCCGAGATGCTCATTGAGGCCATTCAACTGCCCGCCTGGCTGGTGGGTTGCTGCCTGGGCCTGGTCACGTCCCTTCCGGAACTCACGTCCTTCTTTGAGCTCTACGGCCGCAGCACCGGCCAGGGAGAGACCCGCAAACTCGATGCCACCCAGGCCAATCTGGACACCCTGGTGAGTTCCAATATGGCCAACATCGGCCTCATCTATCCCTTGGGGTTGGTGGCCTTTCAGATCAGTGAGCGGCTGGGGCTGGATGGGCTGATTGGGACCTAGGGCCGCAGAGGGATGCGGCGCCAATAGGTGCCATCTTCCACCGCCCGGCTGCGCCGCTGTAGCGCAGCCATATCAACAGGAACAACCGTGACCTGCTGCTGCCGTTCCTGCCGCCACACGTCCAGCCTCAGCCGCCCTCCCACGCCGGCAGACTCCACGGCTTTGAGCAACTCCTCTGCGTTGGTGACCCTTGCCCCCGCTGCTGCAAGGATCACGTCCCCGACACGAAGACCCGCCTGCTCGGCAGGGCTCAAGGGCAGCACATTGGTGATCAGCACCCCTTGGCGCTCTGGCAGCCGGAAGCCCCTGTCACTGTTCCGATTGAACGCACGGGCCAGTTCAGGCGTCAGGGGGCGCAGGCCGATCCCCACCATGGCGTGACTCACCTTGCCCGTTCTGATCAACTCTTCGGCAATGCTGCGGGCGCGATTGATGGGGATGGCGAAGCCCAGGCCGGCCCCCGGTCCACTGCGGACCAGGGTGTTAATGCCAATCACCTCGCCCGCCGCATTGAGCAAGGGACCTCCGGAGTTGCCAGGATTGATGGCCGCGTCGGTCTGGATCAAGTCCAGCCGCTTGTCGGTAATGCCCAGCTTGCTGATGTTGCGGTTGAGATTGCTGACGATTCCCATGGTGACTGTGTTATCCAGTCCAAAGGGATTGCCCACCGCAATGGCCCAGTCCCCCACCTCCAGGGCATCGGAATCCCCCAAAGGCGCCACCGGCAAGGGGGTGGGCGACATCACCCGCACCACCGCCAGATCGGTTACGGAGTCCAGGCCCACGACAGTGCCAGCCAAGGTGCGGCCATCGGTCAGGCGCACTTCCACCTGATCACTTCGTTCCACCACATGGGCATTGGTCAGGATCAGCCCCTCCTCGGCAAAGATGACTCCTGTTCCCTGCTCCCGCTGGGTGCGCTGACGGGAGGGCAGGCCGTCTTCGAAGAACTGGTTGAAAAATTGGTCAAAGAACGGGTGTCCCAGGCCCTGGGCTGGCAAGCGGCCAATGGTCACCGTGCGCACCGTGTCAATGCGGACCACAGCGGGACCAGAACGGCGCGCCGCTTTCGTGACAAATGATTCAGGCGTGATGGGTTCCCGCTGCGCAAACCCTGTGGGCGCCCCCACCAGCGAGCCAAGCGCCAGACTCAGGGCCAAGGCGCCAGCACGGCGGCCAAGGAGTGAGGATGTCCGATACCATGGGGATGGCCATGGTGCTGGCGTCAATGGAGATGGAAGTGCCATGATCCTGTAGTGCGTGTAAGCCAGCCATGGGCCAAATCATCCCCATACTCTATGGAGTCTGTTTTGTCTTGCTGCTGGTCCAGGCCATCCGCCTCATGGGTCGCGGGTTTAGCGCAGCCGGCAGCAGGAAAGACCGCACCTCCACCAGGTCGGTCACCATTCATCCGGAGTTGCTGGACCAGGAGGGCAATCTGCTGGAGGATGAGTTGCTCACGGTGCGGTTCACCGGCGATAACGAGCCACCGCCAACCATCAGTCCGGATCAACAGCCGGATGACTCTCCCCCCCTGGCCCCCCACTGAAGGTTGAGATGGTCATGGTTGAGTCCTGGCCTCTCTGGAGTTTTTCACCGATGCATCAGACCCCGTGAACAAAAGAATGCGGACCGTTGCTGCGGTCTTGAAGGGCTTGAGGCTTCCCCCCCGCTTCCAGTTGCGGCAGGTGAAGGAAGATCCGATTCGCCTTGAGTTGACGCTGACCCCGGCCTATGGCAAGGACCCCATCCTGGTGGGGCTGGTGGAGTCTCAGGATCTGGTCACATGGCGTGATCGGGAGGGACGCACCCCCCGTGATCTGCAAGGCACCTGGGACTGGACTGTTCGCCACGGCACGGTGAGCACAGGGGGCTGGAATCCCTACCTGAAGGAAGCACTCCAAACCATGTTTGAGACAGGGCTCCCCGCCTATCTCTATGAGGAAGTCACGGGCGAGACCTATCACCCGGTGGATGGCACCCGGCACGTGCGCTAGATGCTCCACACCGTCGCAAAGATCGCAAAGGGGAGAACAAGTGCTCAACAAACATGGCGCTTCCGGCCATGGCCGGGCAGACTGGAGACAGGATTTTAGATTTTCTTCATGTTCCACCTCAATCCCGCGACCAGGTTGCTGGACAATTCCTTCATTACGCTCCTCACCGCTGCGGGCCTGGTGAGCACCCTCACCCTCTCCTGTCTGGTTGCCTTGTGCTGACCGCTTTCCGCAACTTGCAACTCCGCCGCCTGCAGCGGCGAGGGGGGTAACCATGGCGCGCACCATTGCTCTCCTTGGCTTGGGCCTCTGGGGTCAATGCCTGGCCCAACTCTTTCGTCGTTCCGGGCATGAGGTGCAGGGGTGGAGTCGGCGGTTGGGTGGTGATCCCGGAGGCTGCCTGTCAGGCGCTGACCTCCTGGTTAGCGCGGTTTCCATGGCGGCCCTCCCCAGCCTGGCCCCGCAACTCAGCCACGCGATTCCCCCTGGCCTGCCCCTGGTCAGTTGCTCCAAGGGCATTGCCGTTGACACCTTGTTGACCCCCCTTGGCGTATGGGACCGGTTCTGCCCGCAAGTCCGGGGTCTGGTGCTCAGCGGGCCCAATCTTTCCGCTGAACTGCGCCAGGGACTGCCCGCAGCCACGGTGTTGAGTTCCAACCACACGGCATTGGCCATGGAGCTACAGCATGTGCTGAGTGGCCAGCAGTTACGCATTTACTGCAATGACGATCCCCGTGGCACCGAGTTGGCCGGTGCGCTGAAAAACACCATGGTGATTGCGGCTGGCGTGTCGGACGGCCTGGGCCTGGGGAGCAATGCCAAAGCCTCTCTCCTCTGCCGTGGCCTCAGTGAGATGGGCGTGGTGCTCAGTGCCCTGGGTGGTCAATCACAGACCCTCTATGGCCTGGCTGGACTGGGAGATCTCCTGGCAACGGCAAGCAGTCCCCTGAGCCGCAACTATCGCTTTGGCCTGGAGTTGGGGCGCGGCAAAACACCAGCAGCGGCTGAGGCCTGCTGTGAAGGCACCGTTGAGGGAATTCCCACCACCCATGCCGTTGTGGCGTTGGCAGAGCGCCACGGCTTTGCCGTGCCCATTGCTCAGCAGGTGCTCCAGTTGCTGGAGCAGCGCGCCACGCCTGCTGAATCCGTGGCCTCCCTGATGGAGAGAAATCTGCGGCCTGAGGCCCAGCTTGCCGTGGAGGTAGGGTTTTCACTGCAATAAATCCCCATCCCTCTCTTCACATTCCTCAATGTTTCGTTACACTTTTATGCAGTGATCCCCACTGGGCCATGTCTGACTCTTCATCTTCCCGCTTCGGCTTCGTTGACTTCGCAGAAACCT
>VXWH01000124.1:0-11817 GCA_009836025.1 Synechococcus sp. SB0668_bin_13 | reverse complement strand
GCCATGTCTGACTCTTCATCTTCCCGCTTCGGCTTCGTTGACTTCGCAGAAACCTGGAACGGCCGTCTGGCCATGATGGGCTTCGTCATTGGCCTCCTCACCGAGGTGCTCACCGGCCAGGGCATCCTCGGCCAGATCGGCCTCGGCTGAACCTGAACGTCACGGGACAGAACAGTCCCTTCCCTCACTCATCCCTCGCCTCATTCCCGCCATGTCTGACTCTTCATCTTCCCGCTTCGGCTTCGTTGACTTCGCAGAAACCTGGAACGGCCGTCTGGCCATGATGGGCTTCGTCATTGGCCTCCTCACCGAGGTGCTCACCGGCCAGGGCATCCTCGGCCAGATCGGTCTCGGCTGAGCCAATCCCTGCGGACCCGTGGGGCTCCCCATTGCCCAACTGTGGGGGAGAGCCCCACGGGTCAGTTCTGTTTCACAACCTGAATCACACCTTGGTGGTGCAGTTGACCCAGAAGATAAAGGGATCCAGACACCACCACATACGCTTCTGATCCTGGCGGCTGATGAAAGGCCTGTCGCAAGGCAACGGGCACCGGCCAGGTGGACCCCAAAGGGGGGGGCGCCAGTTGCAGGCAAGCGGCCTGCGCCGCAGGCAACTGCTTGACCAGTTGATCGGCCGACCAGCAGGAGCTCTCCGCAATCGCCACCAGCCAAGCCCGATCCCCAGGGCGGAGCAGAGCCCGGAGCATGCCGATGGCGTCTTTGTTGGCCAGGATGCCCAGCACCCAGTGAATGGATCCAACAGAAGGCTTGTCGTCCAGATGTTGGCGTAAACACAGGGCAGCAGAACGGTTGTGGGCCCCATCCAGCAGCAGCGGGTGGCCTTGCCAGTGGCAATGCTGCAAACGACCGGGCCAACACACAGACGCCATGCCCTTCCGGCTCCGCTGGAGATCCAGGGGGTGCATGGTGGCGCTGACGTGCTCCAGCACCGCCATGGCCACTGCAGCGTTGTGTTGCTGCACCGGGCCGCGAAGGGGAAGGTTGAGGGCCCGGAACTTGTCGTCTGCAAGGGGGGGGACCCAGGTGATGGTGGCGCCACAAGCCGCAGCAGCTTGACGCAGCACAGGAACCACTGCAGCAGGCTGGGGACCGGAAAAGGCCACACAGCCTGGGCTGAGCACGCCGGCCTTCTCCCTGGCAATGCTGGCGAGATTCGGGCCAAGGTACTCCTGATGATCCTCGCCAATGGCGGCGAAAGCCACGGTGGAGCGGCGACAGTGGGCCGTGGTGGCATCCAGCCGGCCCCCCAGACCCACTTCCAATACCGCCAGGTCCACCGCTTGGCGATGGAAGTGGAGGAAGGCCGCGACAGTCAACTGTTCAAACGGTGTGAGAGACCACTGCTGCGCCAGGGGTCGCAATTCCACCAGCAGAGCGCGCAGGGTGGTGGGTGTGATGAACGCCTGGCCAACGCGAATCCGTTCACACCAACTCACCAGGTGGGGTGAGGTGTACAGCCCGGAACGCAACCCATGGGCCGCTAAGGCCCCATGCAGCAGGCTGCAGATGGACCCCTTGCCATT
This sequence comes from Synechococcus sp. SB0668_bin_13, assembly GCA_009836025.1. Taxonomy (GTDB): domain Bacteria; phylum Cyanobacteriota; class Cyanobacteriia; order PCC-6307; family Cyanobiaceae; genus Synechococcus_B. The sequence continues at coordinate 10,273 of VXWH01000124.1, read as the reverse complement.
GGTGCCCGCCACCTGGATGGCCACAAAGCTGTTCTGGGGATTGCCCAGGGCGTTCAGGGCGCCTTTGACCCGCTCCAGACCCATGGCGACAACACCGTTGGTCTGGCCTGGCAGCAGGTCACTCAAGTCAACAGGGGCTGGCCAGCCAGAAGACTTCCCACAGGGACACTCAGCGGCATCACCCATCACCTAGACGCCCAAGCGGCCCAAGGCTGTGCGCAGCCGCATAAGGGCTGTGTTGATCTCCGCCGCACTGATGGTGAGTGGCGGGACAAGGCGCACCACCTGGGGTCCCGCAGGAACCACCAGAAGCTTTTGCCGAAGACAGGCCTGGGCCACCTGGACGGAACCGGGGGCCCCCTCCCGCAGCACAAGCCCTTGAATCAATCCCCAGCCCCGGGCAGCAGCACAGAGCTTGGGGAACCCCACCACCAACTCCTCCAGGCCATGGCGCAGTTGCTCGCCCCGCTGCTGCACGTGGGTGAGCAGATGACGGCGCTTCAACTCCGCCGCCACGGTGAGGGCTGCCCGACAGGCCAGAGGATTGCCCCCGAAGGTGCTGGCGTGGTCACCCGGCTGCAACACATCGCAATGATGTTTCACGGCCAGAGCCCCAATGGGGAAGCCGCCCCCGAGACCTTTGGCCATTGTCATGGCGTCCGGCTCAATGCCCAGGTGTTGATGGCCCCAGAGTTGACCGGTGCGACCCATCCCCACCTGGACCTCATCCAGGATGAGCAGGATCCCCCGCTGATCACACAGTTGGCGCAGGGCAGCAAAGACGCTGGCATCTCCCGGCTGGACGCCGCCTTCCCCCTGGAGAGGCTCCAGCAGCACCGCCGCCACGGCTGGACCTTGGGAATCCAGGTGATCAATGCGTTGCTTGATGGCGGGAAAGTCGTTGTAGTCCACATAGTGAAAACCCTCCACCAAGGGGGTGAAACCCTGGTGGTACCTGGGTTGGCCCGTCGCGCTCAGGCTGGCCATGGTGCGGCCGTGAAAGCTGGCGCGGGCCGTGATGATCCGGGCCTGTTCAATGCCTCGCTTGCAGCGCCCGTACTTGCGGGCCAGCTTGATGGCGGCTTCGTTGGCCTCAGCCCCGGAGTTGCAGAAGAACACCGCATCCATGGGGCTGTTGACGATGATCCAGGTGGCCAGCTCCCCCTGCTCCGGGGTGAAATAAAGGTTGGACACGTGCTGCAATCGACCCAACTGTTCACTGAGGGCCTGCTGCAATGCCGGATCACTGTGGCCCAGGCTACAGACCGCAATGCCCGCAACACAGTCCAGATAGCGGTCGCCGTGGTGGTCCCATAGCCAACTGCCCTGGCCATGGGTGAAGGTCACCGGAAAGCGCCTGTAGGTGTTCATCACCGCAGCCGTATCGGCAGGGCCTGTGGGGGATGAGAGTTGTGAATCAACCACCATCGTTGGGCTGGCTGGAGGCAATGCTCATGGGAGCGGTGGGACTCGAACCCACATGCCCGAAGGCGCTCGATTTTGAGTCGAGTCCGTCTACCAATTCCGGCACGCTCCCTGGGAAGGATTGAGGATTAAACTGTAAGAGAGATCTAGGCTGCCAGTAAAGCAGTTCGGGTGGCGTCAATGCGACTGATCCGGGCGCCGACGGCCTGAAGCCGCTCCTCCAACCGAGTGTAGCCCCGATCAAGGTGCTCCAGCCCTGCCACATGGGTGACTCCATCGGCAGCCAGTCCCGCGATCACCATGGCTGCCGCAGCACGCAGATCGGTCCCTGCCACAGGCACGCCGCTGAGCATGGGGACACCTTTGAGAATGGCAACATTGGTGCCGTTGGTGTGAATCTGAGCCCCCATGCGCTTCAACTCGGCCACATGCTGCAGGCGATTTTCAAAAACCGTTTCGGTGACGAAGGAATCTCCCTGGACAGTGGCCAGCAGAGCCATGAATGGAGCTTGCAAGTCCGTCGGGAATCCCGGGAACGGTTGAGTCCGCAATTCACACCCCCGCAACTGCCCTAGCGTCGTGATGGTGAGGCCTTGGCCCTGGGGGCTGATGCTGCAGCCCATTGCCTCCAGCTTGGCCAGCACAGCATTCAAATGACTGGACTCCACAGGGGTCACATGGAGGCGGGAGCGGGTGACGGCGGCAGCGATCAGAAACGTGCCCGCTTCAATCCGATCAGGGATTACAGCATGATCCGCGCCATGGAGTTCCTTAACCCCGGAGATCTGGATCGTGGAGGATCCAGCACCCCGAATCCTCGCCCCCATGGCCTTCAGCAGGCCCGCCAGATCCTCCACTTCGGGTTCCTGGGCAGCATTGCGGAGCACGGTTTCCCCCTCTGCCAAGGTGGCAGCCATCATCAAGGTTTCCGTGGCGCCCACACTGGGGTAGTCCAGGTGAATGGGGCACCCTTGCAATCGCCCCTGGTTGCCCCGCACCTCTGCTGAAACCACCCCACTTGCGATGGAGATCCTGGCGCCCATGGCCTCCAGGCCTTTGTTGTGTTCATGCACGGGGCGGCTGCCGATACGGCAGCCGCCCGGCAAGGGCACCTTTGCCACACCGTGGCGAGCCAGGAGGGGACCGATCAGAAAAAAACTGGCGCGCAGTCTGCGGGTGAGGTCATAGGACGGATCATGGCGCGTGATCCCACCGCCGCTGAGCACCGTGGAGGAGCCCTCCAGGTGAAACCCCATACCCAGGGAAACCAGGATTTTGGCCATGGTGCCGATATCCGTCAGATCCGGCATGTTCTGGAGGCGAATGGGCTCACGGCTCAGTACGGAAGCCGCCATCAGCGCCAGGGCAGAGTTTTTGGCGCCATTGACCTGCAACTCACCCTCAAGCCGCTGCCGACCAACGATGAGTAACTGGGACTGGTTCAGATCAACAGGCGAGTTCAGGGCCGCAAGTGTCATGAGGGGTTCAAGCTGGCAACATCCTGCCGTTCAGCTAAAAAATGACACTGAGACTGGATCATGCCAGCCCTACCGGTCAAGAAATCGGCATAAGTTCATAGATTCTAGAGAATGTTTTCTCGTTGACTTCCTTCCCGTGTTGGGCCCATGGATGGCCCTTGGGGTATAGGATTTCAACTGTGAATAGGTCATAGGCCTCTCTGGCCCTGGCCACGCTCGCGGATGTGGCGGAATCGGTAGACGCGCTAGTTTCAGGTACTAGTGGCAGCAATGCCATGGGAGTTCAAGTCTCCCCATCCGCACTGTTTATCACGGTTGATCCACACCTCGGCTCAGGAACCGCAGACACGGTCGTGCCCATCCGTCACGATGGGGACCCGTGCATCCCCCAGCCATGGCTCCAATGGCAGGGCATTGGCAGGAGGAGCCAGCATCAGCGACAGGCGCGTCCCTTCGCGACCAGGGCCTGGAGGACTCCACGAGGACCAGCACCCTGGACAGCGGGTGCCCATGGTGACCAGCGCGTTGCCAAAGCAGCCGCACCACACTACCCATTGGAGCGTCTCCAGCATGGCTGACCACGGCTGTCCAGGGATGCAAGCCCCGGCGGCAGGGCAGTGTTGGACGTGCTATCGCAAACGCTCCAAGGTTTCACCTACGGCACCTTCCGCAGCGGCCCTGGGGTTCAAGGCATGGTGTCTTGCGTTTTGCGTGGAGGCCAGGCTGACGCGGATGCATCGAAGAACGCTTCAAACTGGGTATTGACAGTGAGTATGTAGTGCGACTGAAGGAGCAGATGATGGGTACGCGGTCTACGACGCGATGAACTGAGACCGGCCCCCCAAGAAAGCCCCCGCCAGGGATTCCTCGCCCGCCCACAGGGTGACCAGGAACTTTGGCACATCCTTACAAAGACTGTCACCACTAACACTAACGAACCCAATCATTCACCGTGTCCGGGTTCGTCTTGATCCAGGCCTCGGCAACGTCCTGGGGATCTTCGTTGTCGCGGCCAATTTTGAGAATCCATTCATCGATAACACCAGCATCCAGTTTGATTTGCGATAAGAACCCGACTACAACGGGATTGCGCTGTTCAAGGGATTTGGGATAAGCCACGTAAGCCCTTTCATCATCGTACTTGCAGGTGAAGGTGGATGCCTCCAACCAATCCTCCTGGTCCAGCTTGAGATCTTCACAACCCTCCGTGCGGTCAGGCTCTTCCAGGGGGACCAGATCATAGGCTGCGTGGATCCATTCCGGCGTCCAGTAGTAGAAAAGAATGGGCTCTTCAGCCCTGAACCATGCGGGCGAGCTTGATGCAGCTTCGCTCATCAGGGGCGAACTGGGAGGCACGGTAGATGGTCAAGGGTGCAATGAACAGAACTGCCAGTATCCCCACCCAGTCGCCTGATTGCTTGACCGGAGGGCAAAGAGCGGTTGACGCGCCAGCGAGCATAGTGGTGGTAGTACAAACGATCCGCCAACCATCTCAGCAGCAGCCGACCAGCAACAAACAGAACCAGCGCGGCTTGCAGATGGGCATCACTCCAGCCGTCATAGCGCTGGACGAGAAAATCCTTGCCATCAGCAGCGACCTGGACTGCAGCCTGATTGTACTTGTGAACAAGTGCAAAGTTGACCGCGCTGCAGCCATGTCGGTGGCAAAGCCAATCCAGAAGAGGAGCCAGTTCCCTCTCAGAGAAGCCCAGAGAAAGCCCCCAGCAGCGCAGACGTGTTCAGGTGGAGCCTGGGTAGCCTCGCCTGCTGAATGCGAAGGGATGTTTGGCCATAGTAGTCGCCTCTGTGGCCAGCAAGCTCCTTGAAGGAAGTCAGGGAGTCGCTGTTTTCTGGTGGCATTTCTGGTGGCACTGTTTCTCCTTGACCCGGTGCGTGCGCTGTCATGATGACTGCCGCTGAATCCCCTTTAGCAGAGCGTCTTTGGTGACAATCCCAGCCAGCTTTCCGTCTGAGCGGATGGCGATGGGGCATTGTTGTCCAATGATCAAACTTACAAGAGAACTAAGGTCAGCCTTGGGATGAGCCTGGGGCCATGTGTCCACATCAGCAAGGTTGTCATAGGCCTTGTCATAGGTTTCTGGCTGTTCCATAATCCTGTGGGCAAGACCAGCTTCAGGCGCGACAGGTCTTGAACAAAGTCAGCCACGTAGCCATCTTTCGGATGGATAATGATGTCCTCTGGTGTACCGATCTTAACCATTTCTCCATCTCTCATAATACCAATGCGGGATCCCATTCTCATGGCCTCATCGAGATCATGGCTTATAAAAATTGTAGTCTTTTCCATTGTACGGGACAGTTCCTGGAACTCATCTTGCAGACCACGGCGAATCAAGGGATCCAGGGCGGAGAATGGCTCGTCCATGAGCAGGATTCCCGATTCTGGAATACCATGCCGATCTGGTTTGCCCGCAGAGTGCGTAGCTCCTCAGCCGAGAGGGCGCCGATGTCTTGACCGTTGATCGGGATCCGGCCATGGGTGGGCTGAATCAGGCGGTTGATGTGACGGACCAGGGTAGACTTGCCCGACCCGGACAGGCCCATGATGCAAAAGATTTCCCCCTCTCGACGGTAAAGCTCGCGTCCCGCACCGCAACTACGGCTCTAAACCGCTCCAGCACTTCAGCCTTCTGCCGATTGTCCCGCTGGATGGCCTGAAAAGCCTCTTCAGCCCGTCCTCCAAAGATCTTCCAGACCCCTCGAACACGGACGACTTGACGTTCAGGCATAACCATAGGCACGCATTGGATCAGTCACTTTTGCCAGAAAAACTGCCAGGAAAATCGGTCACTTGGGGCCATAAGCACCAGCGTTGGGCAGCTCAGCATGGATCCACAGTGGCCCCACAAGGCAAGGGCAGGCACCCCAACCACCCGTCACGCCAAGGCGCTGCCCCCACCAAGCCGTGGATGGTGAACGCACCACGGACATGGACGCAAATCCCCTTCTCGTGGGCAGCACAAAAAACCAACAGGAACATAGGCTCGGGCAGAAGCCAGCCACCCCCAGTGAAGCCCTTGGTGCAGTTCCCGCTCCGGATCAGTCCTCGTAGATGCGGCACTCCGGGGCTTCGGGGTTACTGTCGCAATAGACCTCAAGGGGTGAGGGGTCGTGGGAATCTTCTGGATGATGCTGCTTGTACTCCTTCAGGTCACGAAGCTCCTCTTCCAGGTGCCTGACTTTGCCGTCCCTGCCCTCGGCCTTGGCCTTGAGCATTTCGTCCTCATCCTTGCGGATATGGTCGTCGATGGTTTTCATGGTTTGTTGAGCAGCGAAGTCTTTAGAAGGCTAGTGATGAACACCCAAATTGGATCATGCCGTTCAGGAAGGAAATCCGAATTCTTTTCCCCACAGACCTACGGGAACCCGTAACGCTCAGCCATCGCCAGAGTCACTCACTGGTCTGTTGATTGAGCAGGGACTCGGCAATGGCGCGGCACAGCACCAGCTTGAACTCCCGTAAGGGAACCCTGGTCCCCAACTCATAGGGCGCCTTGCTGCTGCGGCCGGCTTCACCCAGCATGGTTTCAATGGCATCCGCCGCTTCGGCTCCCAAAACCTTGACGGTTTGCTTGGGTTTGAAGCGAATCCAGGCCTCTCCCTCGCTGAGGCCCATCAACACCTTGGTGAGTTGTTCGAGGGACATGCTGTGAACCTGTGGGCAATCCATCTCGACCGTGGGGCGTTGATTCTTGCCATTCTAGGCTGGCAATGGGTCAAGGTTCAACGCACACTGCGGCGGCGGTGCTCCAGTTCCTGAAACACGCTCTTATCGCCAACGTCAGCCGCGGGATCCAACCGGAACTTGCCCGCAGCCAGCACCAGCAACAGCGCCGCCTCCAGGAACCAGAACGGGCCTTGCATCTCCAGCGGGACCACCCCCAGCAGGGCCAGCATCAGTAAAAGCGGCACCAGCAAGGTCACGCCCACAGCCTCAAGGCGGCGGAAACAGAAAAACTCCTTGAAGCCCAATCCGGTCAATGCGGCAAAGTAGGGGCCAACGGCCATGATCCAGAGGGGTTGCGCCAGGAGAGTGTTTCCCATGTGGGCTGGCCCCGCCTGATAGGCCAGAGCAACGCCACCGCCAACCCCCAACAGCCAGAGCAACCGCAGCGCCTGATGGAGCGGGCGCAGGTAAATGTGGATCCAGTGCAGCGCCAGTCCCAAGGCAACGGCCATGACCACAAGCCATGGGCCAATCCAGGCGGCTCCAGCCCAAGTCCATTGCACCAGGCAGCCCAGTTGGGCCACCGCCAGCGCGAGCACGGAAATCCGGTAGGCCATCACTTCTCGTCGGTCGGCGGCCGTGATGCGGTAGGTCCCGAACATGCCTTGGTGAAGCTGACCTGCGCTCTGGTCCGCTGTGCTGATCGTGGCCGGACTGGGGGTGGTCATCGGGAGTTGGGAGGATTCCAGTCTAGCAGGCTGGCCAGTGACGGCGCTTGGGGGACAATGCCTGAGGGGTTCAAGGGGAAGAGGCTGCCGAAATAGTCTTGACGCCAGGTCTCGCTTGGACAGGTTGCCGCCACGTTGGGCAGTTGGTAGAAGCGGCGGCGCCATGACCACAGAAACGGAAAACTCCACAGAGGGCGCAGCCCGCAGCCGAAAAGGTCCTGGTAGGCCGCCTCCCAGCGGGCCATGGTGGGGAAGAGGCGTACGTCCACCATGGTCAACAACTCGCCACAGATCCAGGGACGCCCGTCCGCCAGGGCCTGCTCCACCGCGTCCAGCCCGGCAAAGACATCATCCAGCGCCCGCTGATAGGCCTCCTGTGTGCGCGCAAAGCCACAGCGATACACACCGTCGTTGACGTCACTCTGAAGCCATTCGGACCAGGTCTGGATGGATGGAATCAGCTCAGACGGTCGGAGTGTGGTGGTGACCGCATTGGGTCCCGGAGGCAGCTTGTCCAACTGACCAATAATGTCAGCGCTTTCGTTGTTGATGATCCGCCCCTCGTAGCGGTCCCACAGGACAGGGACCGTGGCCCGCGCACCTGGTCCGGCGCTGGAGTCCCTGTAGAGTTGCCACAACTGCTGGACCCCTTCAAACGGTTCGCGAAACACCCAGCGGCCCGTGGCGGGATTGGGCTGAACCACGGCCAGGTCAATGACAGTCGCCAGATCCTTGAGTTGACGCACCAGCCAGGTGCGGTGTGCCCAGGGACAGCTTTGTCCGACGATCAGCACATGGCGGGGAACCCCCTGATCATGGCCACTGCCCAGCAGCGTCTCACGAAAACAACTGGGTCGGCGGCGAAAACTGCCCCTGTCATCGGCTGGAGCAAGGCCGTTCATCAGCGCCCGCCACTGGCAACGCCAAAGCTGGCGACTGAGGGAGACCACCGCTGGGGGAATGGTCATGGACGGCAAGGGAAGGCCAGTTGGTAGCCATCTGAGCACAGTCTGTCTATTTTGCTGTTTTGTGTGTCGGTTTCGTGCCGCTTCAGTCAACGGGTTCCACCTGCACGGTGCTGATTCCCCGTGAAGGGCGACCAGATGAGCCCCGCGTCGCAGGCAGCCCAGAAACAACCCGTCGTCTTGTGGGCAAGGGCTGTGTTGTGCTTGTGGAATCCGGGGCCGGCCAGGCCTCCGGGTTCAGCGATCAGGACTATTGCAAGGCAGGTGCAGACCTGGTGGAGGATGGTTGGCGTCACTGCCACGTGGCCCTCTGTGTCGGGGCACCGGACCATGGCCGCCTGGAGACCATGGCCACTGGCAGTACGGTGATTGGTCTGCTGGCGCCTTACGGCAATCAGGCCCTGGTGCAGCAGTTGAATCGCCGCAAATTGTCGTCCCTGAGCCTTGAACTGCTGCCGCGTATCAGCAGGGCCCAGGCCATGGATGCCCTGTCCTCACAAGCCAATATCGCTGGCTACAAGGCGGTTCTTCTGGCGGCTGCCGCGCTGGATCGCTACTTTCCCATGCTGATGACTGCTGCAGGAACCGTGCAGCCGGCGCGGGTCCTGATCCTCGGGGCAGGGGTGGCGGGATTACAGGCTGTGGCCACGGCGCGGCGGCTGGGGGCTGTAGTCTACGTCTCAGACATTCGACCTGCCGTGAAGGAACAGGTGGAGTCTTTGGGGGGCCGCTTCATCGGCCCGCCCCAGGTGAAGGAGCAGCCTGCCGAAGCCAATGGCTATGCCGGTCAGGCTTCAGAAGCCTTTCTTGCAGCTCAACGTCAGCAACTCTCCGATCAACTGGCCTTGGCCGACGTGGTCATCTGCACAGCCCAGGTGCCTGGCCGCCGCGCTCCCCGCCTCATCAGCGAAGCCATGCTGGAGGGCATGCGGCCTGGGGCTGTGGTGGTGGACCTGGCCGTCAATGAGGGGGGCAATTGCGCTGCAACCGTGCCTGGTCAAACCATCAACCGCAACGGGGTCAAACTCATTGGCGCCAGTGATCTCCCCTGCACGGTCCCCTACCATGCCAGTTCCCTCTACGGGCGCAACCTGGCAGCGCTGCTGGAGCAGTACCTGCAGGACGGGGTGTTGCAGTTGGATCCCCAGGATCCGTTGCTCAAGGACTGTCTGCTCACCCATAACGGTCATTGCCACCGTGATGACGTCGTCAACGCTTCGAGGTCCGTGTGATGGACGGTTTTCAGGAACAGCTCTGGGTTCTGCTCCTGGGCAGCCTGTTGGGGCTTGAATTGATTGGCAAGGTGCCACCCACCTTGCACACGCCTCTCATGTCCGGCGCCAACGCCATCAGCGGCATCACCATGCTGGCGGCCCTCACCCTGATCACCAGGGCCGGAGAAAACATTCTCCTGTTGAGCCTGGGCTCGGTGTCCCTGGGATTTGCCCTCTTCAACGTGGTGGGTGGTTTCCTGGTGACTGATCGAATGCTGACCATGTTTCGCAGCAGCGGCAAACGCTCCGGAGGGAGTCAATGAGTTCTGCCGCGCTGTTCCAAGCGGTCCTGGATCTTCTGGCTGTGGCCCTGCTGGCGCTCGGCATCAAGGGCCTGTCCAGAATCCGTTCTGCCCGGGCTGCCAACCAACTGGCCGCCAGCGCCATGGCACTGGCTGTTGTTGGTCTCCTGGTCCATGCCCAGCCCACTGCGGTGACCTGGGTCTGGATTGCCGGTGGCGCCGCCGTGGGCGGGGCGTTGGGGGCGCTCACCGCCCGGCTGGTCCCCATGACCGCCATGCCGGAGACCGTGGCGTTCTTCAACGGCTGTGGAGGCCTCTCTTCCCTCCTGGTGGCCCTGGGGGTCATTTTGGCCGCCAAGGGGGACGGCCTCACCCCCGGCTTGCTGGTGCTGGTCTCCATCGGCTTCTCCATTGTGGTGGGCGCCGTCACCTGCACCGGCTCGGTGGTGGCCATGGGCAAATTGCAGGGATGG
>VXWH01000075.1 GCA_009836025.1 Synechococcus sp. SB0668_bin_13 | reverse complement strand
ACTCGGAGAATCACCCTCTCCTGATTTCTACCACCTTCGAGACACATCCGCAATCTGTATTGTGGACTGTGTCAAGCGACCATGGTCCCAAGGCGTCGATATCCGGCTTTGTCTGGAGACTCTGCCTAGCATGATGGGGACAAGAAGAGCCAATGCTTCCAGTAGGCGTCGTCATCAGGACTAGCTCTCCTCCTGGTTTTCGCTTCCGCTCAAGCGGCGAAAAACGGCCTCGCCGTCAACCTCGATACATGGCTGGACATCAATCAAGGGTGACCCGTCACTCTGATCCACAAAAGGAATGGGCGGCAAGACGGGAGGAACCGTTTTCCTCACGCGTGCGAGCCGAGCCATCGTCTCATGGTCCATGAGCGCTACTATCGCGATGTCCAGTGCCGCATCAATGAGGGCTCGGTCTGGGGCGTTGGAGGCCAACCCAGGAACCCAATGCCGCACCAGCACGGCCCTGAGCTTTTCCAGCTTGCTGCTGGTAACTCGTACGGCTTGAGTTCCAGTCTTCTGTCGAGTTGCCATTCTTTCTGTAACAAGGCGGGACTAGCTATGTTACACCGTAACACTGTTACTGGTCATGGTGCAAGTCGCGATTCGCTGCGTGACTACCTGATATCCGAATTCTGGATAAGGCCAGGATGTGATTGGGATGCTCTGCATGGGGTTGGGGATGCCCTCTCACTACGAGAAAGTCAGTTGTGGAGGGGATTTTGGATGGACCAGCAGGCCTTTTAAGCGGGGAAGGCGATTTTTGAGGCGTTCTAAAAGAACCTCAGCCGCTCACCACCCCCTGCCCCTGCAACTCCCTCACCCTCTGCCGCGCCCAGCCATCCACCTGCAACACCAGGTCCAGATCCGGCGCCCCGCGCCAATCCTGACGGTGCTGGTCACAGGTCCGTTCAATGAGGCGGGGAATATCCAGAAAATGGATGCGCTCCTCCAGAAACAGAGCCACGGCCTGTTCGTTGGCGGCATTCAGGACTGCGGGCATGGTGCCCCCTTGCCGACCGGCGGCATAGGCCAGGTCCATGCAGGGATATTTCCGTGCATCCGGCGCCTCGAAACCGAGTTGACCGATGGCCGCCAGATCCAGACGGCGCCAGGGGGTGGGCAATCGCTCCGGCCAACTGAGGGCATAGAGGAGGGGGAGGCGCATGTCCGGCCATCCCAACTGGGCCAGAACGGAACTGTCCGCCAGCTCCACCAGGGAATGGATGATGCTCTGGGGGTGGATCACGATCTCGATATCGTCGAACCCCAGCCCGAAAAGGTAATGGGCCTCGATCACCTCCAGACCCTTGTTCATCAAGGTGGCGGAGTCCACCGTGATCTTGCGGCCCATGGACCAGTTGGGATGCTGGACGGCATCGGCAACGGTCACCTTCTGCAACGCAGCCGTCTCCCAGCCACGGAAGGCCCCCCCGGATGCCGTCAGCAGAATCCGCTGCAGCCCTGGGGTGGGCACTCCTGTTGAGAGTTGGGCGTGACGGGGTTGGGGGGTGCCCTGGAGGCATTGGAAGATGGCGGAGTGTTCGGAATCCGCCGGCAGGAGACGGCTGCCGCTGCGCTGCAGGGCGGGCAGCACCACCGGCCCCGCCGCAATGAGGGTTTCCTTGTTGGCCAGGGCCAGATCCTTGCCGGCTTCAATGGCCGCCATGGTGGGCAGCAGTCCTGCACAGCCCACGATTCCCGTCACCACAAGCTGCGCTGCGGGCCAGGCCGCCACTGCCGCCACCCCCTCGGCCCCCGCCAGCAACTCCGGTTGCGGGTGCAGATCAGCGAGGCGTTGCCGCAGGCTGGGCAGGAGTTCCGCCGCCGCCAGGGCCACCGCCTGGGGATGGTGCCGGCGCACCTGCTGCTCCAACAGGCCCAGGTTGCGGCCGGCACTCAGGGCCACCACCTTGAACTGTTCCGGGAATTCCGCCGCAATCTGCAAGGTCTGGGTGCCGATGGACCCCGTTGAGCCCAGAACACTCACTGACTTGGTTGACATGGACCAGGCTCATCACCCCCTCAGTCTCCCACCTCAAGGACCAGTGACGGCAAAGGACATCAGCGCTGGCAACATCGGAAATGGACTGGTTACCAGCGTTGCTCTTTGGATGCCATCACCGTCCGCCAACCAGGAAGAGCCTTGTCCGTATCACGGACAGATTGTTGCAAGAGGATGTTGCCTGCTGCAGCGAGCCAACTCCGTACTTTGGTGCGCTTGGCCTGGGTGATGCAACGTTTCTGCAGCAATGACGCGAAGGGACTTGCTTTGAGGCGTGACCCGGCCTTGAAAGGTAAGGGAACATTGTGGAATCGTTGAGGCAGCCTGCCCCATCGGCATTGAATCTGCAAGAGAATTGTTTCTCCTGCCCACCGAATCGTGCCCCGTGCCTTAACCTTGGTCCTGACCCTGATCCTGGCCCTCTCCACTTGGGTCTCCCCGGCCCATGGCGCCAACAACCCCGAGTTACTGCCCGATGAGGCTACCCCGGTCATCGACCTGGCCCGTGTTTTTACCCCCATGCAGCGGGAAGCCCTGGTGGAGGACCTGGATGCCGTGGAAGCCCGGAGTGGGTGGAAGCTGCGGGTGCTGACCCAATACGACCGCACCCCCGGTTTGGCGGTCAAGGATTTCTGGGGTGTGGATGAACGCAGCCTGGTGCTCATCGCCGACCCCCGTGGCGGCAACCTGCTCAACTTCAGTGTGGGGGATGCCATGTTTGCCTTGCTGCCCCGCAACTACTGGGTGGAACTCCAGACCCGTTTTGGCAACCAGTATTACGTGCGTGACCATGGGGAGGACGGGGCCGTCCGGGATGCCCTGGCGGCGGTGGAAACCTGTCTGGTGCGTGGCGGTTGCCGGGTGGTGCCGGGTCTGCCCCAGGAGCAGTGGGTGCTCACCTTCATCCTGTCCATGGTGGGGGGAGTGGTGGCTGGCTTCGCGGCCCACCCCCGCCCCAGGAGCAGCAGCCCCGTTGCCTGGACTTGGGTGTTGCTGCTGGCGCCCCTCTGGGGGGTGATGTTCATCATCTTTGGCCTGGGGCCTGTGTTGAGCCGCACCACGGACTGGCTTCCCATCACCCGCAATGTATTGGGGTTTGTGGGGGGCGCCACCGGGGCCTATCTCACCCATCTGCTGGGGCAACGGGAGACGCCAGCCCAGGGGTGAATGGGAGCAAGCCCACATCCGGAACTCGAGTTAAGGTCATGGTGGATCCCCATTCTCTTCTATCTGACCGCCCGGCAGGTGGGGGTGAGCCGAGGGAGGGGAAAGCCCATCTGCCAATGTTGCAATAGGATTGCAGAGCAAATCCCCGAGCACTTCCGCAGAGTTGGCCGCACAAGGCCAGCATCCGCCATCCCGGTGCCGAATCTATGCTGCCTGGCGCGGCATACCCCGGGTGTACTCCAAGTCCATGCATGAATCGAGCTTGTTAAATGAGGAGTTGAGTGATGGACCGACCCGTTTGTGTAACAGCATTTTACTTTGTCCAGCCTTGACACAAGGAGTTTTATGTTGTGGCAGCGATAAGGAGCCAGCGGGCGCACCACGCCGGAGCACCTCGCCTTCCTGGCGCCGGTCTAATCGATGAATTCCCGCTTTCGCGGGAAGGACGAAGGAGAGGCGGCAATGGGTTAGTGGACAATGGCTGGATGGAGAAGCTGCGACTTTTCCTGGTCCCCTGATCCAGATCTCCGGTTGGGGTTGGAACTCCAGACCAGATTCTCCTTCCGCCATTCCTGGGCATATTTGCAACAGGCTAGCCGCCGCAACCACCACCACCGCCGCAACCACCGCTGCAGAAAGAAGCCCCCCCTCTCCCACTGCCGCCAGCAACGGAAATCAAAATCAAAAAGATGATAAAAATACCGTAGCCAAAAGAATAATAGCGCAGCTACATACCACCTTCATTAAAGAGAATGTCCATTTGGCGACCAGAGAGATTAGGATGGCTCGCCTCTTCTGGTTCTGCTGCTTCAAGGCAACGTTTATCTGCTTCCAGTGCCTTCCAAGCTGCTCCCAGTCGTCCGTTATTTTCCTGGTGTGATCCTTGATAGTCTTCTCTAGATTTTTCACTTCTGCATACACTTCCTCATCTCCACGTTCTTGCGTCACCTGTGGTAGCAGTCTTGGGCGTCTGCGATCAAATTCTGCATCCTCTCCGCTCCACGCCTTGACAACGTCCGCCCGAACTCTGGACCTGTACTCCAGGGCAGTTTTGGAGTGGGGCCATATGTCGGCTGGGGGCTGCTTGCCAAATGCGGACCGATACAAGACAAATGTTTCATAGT
>VXWH01000201.1:20182-25473 GCA_009836025.1 Synechococcus sp. SB0668_bin_13 | reverse complement strand
GGGCAATGGCTTCGATGGGGAAGCCGCGACCTTTTCTGGTCCCCTTATCCAGAACTCGGGTAACGGGTGACTGCCAGCGGGTGACGTTCGATGGCTGGCGGCGGCGGGATTTGGGCTGGCAGAGAACGTTGCTGGCTGGCCGTTGCCCTATTGGCGGGCAAGGTGGGCAGCGATGGCATCTGGAAAAAGGGCTCAGGCACGCCAAGGGCCTGGGCGATGGTGTTCACCACCCGATCGGCAAGGGTGTTGAGGGCACCGTCCCGGGTGGCGGGATTCCGCAGCTTGTTCTCCAGGTCCCCTTCCAGCTTGCCCACTTCCAACATGGTGATGCCCCGCTTGGGGGCGCCGAGCATCCCCCGGAAGTCATAAGGGAAGGAGCCGAATTCCTTCGCCAGGTGCTCATCAATGACGGTTTGCCCCCCATACACCCGGGGGATGACGCCGGAGCCATAGCCATCACGGCCGTAGGCGTCGTAATGAATCTCCAGCGCATAGCCTCCCGCCTGCACATGGCGTCTGCCCGTGCTCCAGTTGGTGCGTGGGTCGTCAGCGTTGTAGATGGTGCGTACGCCAGGGTCATAGAAGCGGATATCGAGGCCCCGCTGCCTGCCCAGCCTGGCAATGCGCTGGGCTGTTTTCAGGTTCCAGAAGGTCTCATCGGTCATGCCGGGCTGCATGGGGCGCGCACCCCTGACGGCCACCGCATAGCCGTTGGTGCCAGACCCGCTCATCCGTTGGGAGTCCGCATGGCCCGCCAGCACAAGGATGGGCACGGTGGGATTGAGTCGCCGCTTGCCCAGCCAATTCTTCTTCACCGTGAGCCGTGAGCGTTCCCCCGTGTTGACTTTCACCCTGAGGAACTGCCCATAGGGCCGCGGCGGCAGGGCCGCCTGCGCCAACAACGGCTGGGCCAGGGGAACCGGGCTGATCAGCAGCAGGACAAAAGCTAGGGCGGGACGGAAAAGCACAGGCGCCAACAACAGGCCTGCGCTGAATTATTCAAGCGGGATTCCAGTTGTGCAAGGGGTAAGCCGCAACTGCAAGGTCTTCTCCAACTCAGCCTCCACCGCCAGGAGTTCATCGCGATGGACGCGCATCACCAGACGACAGGGCACCACCTGATCGGGCGTGAGCAACCGGATCTCCAACCGCTCACGCCGTTGGGCGCGGCGCAGATAGACGGGCGCGGCCGCCAATCCCACCAAGCCCAGAGCAAGGGGCCATGGATCGCTTCCGGGCAGCACCTGGCCGATCACCAGCCCCAGCGCCGCGCCGCCACAACACCCCAGGAACGCCAGCAACACGGCCAGGGGAATGCTGGCGGCCACATGGCCCTCATAGACCAGGTGGCGCTGTTCCGGACGGGTGCGGACCACCTGCCAGCCCCGCTCCGCCAGCCAACTGTCCAGGTCACGCAATAATTGCAACGAGGGACGATAGCTGCTGATGACCATGGCCATGGTGCGGTCCTTGCTGGAGGCCCGCAGAAAAAACACCAGACCCGTGGCCAGCAACAGGGTCAGCAGCAGGGTGGACGGCAGGACAATGGACGGGGACATGGGGGCCAGGCTGTGGCATCAGCAAGTCATAGCCTGACGGATTGCCCTTGGGAGCGTGAAGAAAAACCCGTCCAGCACATCAGATTGATCAGTCCCCGGTCTCCAGAACGAGGCGGGCATGGTTGCGGGCCTGATTGATCCCGATCTTCGCTGCAATGGGATTAACAAGGATGAGTCCGAAAGCTCCTCCGATTTTATCCTCGCCAAAGACGATGACCAACAAGATGTAGACTAAAGATCCTAGCCCAATCAGGTAAAGAAAAGGAGTGATGGTGTGTCGACTGATTGGCGTAGTAAAGCCCAAAGATAAAGAAACCGATCATATGGGCGAAGGCCCATCCCGTGTCCTTCTGTCGGAGTTCGTAGGCCCGTCTCTAGCCCCGGCGACACTGCCGTTATTTGGCGCGCCGGCAGCCCGGCCCAGGCTCGCTCAACGAAGGCCGGGGCCGAAACCCCGGCGACACACTTCCTGCCAGACCGACACACTGAGGCGAATCTTGCCCGCTCAACGAAGGCCGGGGCCGAAACCCCGGCGACACTGGTGCCAGGGTAGAGAGTGTCAGCACGCTGGGACTCCGCTCAACGAAGGCCGGGGCCGAAACCCCGGCGACACGGGGCAGGATGGGACAAGGTAGACAACGCCTGGGTCATCGCTCAACGAAGGCCGGGGCCGAAACCCCGGCGACACTCTCAACTGGCGACGCAGGATATAATGGACCGGAAGCGCTCAACGAAGGCCGGGGCCGAAACCCCGGCGACACTAGACGTGTACCAGGCTCCCAGCCCAGGGTGCGGCCCGCTCAACGAAGGCCGGGGCCGAAACCCCGGCGACACCTTCTGGAGTATCCCAGTAATCAGCCAACCCTAGGTCCCGCTCAACGAAGGCCGGGGCCGAAACCCCGGCGACACCACTCCATCATCATCATCATGACTACCTCTCTCCCCGCTCAACGAAGGCCGGGGCCGAAACCCCGGCGACACATGCACCACCACCAGCACCCGGTGTGGCAGTGACGGCCGCTCAACGAAGGCCGGGGCCGAAACCCCGGCGACACAATCCAGGCCATCGGACTTCCAGTCCCGATTCTGCCCGCTCAACGAAGGCCGGGGCCGAAACCCCGGCGACACCAAACGTTCACTCCATCATCATGACTCCCTCTCTACCCGCTCAACGAAGGCCGGGGCCGAAACCCCGGCGACACGCGCAATAGGCCGCACCCACCTGGTGCGTGTGGCGGCCCGCTCAACGAAGGCCGGGGCCGAAACCCCGGCGACACGCTGCCCGTCCGCGAGATCATCCGCGGCGCGGGATCGCTCAACGAAGGCCGGGGCCGAAACCCCGGCGACACCGGCCATCCCCGGTGTGGCGTGGTGCTCAAGCTCGGAAGGCGGAACAACACCCCCGACCGAAACCCCGGCGACACCATCACCCTCATCGCCGCATGAAGCAGGTAGACTGATTCGCTCAACGAAGGCCGGGGCCGAAACCCCGGCGACACACGATCCGGAGATGTGGCAGGACTTCGAGCATGCCCTCGCTCAACGAAGGCCGGGGCCGAAACCCCGGCGACACAGGGCCACCCATCCAGGCAGGGCCGTGCGCCTAGACAGCGCTCAACGAAGGCCGGGGCCGAAACCCCGGCGACACTCGAATACAGGTCCAAACACTCTTTGAGCTTGGGATTGACGCTCAACGAAGGCCGGGGCCGAAACCCCGGCGACACATCGGGCTGCACGTCGTCACCTTCAGGGGCGAGGTGCGCTCAACGAAGGCCGGGGCCGAAACCCCGGCGACACCCGAGCTAGTGAGCCACCACGCTGCCCGCACGGCAGAAGCGCTCAACGAAGGCCGGGGCCGAAACCCCGGCGACACCCATAGCAGATGGAGGGGAAACGGAGGGACGTACGGACGCTCAACGAAGGCCGGGGCCGAAACCCCGGCGACACCGTCGGCCAGCCCCATGGCGATGCGGCGAAAAAACACCGCTCAACGAAGGCCGGGGCCGAAACCCCGGCGACACTCGCAAGAGAGCGCGGCGGCAAGGTCAGGGATTGAGCGCTCAACGAAGGCCGGGGCCGAAACCCCGGCGACACAATGTAACACCCCTTGACAGGCGTCACGGGTGTCCATCGCTCAACGAAGGCCGGGGCCGAAACCCCGGCGACACCATCCGGTCCATCACCCTCATCGCCGCCTGGTCGCACGCTCAACGAAGGCCGGGGCCGAAACCCCGGCGACACTGTCCGACTGTCGTCATGGCCATCCCGGATCGTGCAGACGCTCAACGAAGGCCGGGGCCGAAACCCCGGCGACACGCCTCAAAGGCAACGGCCAATGCCCGGCTGGAATCTCGCTCAACGAAGGCCGGGGCCGAAACCCCGGCGACACCTTCTCACCGCCAGGGGCGAGTCCCCCAGCCGGTGCCCGCTCAACGAAGGCCGGGGCCGAAACCCCGGCGACACCCTGATACCACGTCAAGCTGGGCAGGCGCCCCTGGACGCTCAACGAAGGCCGGGGCCGAAACCCCGGCGACACTTCCACAGAAAACCAACGGCATCCAACCGAACCCAGGTGCGCTCAACGAAGGCCGGGGCCGAAACCCCGGCGACACGACGAAGGGGGGACTGACCAGCAAGCTGCACGTGGTCGCTCAACGAAGGCCGGGGCCGAAACCCCGGCGACACCGTCAGCGTCCCGTCACTGGCCAGGCACAGCAGCTTGCGCCGCTCAACGAAGGCCGGGGCCGAAACCCCGGCGACACCCTCCGTCAGGTCGCCAGACCCCACGCGCTCAAGGGCGCTCAACGAAGGCCGGGGCCGAAACCCCGGCGACACCAGGAAGCTGTTGAAGAAGGGGATGGCCATGGCGCGGTCGCTCAACGAAGGCCGGGGCCGAAACCCCGGCGACACCGATTCCACCCCGTGTACGCTGCCCGCCACCGCACGGCGCTCAACGAAGGCCGGGGCCGAAACCCCGGCGACACCGCCGCCAGCGGGCCATGGCGTCTGCCGCCAAGGTGGTCGCTCAACGAAGGCCGGGGCCGAAACCCCGGCGACACTGAGCGGGTGAGATGACAGGTGGGGCAGGGAACTCCGCGCTCAACGAAGGCCGGGGCCGAAACCCCGGCGACACCTGCTGGCTCATGGAGACCCTTTCATGGCTGACTGTCTCCGCTCAACGAAGGCCGGGGCCGAAACCCCGGCGACACCCGTTACCGTCACCGTCACGCTGCCGGCGTCCGCGATGGTCGCTCAACGAAGGCCGGGGCCGAAACCCCGGCGACACCGGGCCACAGCCTCGAAGGTTTCGTCCACGGTCTTGCTCGCTCAACGAAGGCCGGGGCCGAAACCCCGGCGACACCAGGGCCGTGCCGTCCCCCGCCAGCAGCGCGTTGATCAGCGCTCAACGAAGGCCGGGGCCGAAACCCCGGCGACACCCCCATGCCTGCCTCCACCCCAACGCCAAACCCTGCTCGCTCAACGAAGGCCGGGGCCGAAACCCCGGCGACACCGTACTGGCGGACGGCGTTCAGGGTGTCCTCCGGCAGCGCTCAACGAAGGCCGGGGCCGAAACCCCGGCGACACTCACATCAGCCGTGGGCTCACTCTCCAGCACCACCGCCGCTCAACGAAGGCCGGGGCCGAAACCCCGGCGACACGGTGACCGCAACGAGGGCACCATGCGAATCCATGGGCGCTCAACGAAGGCCGGGGCCGAAACCCCGGCGACAC
>VXWH01000201.1:0-20082 GCA_009836025.1 Synechococcus sp. SB0668_bin_13 | reverse complement strand
GCGCTCAACGAAGGCCGGGGCCGAAACCCCGGCGACACTGCTAATCCAATGGGGGAGGGGGATACTTCCTCATGTGGATCAGAAAACCGAGCCTTTGAGAACCAACTCGCAAAACTGGGCAAACTGCTCTCGTAGACTGCCATTTCACGATGAGAAAGGCAGTCTTGAAGGAAGCCATGAGCCAGTAGAGCAGGTTGGTTCATGTGGAAAAAGGAATTTTCGAGGTGCCTTGGGGAAGAAGCAGGGAGAGTGCAGCAGCGCACTTCGATCCTACACCAAAACACATCGATCCAACAACAAAAACCGCAATCCAGGGGCGTGTTGGGCGATTTGCCGGGAGAATCACCGGAGGTTCGCATGGGTCAGACCATCCAGGGCTCACCAGGCCCTTTTTGCGGAGGGCGGCCAAGGTGGTTGGCAAACTTTTCGATGTTGTCAGGGAAACGGTACAAAATGACCGAATCCCGTTGGTGGTCAATCACGTCCTCCACTTCGCTGATCAGGCGCGCCAGCCGCGTTGGGGAGAACCGGAACTGAAAGACGGAAAGCTGTACCCGTTGACCGTACCGCTCGCAGATAGCAGAAAGGCGTCTGAGCCGGGTGCCGCCGCTCTTGCTGGTGTCGGCAATGTCGTAGGTGAGCAGAACATCCATCGGTCAAGGAAGCACAAATGGAGGGTAGGCGGGAAGGTCACCCCGTAAATGGCGTGCAAGCAATGTGGACTGAACCGATGGCAGCGCCCACCGGCCCACTGGCCGGCCCAGGAGCCGATGCTGGATCTCGGCCTCCTTGTGCTCTTCCCATGCGGTCAGCAGTTGCGTCCGGGCATCGTCGCCCAGATACACGCCACCCCCTGGTGTCTGCTCGAAGCTGTCCGGGTATATCTGCCGTCGTCGCACCAACGACACCACGAACCGGTCGGTTAAAGCGCGAAACTCTTCAGCAAGATCGAGGGCAAGGGAAGGTCGGCCTGAGCGCGGGCGATGGAAGAAGCCCATCTGGTGGTCCAGGCCCACGCTCTCCAAAGCGCCGACGCACTCTGTCACCAGCAATCCGTAGCAGAATCCGAGCATGGCATTTATTGGGTCTCGAGGCGGTCGTCGGGTTCTCGTGGTGAACGGCAACGGGCTCGACGCGAGCACTTCACCCACCGCCCGGAAGTAGATCCTGGCAGTATCACCCTCGATACCGCGCACATGATCACCGGTCTCAGCCTCAGCAAGGCGGGCGATTCGATCCCGTATCATTTCACTGCGTTCCGCCAGACTGTCGCTCTTCTCGGGGTTCTTTTCATCCCGCGACCAGCGGCTGACCACGATTCCACTGTTTTGCAGTTTGGCGGCCACAATGGCCCTGGACAGGTCCAAAGACCGTGATGGGTCCATGGCCGCCTGAAACAACGCACTCCGCAAATGGACATTGCCGCCTGTTGCAGCGTTGACGGTGAAACGGACAGAACCGCTCCTTTTCAAGACAGCCACACGCACGCCACGATGGACACAGGCATCAATGGCCTGCATGGTAATCTGAGCGCCACCCAGCACCACCAGGGCATCAATGGCCTCGATGGGAATGCGCTGGCTCCCCTCTGTCGACGACACCAGCAGGGACCCGCGTCGACATTGCACCCGGGCGCGATGCTGCCGGACATAGACCGTACTCAGGTAGCGCATCCGAAAACCACGTCCTTGAGGTAGCTGCGCACTTTCCGTGGTGCGTTCGCCAACTGTGGAAGACAGTGATGCAGGAGTTGGCAGGCGTTGCAGCGTTCATCATCTACGGCGGCGGGTAGATGTCCGGTCAGCAGTTGTTCGCGGATCTCCCCAACGATGCCGCACACCTCGTTGCGCAGTGCCGTGGTGAAATCCACCCGCAGGCGTCGTCTCGGTCCTCCGTACCACACGTAGCCGTGAGGGATCTCAGCATCAAGCATCTCTTCGAGACAGAGCGCCTGGGCACACAACTGGAGGTCGGCTGTATGGCCATGGCGCACGCCCGCCTTGTACTCCACCGGCCATACGGCATTGTCAGCGGTTTCAACCGCATCGGCACGCCCGGACAATCCCAGAACCTCCGACCACAGCGGAATGCCGCGAAGCACCAACCGTCCCCGTTCGCGGCGATGCTTGCCGCTATCAACGCGGCGATGGGCGCGGGTTCCCCTGACGGTGTGTTCGTTGTCGCTCCACACTCCGTCACAGTGGATCAAGGCACATTGCCTTGGGCAGTAGGCAAAGTGTTCGATGGCGGAAATCGGCACAACGGGTTCAACAGTCATAGTCGCTCCGATCCATAGGCCTTCGTGGGATCGCTCGTGCTCAGAGCTTCATATCTGGCACTCAGCCAAGCAGCGTGGACACCAAGTGGTGACCATCGCTTTTGCTTGTCTGGACTCCACAGGTCCAGGAGGGCATCGATACCGTCAACGTTCAGGGGTTGGCCCCATGCCGGCCAATGAAAGCGGGTGGCTCCCCGAGAACCAGCCGGTTTCCGCCATCCCCGCTGGCGTCCTCCATCGGCATAGGTCCTGGACGCAAGCGAACCGTCTACACCGCGACCACGCATGGGCAGCAGGGAGAGCCCAAAAAACGCCATCACTTCCACAACGGGGTCTGTGTAGGCATCTGTTTTGTCGGCTTGCGAGCCGATCCTTGCCGGATCAAAGCCGAGTCCGTTGTCTTGCACCCTTGGCGCCTCACCCGTCAGGGAAGCCCGGATCCGTTGCGCCGAAGGTTGCCTCACGTGTGCGTGAGCCCTTGACAAGCGATGATGCAACCACTTGATCGTGCCTGGACCGGAAGGATCAAAGGGTGCATGGGCAACCTCTCCATTCTTGTCAAGACTCAGGTCGGTCATTGTGGACGACAACGTCCATAAATGGGCATTCCCGTGCTTTCTCGCGACGCGCACCCGTTCTTGAAACGAAGCAACCGGAACCTTCCGCTGGAGAACTCCCGCCCCCTGCCATTGTTCGGCTATCGGCAGGTCCTCAAGCAGCGCTTGCTTCGGCCAGGTTTCAACAAGAGCGGCCACGGGATCACAATCAGCCGCTGAGAGAACAGCCAGATGATCGCTTGTTGTCCAGTGCAGCCGAATCCGATCATCAAGGACGGTCGCTCCGACGGCGGCCAGCCAGCCGTTGATCCAGAAAGCCGGCAACCCCTGGCAGATCACTTCCATGACGTTCTCACTCCGCTCATGCTGGCCGACACGGCGTGATCCGAGCGAATGACAATTGCCTCCAGCAGCGCCAATCCCCAAGGGCCAAAGTGATCGTTGAGTCGCCGGAAACGGGCAGGTTGCTCCCAATCGATCCTGGCAAGATCGGCTGAGGCTTCAACGGCAACCCCGTCAATTACACCACGTACATGTTCCCCTGTGCCGTCTGCCGCCGGAGGCACAAGGGGCCTTCCTTTGCCGTGGTGACTGATCACCAGATGCACCAGCAGGTCCCGCTCAATGGGGGTGCCCCAGTCGGGTTGTTGCTGGAGCCACGCAAGCACCAAGCGGGCGGAAAGATCCTCGTGACGCCCACCACGGGGCCATCCGGATTGAACACGCATGGTTTCCCACTTACGCCGCGGTTCGTCCGACTTGGCCATGGCCACGCCATTTTTATCTTCAGGATCCAGCCAGAGCTGAAAACGCCGGTCGGCCTTGCCCATGTCGTGCAGACGGGCTGCACGCTCCACCACCTTGCACAGGCCCATTGGAAGCCCAACCCGTTCGGCCACCATCTGCGACTGACCCCCAACCGCCTGCCCATGCCCTGCAAGCGTTGCAAGCTCTCGATTGGAAGCGCTCACAGACTCCACAAGCGAGTTCTCGTCAAAGTCGTCAATAGGGGTGTCTCCTTCCGGCTGCGGACTCCTCACCCTCAATCTCGGTACTTCCCTTCTGGATTCCACGACTGACGGCTCCAGGGAATCAGTGAAGTTGCTCCATTCCGTTGGGTCCCAACCCTGTGGAGTCTCCACGGCCCGGATCACCTCCAGAATCGTGATGATTGCCTGGTCCTGTTCCGCCTCGTCAAGCTCGTCTGTCTCATCGTCTTCAGTGCCAAGCGCCTTCTTGATCTCGCTGGTGAGATCGATGGCGCATAAGCGCTTGATTGCCGTTGGGTCCAGGGGAAGGCCCTGGCCAGCCAGGGAAATATCCATCACCGGGCCAGGCGCGTCAGTGTTCCAGCCGAATTCGTCCAGCAGACCACGATCTGTGGGCAGCACAACCCGGTCGCCAGAGCGAAGATCCGCCTTCCCTATCGTTTCCACGGTGACGCCGTCGCTCCCAAGGCGATGAATGGGTTCGTCATCAGTCAGAACAGCCTGAAACTCATGGCGGGCAATATCCACCGCTTCCCGATCCTTCGCCCGTGGCCACAAACGCCGGCCCGGTTCCGGCACATGGACCCGCCAGATGACTGAGACGGTGTATTGAGGGCTCGCTATCCCGCTGAAGTAGGGCTCCACCGGCGCTTCCCCCTCAGGGGGTGTGGTGGTCTTGACCCATTCCCACAGAATCCCCGGCAACACTTCAGGTGCGCGGCCAGGGTCGTCACCGGGCGGCCCCAGCACTTCAGCCACCCGCCGGGGGGAAAGGTTGACCGTTTGATCTTCATCCGCTTGCTTCTGGGCATCCTTGAGCCGTTGGAGCACGTCTTCAGGCTCCTTGTCATACACCGGCCACTTGCCTCCGTGACGTCTCTCCGGTGGCACATGAATGTAGAGAGCACGGGCATGGTTGTGGTTGCCGAGGCGGTTCAGCCGGCCGAGACGCTGGGTGAGCGCACGAACACCACAGGCTTCGGTGATCAGGTATTCGGCATCAAGATCGGCCCCCACCTCCAGGGTCTGGGTTGCAACGACCACCAGATGGCGCTCACGAGGGGTAGTGGCAGACCGTGTTGCAGCCATTCCCTGCTCGCGATCCAGGATGTGCTTACGGATGCGCTCGGCTTCCCGTTCCCGCGTCAGGCCGGTCAGGAGTTGTAGATCCGGTTCAGGAGCTTTCTTGCGTGTCTCTTTCTTGACGCGGTTGAATACCTCCCGTGCAGTTCTTGGCGTATTGGCAAACACCAGGAATGACGCCGGTCGGTCTGCTTCCTCCATCAGGCGAATTGTCCCCTCGGCCAGGTGACGGGCAATGTCTCCCTCTGCCTCGATCAACTCCAGCCGCTTGGTCGCGTCCAGTCGTTTCTGGATCACCCCATGGCGTTTGTCGTCATCGTCCAGATCAAATCGACTCCTGCTGCTGGCGGGATCAGGATCACCCGTGGCCGTCAGCGTTACCACCGTTGCCGTTGACCGTTGGTTGTTCAGCAGTGGCTGCGCACCGGTCATGCACTCTCCCAAGGCGACCACCAGTGATCGCAGATGGCGCGCCAGATGGGCCTCGTCCAGGAGCACCAAGCTATCGGTTCCGGCCATGGCAGCGTCCACGGCGCGGAGGCTCGACCCGTAGCCACGGAACAGCAACCGTGAACCGTACATGGGCAACGTACACAGAATCACGGTGGGACAGGATGGATCGGTGGGCGTGCGGGAGGCAAGACCGCCCCGCAGGGAGATCACCTTGAGGGGTGGTTCACCACGGCCAGCCGAGAGGGGGCACAGCCGTTCAGCCACCAGGGCAAGAGCGTCCGAATCCGGTTTTCCATTGCCCTCCAAGCCACTGCTGCGTTGGGAGGCAACCAGTTTCTCTGCAAGTGCCCTGGCCTGTTCCGCCGTCGAATCCACCAGCAGTCGGCGGTTCACCACCCACCAGATCCGTGTTGGCGCAGTTCGCTCTTCCGGCACACGGTCGGCTTGCGAAGCCAGCCACCAGACTGCGATCTCAAGGCAGGCCGTCTTGCCCATGCCAGTTGGCACTCCAATCTCTTCAGGCCACGTCCCAGCCGTGGAAAGACGGTTGGCGAGGCGGCTCTGCCACGGGAAGGGATCACGGCCGTTGACCGCTCGGTAGAACTCCGGGAAGGTGGGCAGGGGCGCTGTCATCGGGCGGCATCCTCCCGGTCACACGGCACACAGAGCCCGAAGCCCCGCTGGCGCCCGGAACCAATGACGACCGGACCCGCCACAGGCTCGGCAAACCATAATTCCACATGGGAGTAGGGAAGTCCGGGTCTTCCCGGTCGGTTCACTTCAACGGGCGCCAAGTCCAATGCGCCGGTCACGAGAGGCGTGCGTGATGAACAGAAGGCAACCGGCTCTGGAAGCCCCGCATGTTGGCACCACAACGTTATTTCCGGCAGGTCAAGAGTGCGGCGCCGCTCGTAGATGGCCGGGAAGGCCGTTGCCCAATGGCGGGCTTGACAAGTCCACCGTTCCGGATGGGCAGCAAACGGTCGTCGCTCGTCCTCGTCCCGGGGAGCCACGGCAACGTCAATGCCCCTGCCACGGAGATGACGGATGGAGCGGGCGGCATCCCGCGCCTGGCGGCGAGTTGCCCCATCGGACCCCGGTGGCATCCAGAGCGCCAGTCCATAAATGCGACCACGGGAGTACTTGCAACCCACGTCCGGCAGTGGGCAGTAACGGGCAATCTCGTAGCCATGGCTGCCACAGCCATGGCCATGGAGGACGGCGGGAGAATCACCGTGGATCCGCTGATGCTGACTCAGGACCGCTTCCTTGAAGCACTGCGTCAAGGCGCTGATGCGGCGCCCGGAAACAGGAGTGCCCAGACGCAGCCACGCCACCACCTCGCCCCGGTCATCCGGCGGGGTTGCGCCGGGTGAGCGATAGGCTACGTTGTGCCGCAGGGAAGGAAACTGCAGCCGAGCGACCGCAGCGCCCCGCTCACACCACTGGTCGTACATTCTGTCCAGGGTCTGAATGTCGCCCGGCCGGGCAACACTGATTACGGCGTCACCCCGCTGATCCGGCACAAAGACCTGCTCCGGACAATCCGAAGGCACTTGCGTTGCAATGCGTACACGCACTGGCGAGTCGGATGTGCCCAGATAGCCAACCCGTGCTGCACGGCGCCGCAGTGCCTGAAGCGTTGCGGCGGAGGGCGACGCCACATCCCACCGATAGACCACACGGGGCTGGCACAACGCAATCCGAACGCCCGGGCGACTCATTGCGCCTTCTCGGGCAACGTACTCCTGGTGTGTTTTCTGAGCTGGCCCCTTGGCGTTCTTCACCACATATCGATCACAGAGCGGTTGGTGATGGATCTGCTGAGCAGCATGGATAGCCGGTGGCGGCAAATGCTCAAACCATTCCAGTTCAGAGCCGTCTGTGACCCGACAGCGCTCCCTGGTGCCGTCCGCGGCAACCAGGGCAGCAAACAGGCGAGACACGGATGGCGGCCATTCCCCATGACGCAGTTGGCCAGTGTTGGCTGTCCCGTCAGGGTCGGCACGGAACGTTCCGTGCAGGAACTCCACTGAAACGGTGAACATCAGTCAGCCAACTCCGGCCATGTGGAAGCGATGGCCTTCTTCAGGTTGTCCTTGGGCAACAGGATGGTGGGCACTTGGCCCCAACCGTCCAGCGGCACGCCGGCCGACTCGGCATGGGAACGGGCGGATTCCAGCAGAGCTTGGGTGTCGTTGGCGTTGCTAGGCGCGCACTCTTCATCCGCGTCTGCCCCCAGCCAGGTGAGGACCGTTCTCCTGGGTCTTAACGCCGCACCAGAGCGCAGGGCAAACCCATGCCCGAAGGCCAGTTGGTGGGCATGTAACCCCATGGCCACCAGCAGTGCCCGCATCGCTGTATTGGCGTCGTCAGATGCCCCCTGTCCGAGATGGAGCCGCCGTAACTGGGCAAAAGACAGGGTTGCCCGTTGCGTAATGCGGGAGAACGAGACAGGCCCCAGCGCAGCATCCTTGTCCGTGAACGGCACTTGCCCATGGCCAATCTTGGACAGCTTTTTCTTCTTCTCTTTCGTATTCCTGTTTCCAGGAGCTTTTTCACTGGTAACCATCTCCCATTTCGTTTGATCGTCTTCTGTGTCCAGCTTCACCTCCTCCTCAATACTCAGGTTCAGAGGGTCTCCCTTCACGCCGAAGGTCCGGATCTCCGTTGATGCCGGTTTCCAGCCGATGATCTCGGACACCCAGGCGCGAGCGTGCTTCGTCTGCGCCCGCTTATTGCCCAGATGAGAGTGCCAGAACCCGTAGAGCAGTGCCTGCGGGAACCAGGCCACCAGAGCACCGCAGTTCTCAGGCGTCGCCGCGAAAATCGACTTGCCAGATTCTTCTTTCATGAAATCCTTCCCGTCCAATGTGGCATCACGTAGATAGGCGTCCCCATTGCGGTGGGGAAACTGCAGACTTGATAGCTGCCTCGGCAGGTGGGCTGGCAATGGGCCAGGTCGGACAGATCCAGCACAAGCTCTGGTATGGCAACCGCAGCGCGATGACGACGCAAAGCCTCTTCCAGGCGGTTGGCCTGTGAGGGCACGTTGTCAATGACGATGACATCCGTCGGCTCTGCAGCGGTCGGGGTGGCCCAGCGACGGTCCCGTTGATAAGTTCCACCGGCATAGGTCGCCGGCTTGACAGGGCCGCCATTGCCGGCCAGCGGTTCAAGCTCTACGTCGATGCGGATGCCAGCGTCGAAGGATGTGTCTGCACAGCCATGGAGCAATGTGTCGAGGTCAAGCTTTCGGGCCACGTGCCAGGATCTCCTGAGTCTTTAGGTATACTGCATCTGACCTTACCGCCTTGATGATGGAGCGCCTCTGGGGCAACAGCGGGCAGATGCCTGAGTTCTGTAAGCGTAGTGCAGCCTGGGTCCAGTAGCCATGGCGGCTGAGCGCCCCGCCCGCAACCTTGCCCATCAAGACCTGGCCGCCAGCAGGCTCTCCAACACCCGATCCAGCTTGTCACTCAAGGCCCGCAAGTTGTCCCGTTGCCTGCTGATCTCTTCCATGGATCCCGTGCTGGTAGACCTCCTGTTGGCGGGGC
This sequence comes from Synechococcus sp. SB0668_bin_13, assembly GCA_009836025.1. Classification (GTDB taxonomy): domain Bacteria; phylum Cyanobacteriota; class Cyanobacteriia; order PCC-6307; family Cyanobiaceae; genus Synechococcus_B. The sequence goes on along the minus strand of VXWH01000201.1, from coordinate 11,165 downwards.
CTGGACCTCGGGTCTGGCGGTTGGAGCGCTGGAAGCCATCGCGCCACGGTTCAGGGGGTGACCAGTCCAGCTTAGGCTCATCCCCGTCCCCTGCCAGCCTGGCCATGGGTTCTGCCAGACTGGCCTGATGCCCCTCCAGCTTCCGGACTTCACCCCCTTACCGGCGCCGCCCCGGGCCGGGGCGTTGTTGGAGGTGCCGGTGGCCCGGTTGCGACCCACCCAGATGTGTGTGGGCCTGGCTGAGGTGCGGCAACGCATTCAAGAGTTCAAGGACGAGCCCTTGAAGGAGCGGCGCGCCTATCTCAAGCGCAAGCCTGTCCCCCTGGTGCGCAACGGCGCCGGCCATTTGTGGATGGTGGATCGCCACCACCGTCTCCGTGCCCTGCTGCAGGTGGATCCGGAGGCCACCGCCTTTGGCTACGTGGTGTTGGAGGTGGCCACCACGGAAAACCGCCTCACGCTACAGGCGCTACAGCAGCGGGGCTGGCTCTATCTCTACAACCGCCGTGGCCACGGCCCCTTTCCGCCGGAGCACTTGCCCCAGCAGTTGAGCAGGTTGCAGGATGACGCCTACCGCAGCCTGGTGTGGCGCCTCAAACGGGAGGGCGCCATTGCTGCGGCCCCGTTGGCGCCCTTCCATGAATTTCGCTGGGGGGCCTGGTTGCGCCGTTGTTCCCTGCCGGCGTTTCACTCGCTTTACCTGGAGCCCGCCCTGCCCACGGCCCGCCATCTGGTGTGCTCCCCGGCAGCCTCAGTCCTGGCGGGATGGCAGGGGCGCCATTGAAGACTGCACATGTCCCAGGCGCGGCGCCGGCAAGCGCCATGGGCCGCTGTACACCACCACAGTGCCCCCATCCTGCTGCCGCAACTGCAGGCCACCGCTTGGCGTGAGACCCACCACGTGAACGGGAGCGCCGGTGGGGCCTGGCAGCGGTTGTCGGGGGCGCCAAAGCCGGGCCTGGCAGGCTTGCGCCAGAGCGTCCGGCTGCTTCAGGAACACCATGGCCCGCTCACAGGCCAATAAGGCGGCAGCCTGGGCCCGGGTCAGGGAAGGGGTGCGCGTCCCCAGTTGTTGCCGCAGGGCCACAGCGCCGGCAGGGACGGCATTGGCCACGTTCAATCCCAGTCCCACGCCCAGTTGTTGGGGCGTGCCTCCCCGCAGTTGACGATGGGCCAGCAACCCGGCCAGCTTGCGCTCCTCCAGCAGGATGTCGTTGGGCCACTTGAAGGCAACGGTCAGGCCCAGACCCTCCAGCCACTCCATCACCGCCACCGCCACCGCCAACCCCAGACCCTCTGTCTGCACCTGTGCCGCCGCGGACCTGGGCAGGGGCCATGCGGCGCTGAGCCACACCCCTCCCGGCGGCGCCCACCAGGGGCGGCCCCGCTGCCCCCGACCATGGCGCTGCTGGCGGGCCACCACCGCACAGGGGCCATGGCGGCCCCCTCCACGCCGCGCCCAGTGTTGCACCAGGGGTTCGGTACTGGCACAGGTGCTCACCACCCGCAATCGCCACGGCCAGGTTGCCCCTTGGGACCGCAGGGCGGCCGCGATGGCGCCGCAGCCCAATGGGGGATAACGGTGCGCCATTGCCTGTATCGCCATTGTGTCGCCACACCTTCAGAGGGTCTTGAGCCAGACCCCCAGCCGCTCAGCGGCCTCTGTCAAGCGGGGTTCTTCCGCCACCAGGGCCATGCGCACATGGCGCTGTCCCGCTGCGCCGAAGCCACCGCCGGGGGTGAGGGCCACGCCCGTGTCCCGCACCAGTCTGAGGCAGAAGGACAGGCTGTCCATGGCCCCCGCGGCACGGGGCAGGCGATCCCAGAGATAGAGGGCCATGGGGCGAGGAGCCATGGGCCAGCCTGCAGCTTCCAGGGCCTGCGCCATGTGGTCGCGGCGGCGGCGGTAGAGGCTGCGCAGACGCGCCGGCCAATCCTCCCATTCGTCCAGCGCCACCATGGCCCCTGCCTGGATGGCCAGGGATTGATTGAAATCAATCCAACCCTTCACCTGTTTGAGGGCCTGGATCAGGGGCGCTGCCCCCACCGCAAAGGCAATGCGGAATCCACCCATGCACCAGCTTTTGGAGAAGGAGAAAAATTCGATGCCCCGCTCCCGCCAGCCCGGCGAACGCAACAGACAGGGGGCCTCCCCATCCAGGGCCAGGTCCACGTAGGGATTGTCGTGGGCAATCAGGATGTCATGGCGACGCGCCATGGCCATGGCCTCGTCCAGCCAGTCCTGTTCCCCCACGGTGGCGGTGGGGTTATGGGGAAAGCCGAACACCATCAGCCGCAGCGATTCCCGCTCCCCATGGCCGAGGGAGGCAAAAGGGGGACGCCAGCCATCCTCCGGGCCAAGGGGCAGCCGTTGAATGCGGGCGGAGGCCAGTTGCAGGCCACCCAGATGGGAGGGGTAGCCGGGATCCAGAAGAAGAGCGTGGTCGCCAGGTTCCAGCACCGCCAGGGGGAAGTGGGCCGTGCCTTCCTGGGAGCCCACCAGGAGCAGCACCTGGGTGTCCGGGTCTGCGGCCACGCCAAAGCGGCGCCGGATCCAGGCGGCCACGCTGACCCGCAAGGGACGGGTGGCGGCATGGAGGCAATAGGCGGCACTGGGGCGCTGCCCCAGCTTCCGGGCCATGGCGGCCGTCACCTGGGGCGGGGGCGGCTGGTCGGTACATCCCAGGGAGAGATCAATCAGGTGGCGGCCATGGTGGCGGCGGGCCTCCGCCTTGGCCCGGTCCATGGCGCTGAACACGTCGCTGCGCCCACCAAAGCGGCGCGCCAGAGCAGACGGCGGTTGGGTGACGGCGGGAGGCCAGCCAGGGGATCGGGGCTCAGAGATGGGCATCCAGAAAGGCCTTGAGCTGCTTTTGGGAGAGGGCGCCCTCATGGCGAGCAATCACCTCCCCCCCACGAAACACCAGGAGGGACGGAATCCCCTGAACTTTGTATTGATCTCGCGTCACAGGATTGGGATCCACCTCCATCTTCATCACCAGCAACCTGTCCCCATAGGCGCCGCCAGCCCAGTCCATCAAGGGCGCCACCAGGCGGCAAGGCCCGCACCATCGGGCCCAGAAATCCACCAGCACCGGCAGATCGGCACGGAGGACAGCGGCGGCAAAGTCCGCGTCGGTGACATCCTTGACGGCCACGGCACGTTGGCAAGTCCCAGGATTGTATGCCAAGCCAGGGGCATCGCCCCACGGCGCGCCAGCCAGGGGGAAGTTGGGATAGGTTGGGGTCAAGGAAGAAGACCCAGGACCACGTGGACCCAGGGCAGGAGGGCCGCATGGGGCTGTTCCGTAGACCCCTTCCCTTGGGATGCCTCCCCGCACTGTTGGAACCTGCTGGCGGGCCTTATTAAACTAACTTTTTATGGATAACAACGTTGTAAAAGTGAATACTGGCCAATAATAAGTGCATCTATACTAAAGACTATAATGAATCTAAACTGTATAGAACCTCGAAGAATAGGAAGAAGACAGATTGAGATTGAGGAAGAAAAGTTGCTATAGAGATAGATGGGGAATGAGCATCGCTGTGTCAGGGGCTCCCAGGTTGCCTGAGACACCTGCAATCTTCTTGACGGCATGTCTTGCCGTGAGAGCGCTCTGGGGGATCAGCAGCAACTGCTGTGGGCAATGGGCCAGCGAGATTCCCTCAGGATCTGATGGGCACGATCCCATGCCTACGGGTGTGTACTACTCCATACTGGCGCTGCGTGAATCTGAGAGAGCTAAACACCAGAAGCCGCGTCTGCCCACACCATGGCCTCTGTGTTCTTCCCATCCAACAGAGCGGCAAGCATTTGACTGTCATGGCTGTTGGCAGGGGTCACCCCATGGCGATGGCGGCGGATCAGTCCACGGGCTGCATCAATGCTGATGCTGTTCTTGTATCCGTAGTGACTCACGTCGTTCTTGATCCCCCTGGCATCCAGGTCCTTTTGCCGCAGCTTGCTGGGGTTGGCCTGCCACTACCGGGGCACCTTGCCCTGCTTGATTCTTCATTCTCCATGGGCCGGTTCCGTTGCTTGGGCACGGGCACAACGGTGGCATCAAGATTTGGCCACCACGGGCTTGTAGACCTTGAGCCTCAAGGTAGGCAACATCTGGAACAGCGATCTCGGGCTGGAGGGAATCTCGCTCACTCTCAAGCGCTTAACGGATTTTCATGGCGCCAGGCCAGGACTCACAACCGGAAACTGCTTCTTCCCTTGCTTTCTGTCCAGCCCAGCGTCAACCGCTCTGCTCTTGATTATCCTCTCGCCAATCCCCGGCTTCTGCGCCAGTGTGATCAACACCTCCCACTCCACGGCCACGTTGCCCTGGGGGCGTCTGGGCCAACAGCGATCCAGCCGGCGCCACTCCGCCGGCCCCAGGCGACCGCCGGCGCCACCCGTGAGGCCCGAGCGTTTCAAGTGCCGGAAGAAGGCCAAGGGGGAGGGCCAGCCTTGACTCCGCTGCAGGAGACAGCAATGGTGGAGCCGCAGTTGGTCTGCCAACACCCCTTGAAGTCGTTGGGCTGACGGGAGGGACAGACCTGTCCAGGCCACGTTCGCCTGGTGCGCGGCCTGCCGCCAACTGGTGAAGCTGCCGGACGTGGGCACCGCCAACAGCAGTTGGCCGCCGGGCCGCAAGGCCTGGCACCACTGGCCGAGACTCTCCAGGGGCCGGGCCAGCCAGTGGAGTGCAAAGCTGCTGGCCAGCAAGGCAGGCTCCGCCACGGGTAATCCCCTCTCCAGATCCCAAAGGCGCACCTGCAGCCCCGTCGCCAGGCGCAGAAGGGACACGTTGCGGTCCACCACCTCCAGCGGGGGGCACCCCTTTCGGGCCATGGCCATGGCCATGGCGCCCGCGCCGCCCCCCAGATCCAGCCGTGGCCCGGAAGGCAGCCGGTTGGCCAGTGTGCCGCACCAAAGTTCAGCCAATCGCCGCGCCACACCCCGCTGCAGCCTGGCCTCACGCACGTAAGCCAGTGCTTCGGCTGGTCCTATGGCGCACCTGATGCCGGGATCGGGCGTTGTCATCGGAGGGAGGTGGTGGGGCCAGGGAGCTTCTCCAGCCAGGTGACCACCCGGGGGATGAGGCCCTCATCCAGCAGGGCATGACCGGAGCCGGACAGGAGGAGATGGTCTGCCGTGGGCAACGCCTGCCGCAACGCCTGCCGGGCGAGGGGGTGAACAATGTGATCTTCTGCCGCCTCCACGTTCAGCACGGGCCCTTGCCGGGGAAAGCTGGGCGGCAGGTCCTGGAGTTGTCCCAGCTTGGTCAGGTCGTCCCGTAACCGCTGGATGCCGGCGGCGGACACCGCCTCTGCCGGCAACCCCTCAGGCAGGCAATCCACAGGCAGGGGCGCCGCCACCTGCACCCGGAACCGGGCAAACAGCCCCGCCACGTCCCCCCGTCGGAGGTACTGATCCATGGCGGCCAGTTGCAGGCGTCGCCCTGTGCCGGGGTGGCCCTGGGGCACGAAGCGTCCGAAACTGGCCAGCAACACCACCGCCTCGGCGGCGGCCAGGAGCGCTTCATCAACGAGATGAATCCCCATGGAACTGGCCATCACCACCCGCAGGCCCTCCTGTCCCCATCCGGGCATGGCGGGGGGCTGCTGCCCATAGCCCCGCTCCCCGCAACGGCAGCGCCAGCCCTTGGCGGCAAACGCCTCAACCCAGGGCTGCCAATGCTCCGCCTGGGACGACCAGCCATGCATGGCCAGGATCTGGAGAGTCATCTGTGTTGCCCGGTAAGAAGAGTCTGCACCAGGGCGTCCACGGCCTGGGGGGGGTGGCCGCGGCGCAGCACCACCCGCAGGCGGGCGGCGCCCCGGGGCACGGTGGGGGGACGAATGGCAGCCACCAGAAGCCCCGCCTCCTCCAGCCGCTGTTGCAGCGCCAGGGCCGCCTCCTCATCCCCCACCAGAATGGGCACCACCGGACCATGGCCCGGGGGACGAGGGTAGCCCAGGGCCACAAGGCGTTGGCGCAGTTGCCGGGCCCTGTCCAGCAGGGCTTGGCGCTCCGGCTCCAGGCCGGGCAGCCGTTGCAGGTTGGCCAGGGTGGCGGCTGCCAGGGCGGGCGCCAGGGCCGTGGAATAGCGGTAGCCGCCACAGAACTGGAGCAGATAGTCCCCCAGCACCCCATCCACGGCCACCATGGCCCCGCCGCTGCCCAGGGCCTTGCCAAAGGTGCCCACCACCACGTGGACATGGGGCCGACCCCAGGCCAGGCCACGGCCCATGGGACCCAGCACCCCCAGGGCATGGGCCTCGTCCAGCACCAGCAGGGCCCCGAACTGGTTACACAGCCCCGCCAGGCCTGCCACGTCCGGGCTGGTGCCTTCCATGCTGAAGAGGCTCTCGCTCACCACCACCAACCGCCCCTCCGGGCGGTGCCGCCGCGCCTTGCCGAGACGCTGCTCCAGATCGCCTAGATCGTTGTGGGCAAAGCGTTGCATCATGGCGCCGCTGGCCCGCACGCCCAGCAGCAGGGAATGGTGGCAGAGGCGATCCGCCAACACCAGGCAATGGCGATCCGCCAGGGTGGCCATCAAGCTCACGTTGGCCTGAAAGCCACTGGGGAACAAAAACACCCGCTCCCTCCCCAGCCACGCACAAAGCGCCTCCCGCAGTTGCTGGTGGACGGGTCGCAGGCCCGTGACCAGGGGCGACGCACCGGCACCGCCGCCGGCCACCTCACCAGGGCCGGTGCTGTCCTCCGCTGCCTGGGCCAGGCCCAGGTAGTCGTTGCTGCTGAAGTCCAGCAGGGTTTGTCCCTTGGCGCCATCGGTGCGCAGGCCCTCTCCACAGGGGGCAAAACACCGCTCCTGGCGCCGCAATGCTGCGGGCAGCCGCTGGAGCGCCTGCCGGGCAAAAGCCAAAGGATCCTGCGTCATCCTCTGCGGGCCGTGAAGACGAGGGACAGACGCCGCCCATTATTGACGGTGGCGGCGGTAACGGCCCGTCCCGCCACCCCGCAGGAGAGGAACACCGGCATCCGGACTCGGTAACCTGCGGCCATGACCGCAAGCCAACCGCAGCCGTATTGCCATCGGCCCGTCCTCACCCGACAGGTGTTGGCCGGTTTTGCCGCCATGCCCCAGCCTGAACACCTGCTGGATTGCACCGTTGGCGGCGCCGGACACAGCAGCCTTCTGCTGGCGGCCCATCCCCACGGCCAAGTCACCGGCCTTGATCAGGATCCCGGCGCTTGCCAGGCTGCCGCTCTGGCTCTGGCCCCCTTCCCAGGCCGCTGGCGCATCCACAATTGCAACTTCGCCAGCCATCAGCCACCACCACAGCAACGCTTCAGTGGGATCCTGGCGGATCTGGGGGTGAGCAGCCCCCAACTGGAGCTGGCTGAACGGGGCTTCAGCCTCCGCCATGCCGGACCTGTGGACATGCGCATGAACCAGGGGGCGGGGGAAACGGCAGGCCAACTGCTGCAGCGGCTCAGCGAAGCGGAACTGGCCGCGTTGATTCGCACCTACGGGGAAGACCGCCGCGCCCGGAGCATTGCCCGCCGCCTGGTGGCCCGCCGCCCTTTTGCCAACACCACGGATCTGGCTGCCGCCATTGCCGGCGCCTACCCTCCCCGGCAGCGCCATGGCCGCATCCACCCCGCCACCCGCACCTTTCAGGCGCTGCGCATGGTGGTCAACCAGGAGCTGGAGGCCCTCTCCACCCTCCTGCAGCGGGGGCCGGACTGGCTGCTCCCAGGGGGCATTTTCGCGGTCATCAGCTTCCACTCTCTGGAGGACCGCCTGGTGAAGCAGGCCTTTCTCAAGGATTCCCGTCTGGAGCGGCTGACCCGCAAGCCACTCACCGCCGAGCCGGAGGAAGCGGCCGGCAACCCCCGCAGCCGCTCCGCCAAACTGCGCCTTGCCCGCCGCGTCCAGGGGGCAGGGGTTGGCGGGGTTGAAGGATCAGGCGCTAAGGATCAGCCGCTGCGGCGCCCTCCTCCCGGTTGATGGCCTCCGTGTCCAGTTCAGTCGGGAGGCTTTGCTCTTCCATCAATTCCACTGCTGCATCCCCCTCCTGCTCTTCGGAATCGGGAACCCGGAACCGCTCCGGCACGGGGACGAGGAAGCCCAGGCCCACAAGGACCATGGTCAGCGCCAGGCCGCCCACAGGGGCGGCAAGCCGGCGCCTCAGGGGGAGACGATTGCGCAACTCCCGCTCGCGCAAGCCCTGCATGGGTGGCGCCGTGATGTCCACCTGCAAGCGGGGATCATGGATCACGGCATCCAGACAACGCACCACATTGGCCAACTCCCCATCATCCAGTTGCACGTCGTACTTCTCCCGGCTGCCGCCATCCTTCTGGAACCGCAGGCGATGGCCCCGGTGAAACGGGGTGATGGAGACCGTCCCGTTTGCGCTCGTGAATTCCCTGGTCTGCCCGCTGATGATGTGGCGGGCATAGGGCAGCAGGGTTTGCACCAGCGCTTCCAGATGCATCTGACCGCCCGTGAGGCGCACATGGTCTTCCAGGTCCAGGGTGAGCTGCTTCAGTTCCGTGATGGTGCTGTTGTCCCCGTCCTCGGCGCCCTGCCCCAGCAGGTGGAGGCGGCAGCCCAGAAGCGTGTATTGAATCGAGTGCATGGCCAGTAACCTCAGCGCCGCATTCCATCCTGGAGACTGGCCAGGAGGCGTTGTTCGCCGCCGGGTCCTGCGGAAAACGCCAGAGCGCGGACCATCTGTTTGGTCATGGCAAGGGCGTGTTCATCATCGGCAAACCTTTGCATGGCTGCGCGCCTGGGATTCATGCGTTGCCGGACGAGGTCTTGCAGCCGCCTGGTCAGCCCCGCCCAGCGGGCCTCGGCAAGGGACTGATCCTCCCGCACGGAGATGAACTGGTGCAGCACAGGATAGAGGTGTGCGGCCATGTGGCACACCAGACCCACCATGGTCGTGACTTGCGCCTGCTTGAGTCGGTTGCGTCGCATGGTCCGCCGCAGGGGATTGGTGGTGCGCCATTTCCACAATTCCACCTGGTCCATGGCGCCCCTGGCGGCATTCTTCTGCCGCAGGAGGGCCATCATCGCCTCGCTGCCCCTGAAGTCCAGCGCTTCAATGGTGGTCATCAGCAGGTCCAGTTGTTGCAGGCCGTGACGGCCAATCAGGCGAGGTTCCGGCTTGTTCGGGAAGTCTGCATCGTCCTGTTGTGGCTGGATGGGATCTTTGTCGTCAGCCACGGTCCGGGCTGGTTCTGGATGGGGGTCGGCCGTCAAGTTGATGGGGGAGCGTTCAGGGTTGAGGAGCGCAAAAATCAGGACGCCATGCCAGCGCCGGCAAAAGCGGCAGGGCCATGGTGCCATTACGCTGGTGCCCTGGCAACGTTCACATGTCAGCGTCTCCTTACTCCCTGACGGGTCTGCTGCAGTTGGTGCAAACCGTGCCTGACTTCCCCAGGCCCGGCATTGTCTTTCGGGACCTTACGCCCCTTTTTGCAACGCCCACGGCCCTGCGGATGCTGGTGGATGAACTGATTGAGCGCTGCCGCCCCATGGCCTGTGAGGTGATTGTCGGGATTGAGGCCCGTGGCTTCCTGGTGGGAACGGCCATGGCCTATGGCATGGGCGTGGGATTCGTGCCGGTGCGCAAGCCCGGCAAGCTGCCCCGGCCAACCCATGGGGTGGATTATGCGTTGGAATACGGCATGGACCGTCTGGAGGTCCATCGGGATGACCTCCAGACGGATCAGGCGGTGTTGATCGTGGATGATCTCCTGGCCACAGGGGGCACGGCAGCAGCCTGCACAGCGTTGGTGGAGAGGGCCGGGGCCCGGGTGTGCGGCTACGGCTTTATTGCCGAACTCCGGGATCTGGCGGGCCGTCAGCGTCTCCGGGCTGACGTGGCCTGCCAGAGCCTGGTGGCCTATGGCTGAGGCACGCCACGGTGGCGAGGTGTCCCCCAGCCGTAGGCCATGGCGCGCAGCACCAGGGAGCGCAGCAGTCCCCATCGGTGCAGGAGGGCAAGAGAAAGGCGTTGCAACGGGACAAGCAACCGCCGGCCCAGCGACAGGCGGCCCAGCGGCGAGCAACCAGGCGTGAAGAGCCGCAGCAATGCATCGGTCGCCAGCAGGGTGGCCACCGTGTCCACCCACCGCTGGCGGCCATAGCGGTGCAGGAGCCAGTTGATGGATCGCTGCCCCTGCCCCACCCTGCAGGCCAGGGCATGGAGGCAGCCCACATCCCGCCAGCACAGGTTCAGACCCTGTCCCCCCAGGGGGTGGCAACAGTGGGCGGCTTCCCCCAGCAGGAGCACGTTCCCCTGCCGGAGACGTTGAGCCAACTGCACACCAACGGGAAATGCCTGGGGAGCATCCAGCACGGTGACGAGCTCTGCCGCCCTGGGCAACACGGCCGCCAAGGCGCGGGCAAAAGCCTGGGGGTCCATGGCCGTGAGCGCAGCGGCGCGGGCACAGGACGTGGACCAGACAATCTGGGCCCGGCCCTGGCCCATGGGCAGCACCGCCAGCGGCCCCTCATCACGAAACACCTCCCAAGCCCTGGTGGGATCTCCCCCCTGGAGGCGCGCCTGCACCGTGATGCAACTCTGGTCATACCGCCATCCCCAACAGCCCACCCCGATGGTTTGGCGCGTCGTGCTCCTGTGGCCGTCAGCCGCCACAACCAGATCCCAGGCCTTGTCTCCAGCCCCATCGGCGGCCCCCAACTTCAGGGTGACACCAGGGGCCTGATCCAAGTGGCGCAGCAGGGTGGTCATCACCGGGCGATGCTCCGCAATCCAACCAATGGCAGGGGGAGCATTGCGGGGCAGGTCGGTCCAGTGGAACCGAGCCTGGGTACGCCCCCGGTTGGCTTGGAGGGTGAGTTGGTCAAAGCCCCAAAGGTGGGGCGCCAGCGCGGAAGCCAGTCCCAGTTGCTGCAGCAGGGCCAGGCTGGATTGGCTGAGGGCGTAGGCCCGCTGGAGGCCGAGGAGGGTCTCCCGCTGGAGGGGATCCACCACCACCACCACCCAGCCGGCGCGGGCCAGGGCCAGGGCGGCCAGGCAGCCGGTCAATCCCGCTCCGGCCACCAGGGCGCGGGACGGCAGCGGGCCGATGGGGCGTGTCTGCGACAAATGAGGGAAGGGAATGCAGAAGAGGGGCGGCAGCCTTGAGCAGGGCGGGGGCCCGGCGACCGACCCTAGACACT
>VXWH01000141.1 GCA_009836025.1 Synechococcus sp. SB0668_bin_13 | reverse complement strand
GGTGATCGTGCTCACGGTGCCCGAATCCCTGGCGGCCGGCATCCGCATTCGCAACCTGGCGGAAGGCAAGACGCTCACCGTTGACGAGCAGGGCAAGATGATCGGCTGCCTGCGGGCCTTGGCCAAGATGGACACCGAGCAGTTTCCCGAGGGCGACCGGGCGCCCATGGGCCGGGCCATTGCCTTCTGCAACCTGGTGAAGTCTTCCAAGGCGCTGGAAGCGAGCATTGGCGCTGTGGCGGAGGCCTACGGCCAGCAGGTGGGCGGCAACGGCGAGACGCTCCCCACCGTCAGCGCCCGCCATGTGGACGGCACCTGCAACGCCACGGCCCGGGCCGATGCTCTGGCCTTCCTGGAGGAGACGCCGCCGGGGGAGATTCGCATCCTCACCAACGCCCGTTGCCTCACCGAAGGGGTGGACGTGCCCGCCCTGGACGGCATCCTGTTCATGCACCCCCGCAAGAGCCAGATCGAGGTGGTGCAAGCGGTGGGGCGGGTCATGCGCAAGGCGCCGGGCAAGAAGCTGGGCTACGTGATCCTGCCGGTGGTGGTGCCGTCCCTGGTTTCCCCCCAACAGTTTCTTGCCGACGACAAGCGCTGGCAAACGGTGTGGCAGATGTTGAACGCCATCCGCAGCCACGACGAGCGCTTCGAGGGGATGCTCAACCGGCTGGAGATGGGGGAGGCCGGCCAGCACATTTCCATCATCACCCTGGCGGACTGGCAACCGTCCATGGCGGCAGACGGCAGCGAACAACCCGCCGCCGATCCCGATGCCGCCAGCACCTCGGTGGCCTACCACAACCTGACAATTTTTGAGGGCCTGCCGGAGGCCATCCGCACCCGCATTGTGGAAAAGTGCGGCAACAAGCGCTATTGGGAAGACTGGGCCACGGACGTGGCCCGCATCGCCCAGGCCCACGTTGCCCGCATCCGCGCCCTGGTGGACGCCGGCCAGGCGGAGCGGGAGGTGTTCAAGGAGTTCTTGAAGGAGTTGCGGGACGACATCAACCCCGACGTATCCGCAGAGGACGCCATCGAGATGCTGGCCCAGCACATGGTGACCCAGCCGGTGTTCGACGCCCTGTTTGGCCAGGCCGCCGCGGCCCGGCGCAACCCTGTGGGCCAGGGCATGCAAACCGTTCTGGAGGTGCTCAAGCCCTCCGGCATTGCTGCGGAAGCGGAAAGCCTGGATCCCTTCTACGATTCCGTGCGCCGCCGGGTGCAGGGGGCCGCCAGCGCCCAGGCGCGGCAAGCCATTGTGGTGGAACTCTACGACAAGTTTTTCCGCAAGGCCTTCCCCAGGGTGAGCGAACGGCTGGGCATCGTCTATACGCCGGTGGAAATCGTGGACTTCATCCTGCACTCCGTGCAGCACGTGCTGGGGCAGGAGTTCGGCAGCGCCCTGGGGGAGCCTGACGTGCATATCCTGGACCCCTTCACCGGCACCGGCACCTTCATCACCCGGATGCTGCAATCCGGCCTCCTGTCCCCGGAGCAGATTCTCCGCAAATACGGCGGCAACGGCCGGCCTTCCGAACTGCACGCCAACGAAATCGTGCTGCTGGCCTACTATATCGCCTCGGTGAACATCGAAGTGGCCTTCCAGGACGCCACAGCCAGCCCTTACCGTCCTTTTCCCGGCATCTGCCTGACGGACACCTTCGCCCTCAACGAAAACGACGACAAGCTGCAAGCCCTCTTCCCCGATAACTCCCAGCGCCGCCAACGGCAAAAAGCGCTGGATATCCGCGTCATCGTGGGGAATCCCCCCTGGTCTGCAGGCCAGCGCAGTTCTGCCGACAACAACCCCAGTACCAGCTATCCCCAGCTTGAGGCGCGGGTGGCCCAGACCTTCGCGGCCCGCTCCAGCGCCACCAACAAGAACAGTCTGTACGACAGCTACAAAATGGCCATCCGCTGGGCCGCGGATCGCATCAACCAGCAGGGGGTGGTGGCCTTTGTCACCAATGGCTCCTGGATTGACGGCAATGTTGATGCCGGTATACGGGCTTGCCTGGCCGAGGAGTTCTCTTCCGTTTATGTGCTCAATCTGAGGGGGCACACTTGGAAGGGTGGGGAGCGTGGACGTGCGGAAGGTGGACCGGTGTTTGGTCAAGGGTCCAGTGCGACCGTCGCCATCACGCTCCTGGTGCGCAATCCCGATGCCCAGCACACGGGCTGCCGCATTCTTTACCGTGATATTGGCGATTATCTCAGGCGTGAGCAGAAATTGGGTAAGCTGCAGGAATGGGGAGCAATCAACGGTATTGACGATTGGCAGACGATCCAGCCCGATAAGCACCATGACTGGATTGGTCAGCGGGATAAGGCGTTTGAATCCTTTTATCCTATGGGTTCAAAGGAGGCCAAGGCTGGTAGGGTGAAGGAAGCAGTCTTTGAATTGTATTCAATAGGCTACGAAACAGCTCGTGATGCTTATATCTATAACTTTTCCCATGAAGCCTGCACCAATAATGCCTGGAAAATGGTACAAGACTATTGTAATGCTCTTAGTGAATACAATGAAAACAGGAACGGTTCCAAGGACATCGACACCGTTGTCAAATCGCACTCATCGCATGTCCGGTGGGATCGGGAGCTGAAAAATAATCTGCAACGCCGAAAAGATATCGTCTGGTCAATCGATAAGATCTGGACGGTGCAATACCGGCCGTTTGTCAAGCAGAACTGTTATGTTGAGTATCTGCTCGTAAAAACAAAGGGCCAGCAGGACCAAATCTTCCCAACCCACAACAGCAGTAATCTTGCCATCTGCGTACCCGGCGTCGGCTCCACCAAACCTTTCTCAGCCATAATGGTGGATTGTATGCTGGATCTCGAACTGATCTCCAAAGGTCAATGCTTCCCCCGTTATCGCTTCATCCATAGTAAAGCATCTTCCCTTCTGGATAAAGCCCCTGCTCTGGAGCGCATTGACAACATCTCCGACACAGCCCTTGCCGCCTTCCGTTCCCATTATCAAGATCCCGGCATCACCAAGGACGCCATCTTTGATTATGTCTATGGCGTGTTGCACGCCCCGGATTTCCGCGCCCGCTTCGCCAACGATCTGGCCAAGTCTCTCCCCCGTATCCCCTTCGCCCCGGATTTCCAGGCCTTTGCTGAAGCCGGCCAAGCCCTGGCCGCCCTCCACCTCAATTATGAAACCGGCCCCCAATATCCCCTCACTCCCGAAGCCACCGGCACTGGCCCCCTCTTCACCCCCCGCGCCATGAAGCTGGTCGGGGAGAATCAGGATGTCCTGGTGGTGAACGATCACCTGCGCCTCAAAGGCATTCCGCCAGAAGCACACCGCTACCAGGTCAACGGCCGCACACCCCTGGGCTGGTTCATTGATCGCTATCGCATCACCACAGACAAACACAGCGGCATCCGCAACGATCCCAACGCCTGGTTCCCTGACGAGGCCGCCTTTATTGCCGCTGTGGGGCGTATCGTCCACCTCTCCGTTGAGACCGTGGGGATTGTGGAGGGGTTGCCGGGGGCTTTGGTGGGAATCTAGGGAAACACTGGAAAACCCCCTCTGCCCCAGTCCCGGCCTTTTGAGAAGCCTTGCTGTGACAGGGAAGTCAATCCTATGTGGACCCGTTTTGAGGTTTTCCAGTGTTTCCCTAGGAGTGCTGAGAGGTTCGGTTTTCTGCATAGCCCCATGCGGGAACCTCTGTCCAGCCGAACTTGCAAGCTATTGTGCTCACCGAATAGCCCACGGGCTAATAACGCAGCCTCATAAACTGGGGCTCCTGACAACCACCTGAAGGAGCCCAGGGCGCTACGAATTTGAAGAACGCTCCTCTCCAGGCTGATCCTGGTCAAATCTAAGCTCCTCTTTGCGTTGATCTGCAAACATATCTTCTCCATAAATTCTAAATGTTGGAAATATAGTGCGATTGGGAATTTCTTTCATTCCCAGTTTCTTGAGCAGAAGAAACTCAATCAACGCTTGCGAGGCATTCCAACGATAAAATGCGTTTCTTGGATCCTCATCAGAAGTTAAATCAAGATGTACCGTTGCGTTTCTAACTTCACGAATCCGCTGGCTGGCCATTTTGAAGACTTCGCTATGTTTGTCAAATTCTCGTTCGGCAACCATTTCAATAGCATCAAGAATACTTTTACCTTGCTTTAAGCGCAAGTCTTTTTTCAGCCACTGATCTGCGTCTGAATATGTGCTGATAATTGAACGAGTCAGCCCTTCCAATGCCGAGAAGCTGATAGATGCTGCTGCTGTGGACTCGTGCAAAGTCCCGGCGATTTCTTCACTAACAAAGTAATGACGAATGACTTTTTGCCATTGCTTTTTGGTGTAAGATGGAAGCCGGCAAAAATTTTGGAATTGTTGCTCAATATCGAAG
>VXWH01000056.1 GCA_009836025.1 Synechococcus sp. SB0668_bin_13 | reverse complement strand
CCATGAACAGAGCGACGGTCCTGAATCAACTCCGGACGCACAGGACGGCCATGGCACAACGCTTTGGCGTTGTTGATCCGGCCCTGTTCGGCTCCTTTGCCCGCGATCAGGCCACAGACGCCAGCGATGTGGACATCCTGGTGCGGTTTGACGGGCCGCCGGACTGGAAGCGCCACTTTGGTGCCCAGACATACCTGGAGCATCTGCTGGATCGACCAGTGGACATGGCAACCAGAACCGAGCTCCGAGCAGAGATCCGTCCTTACGTGGAGAGGGATATTGTCCATGTCTGACGTCACTCGGAGCGCACGGGAATGGCGCCTTTACATCAAGGACATGGTTCAATTCGGCAAGGATGTGCTGTCTTACACAGATGGGTTAGATTATAGCGCTTTTATTACAGACAGGCTCACGTATGATGCAACCTTGCGC
Organism: Synechococcus sp. SB0668_bin_13; assembly: GCA_009836025.1. Taxonomy (GTDB): domain Bacteria; phylum Cyanobacteriota; class Cyanobacteriia; order PCC-6307; family Cyanobiaceae; genus Synechococcus_B. The sequence continues at coordinate 3,964 of VXWH01000056.1, read as the reverse complement.
AAACTTCAGTTGATTGGCCAAGCGGCAACCAATATCCCCAGTGAAGTGCAGGATGCACATCCATCGATTCCGTGGAATGCGATTGTAGAGACACGCAACCGCTTGGCAAACAGCTACCTCCACATCAACGACGAGGCGATCTGGTCCATCATTCGGAACGCTGTTCCCGCTCTGCTGCCGTCGCTGCGAGATCTGCTGGGCACAACGCCGGATCAGGTGGGATAGATGGCGGCCAAGCGGAAAACGTCCCGAACCGTCGAAACCCTGCGGCATGACAGTGCATCCTGCCGGAACATCCCCACCGCCGAGCACAAGCTGGTGATGGCGGCGGATGACCGCACACCCATTGCGGTGGCCTACGCACGCCGCAACCAGGACCTGGATCCCCAGTTGGTGTGGCGCGGCAAAGACCAGCAGAACTGGTCGGACCTGGGGTGGTGCAGGCGCCGCCCCTGTTCATTCAGGAAAATCCATCCCAAGGCGCTTATCCACGACCTGCTGCGCCACAGCAGGTCGGCGGAGGCGGAGCGGATGGCGCGCCAGCCTGGAAACCAGACCGATTTGTTCGCGGACTTCAACGGGCTGCCGGACGGAGCCGACCGCACCGAGTTCTACCAGCACGAGGCCAACTGGAGCAATCGCATGATCCTGGGGGATAGCCTCCAGGTGATGGCGTCCCTGGTGGAGCGGGAAGGGCTGCGGGGCCGGGTGCAATGCATCTACATTGACCCACCCTACGGCACCAAGTTCAACTCCAATTTCCAGTGGTCCACCACCAGCCGGGACGTGAAAGACGGCAAAGCCGAGCATATCACCCGCGAGCCGGAGCAGGTGAAAGCCTTTCGGGACACATGGCGGGACGGGATTCATTCCTACTTGACCTACTTGCGGGACTGGCTGACGGCGGCGCGGGATTCGTTGACGGAGAGTGGATCAATTTTCGTGCAGATTGGGGATGAGAACGTGCATCGGGTGCAGGCAGTGATGGATGAGGTGTTTGGGGATAGCAATCATGTGAGCACAATATTATTCGCGAAAACTTCGAGTGCCACATCTGCTTTTGTTCCCAGTGTATTTGATAGCGTTGTCTGGTACGCCCGAACCAAGGATATGATGAAATTCCGTAGCTTGAAACGAAGTAAATCTCACCAAACACAAGGTGCCGGAGAGTATGTATATCTCCGTGATGACAAAGGCGATGTCAAGCGACTCGAAGTCTCTGACCTGCTCGACTCAGAAAAAATCAAGGACTGCCTAAGAATTGATAACTTGACATCTCAATCTGGCAGCGACACCACTAGATTCGAATACTACTTTCAAGGGCAATATTTCTGTCCTGGATCTGGGGGCTGGAAGACCAATGTGGACGGTATGAAGAGACTCGATAAAGCCAATCGTCTTTAATATCCGGTCGACATCAATGAATTACGTAAGATATTTTAGCGATTATCCTGGATTGCCATTGAATAACGCTTGGGATGATACAGCAATTGCTGGTTGGAGTGAGTACAAAGTCTACGTCGCTCAAACAGCACGTCGTGTAGCCGAACACTGCATCCTGATGACCACCGACCCCGGCGACCTGGTCCTTGATCCCACCTGTGGTGCCGGCACCACCAGCTATGTGGCCGAGCAGTGGGGCCGTCGCTGGATTACCATTGATACGTCCCAGGTTGCTCTGGCGCTGGCCTGCGCCCGCATCATGGGTGCCCGCTATCCGTACTATTTGTTGGCCGATAGCCCTGAAGGGCAGCAGAAGGAAACCGAGATTGCCCGCACGACTCCGCCAAGCGCCCCCACTCACGGCAACGTCCGGCTTGGCTTTGTCTACGAGCGGGTGCCCCACATCACCCTCAAGTTCATCGCCAATAACAGGGAGATTGACGTCATCTGGGAGAAGTTCCAGCAGACGCTGGAGCCGCTGCGCTCAAAGTTGAATGCCGCACTTGGCACAACCTACGAGGAGTGGGAAATCCCCCGCCAGTCGGACGACGCCTGGCCCGAGGAGGTCAGCAGAATTCACGCGGACTGGTGGAAACACCGCATCGCCCGCCAAAAAGAAATCGACGCCTCCATTGCTGCCAAAGCCGACTATGAATATCTCTACGATAAACCCTGTCAAGACAACAAGAAAGTCAGCAGGATGGCAGGTCCGTTTACCGTGGAGAGCGTTTCTCCCCATCGCATTCTGAGCGCTGATGAGAACGACGACCTGATGGATACCGTGGCAAAGGCCCGTGGGGAAGCGCAGGATTTTGCCAGCGTCGTCCTGGAACATCTGAAAACCGCTGGCGTGCAGCAGCTCCACAAGGAGGATCACATTGCGTTCTCTTCCCTCACCCCATGGCCGGGTGATCTGATCTGTGCCGAAGGGCGCTATGGGGAAGGCGGTGACGAGGCGGGCGCCGAGAAACGGGCAGCTGTCTTCATCGGTTCCGAGTTTGGCACTGTCCCCCGGGCGGATCTGGCGGCCGCGGCCCGGGAAGCCGCCGAGGCTGGCTTTGACATGCTGATTGCCTGCGCCTTCAACTACGACGCCCACGCTGCAGATTTCAATCAACTGGGCCGCATCCCCATCCTCAAGGCCCGCATGAACGCCGACCTGCACATGGCAGGCAACCTGAAAACATCGGGCAAGGGCAACCTCTTCGTCATCTTCGGCGAACTGGATATTGACATCCTGCCGGTGGGGGGCCAATGGGGATGCCCAACAGTTCGAGGTCAGGATCAACGGCGCGGACATGTTCCACCCCAGCACCGGCCAGATCCGCAGCCATGGAGCCGACGGCATTGCCTGCTGGTTCGTTGACACCGACTACAACGAAGAGAGTTTCTTTGTCCGCCATGCCTACTTCCTCGGCGCAGGGGACCCCTACAAGGCCCTCAAGAGCACCCTCAATCCACCAGGAGGCTGGGCCACACTTAACAGCGACACCTCCCGCTCCTTTCAGCGCCCCGCCTCAGGCCGCAGCGCCGTCAAGGTCATCAATCGCCTGGGGGATGAGGTGATAAAGGTGTTTCGGGTGTGAGATGGGGAACAGTAGGAGTTCAACCAATGACAAGAGCCGACCAACTGAAGTCCCTGCTTGCCTCCCACATTTTTGCAAAAGAAAAAATAATATAGTTACAAACGAAATGAAAATACATCCACTCCCATGCTCTACCGAGGCGTTACAGAGTTTAGGATCAACGCAGGTGGAAATGAAGATTACATTGTCTTATTTGATTGAACCGAATCCCTCTGCACGACCACCAACATCACGTTATCGCTATGAATCTCATAGTCTGCGTTTTGACGTAAAGAGATCCACTGAGTCAGAACAAGATTTCCGTGAGCATATTAATCAGTTGCTGAAAGAAGAAACTGATGATGAGGGTCAGACTCATTCTTCAGAAAGGATGAAAAATCGCAATATGCTTCAAGGCGATAATAGAAATTGGTTAATTAGATCAAATCAGCGCCATAAAGGCTCGCTCCATTCCGACATCTGGAGAGGATCTGCTGCTGACTTGGCTAGGGAACCTCTGAATCAGCCTCCAACAGCGGGCCATACAGGATTTGCGTGGTGATGTGCGGGCCAGGCCAGGCAACACTGGCCAAAACAGTCAGGAAGCAGCCTCAATCCTTGCTAAATTGTTGGATGTTTCTCTGACTGATGTTTGTCTGACACACCGATCCATCACACTCACACCCTACAAGACCGGGCACGCAGCAAATTGGCAAATCAACCAGCAGCGCCAGCCGATTCTCATCCTTCGCCAGGCTTCGTAGCCCACCTTGCTGGTGCCAAACATCTGCTCCACATAGAAAAACAGGTGTCCCACCTTGCCCTCACACTGGACTTGCATCCTTCCATCAGTCTCTCCAATTGGTCTCTGGCCAATTTCCTGCCTTGGCCTGGCCCCATCGCACTGTGCCAGGCCACCTTGCCATCCTGCCGGGCTTCCCGCTTCTCGATCCCGA
>VXWH01000156.1 GCA_009836025.1 Synechococcus sp. SB0668_bin_13 | reverse complement strand
TGGAGAGTTGGTCACGGAAGAGTTGCTTCATGATGGCCAGGCCGCCGCTGACCATGGGCGCTGCATAGGAGGTGGCGCTGTGCCGCCCACGAGTTCCTCACCAATCCTGAACACCACACCCTGGACAGGGATCAGAAGGCGTTTCTGAAGCGCCGCACCTTCCACGGCAACGAAATCGTGGCGGGCACACGGCGGCTGTGCCTGATGAACAGGTTCCTGCACGGCATTGGCGAGATGACGGGAGAGACGCTGATTTCCCCTGCCGACGCGCTGGTTGCGCCGCCACCCGAGAGCTTTGACTACGTTCTGGCAAACCCGCCCTTTGGCAAGAAAAGCTCGATGAGCTTCACCAATGCCGAAGGGGAACAGGAGACGGATGACCTGACCTACAACCGGCAGGATTTCTGGGCAACAACGTCAAACAAACAACTGAACTTCGTCCAGCACATTCGCGCCATGCTGAAGACCACCGGTCGGGCTGCCGTGGTCGTGCCGGACAACGTCCTCTTCGAGGGCGGCGCCGGTGAAACGATCCGGCGGAAGCTGCTCCAGACCACCGACCTGCACACCATCCTGAGACTGCCAACGGGGATCTTCTACGCCCAGGGGGTGAAGGCAAACGTGATCTTCTTCGATAACCGCCCCGCCAGCCCCGATCCACAGACGTCGAAGGTCTGGTACTACGACTATCGGACCAACGTGCATCACACGTTGAAGCAGAAGCCCCTGACCTACGCCCATCTGGAAGATTTCGTGGCCTGTTACAACCCGGTCGACCGCCATGGGCGCAAGCCCACCTGGAGCGATGAAGCAGAGGACGGGCGCTGGCGGGCCTATGAGTGCGAGGAATTGCTGTCCCGGGACAAGGCGAGTCTCGACCTGTTCTGGCTCCGGGATGCCTCAATGACCGACCTGAACAACCTTCCAGACCCTGACGTGCTTGTGGAAGAAATCATGGAAAACCTGCGATCCGCACTCACCCACTTTGAGGCTGCCAGCAGTTCCTGACTTCAACGGTCGGTGATCCGCCTCAACCCAGCTTCCGGCGCAGTAAGGGGCTGATGGACAAGAACAACAGTCCCGCCAGGCCAGCCAGCACCAACAGGCAGGCGCCCATGGTGACGGAGCCGTAAGGGGCGGCCAGCACCACGGTGGACCAACTGGGGGAACCGTTGTAGACGGCGCGGATGGGCTCGATGGCAAAACTGAGGGGATTGAGGGCCGCCAGCCAGGCCAGCCAGGGGGGCATGAAGCTGAGGGGAGCCAGGGCCGTACTGGCAAACAGCAGGGGCAGGTTGGCCACAAAGATCACCGCCAGCAACTCGATGTGCCCCGGCAGGGCAAAGGCCAGGCCAAGGCTGAGGGCCGTCACCGCCAGCACCAGCAGCAGCAGGACGACGGCCACCACCACCAGGCCGGAGGCGCCCGGCCAGCCGTTGCCCATGGCGGCCGCGGTGGCCATGATGGCCAGGCTCTGCACCCCGCTCAGGCTGGTGATGTAGAGCACGGAGGCCAGAACAATGGAATAGCGGGACCGCAACGGCGCCACCAGCAGCCGGTTGAGGAAGCCGAACTCCCGATCGAACATCACCGGCAGGCCCGCATTGAGGGCGCCGCTGAATGCGGTGAATACGATGATCCCGGCGCTGAGAAAGTGGCCGTAGCTCAGCCCGCCCGGCAGCAGCCCCTCCGGCGCCCTTTGAAACAGGGCGCCAAACAGCACCAGCCAGACGAGGGGTTGCAGCACCCCTGCCACCAGGGTGGTGGGCCGCCGTTGCAGTTGTAGAAACAAACGCCCCGTGAGGGCCAAGGTTTCCTGCAACACTTCCCCCCAGGCAGGGGCGCCGGAATCCTCCGACGGGCGCGGCGCAGCAGATGGGGCGTTGGCGGTCAGTCCAGTCATGGTGGGGTGTTAGCGCATGGCGGCCTTTTGCTCGGCCTTGGTGTCCCGGGTGGTGGCCATGGCCAGTTCCGCATCCATCAGGGTGCGGCCCGTGGCCTGCAGATAGACGTCATCCAGGCTGGGTTGGCTCAGGCTCAGGCAGAAGATGGGCAGGCCATGGTCTTGAAGCTGTTGGCGCAACACCTCCACCAGCCGGGCATCGCGGGCAAAGAAACTGATGGCGTTGCCCTGTGCCCGGTTCACCACCGGTTGGCTCACCCCGGCCTGCCGCTGGAGCAGCGCCAGCGCCTGGCTGGCTTCCCCGTCACTGGTGAACTCCCGTAGCTTGAGGGTAATTCGCTCACCCCCCAGGGCCGCTTTCAGTTGGCTGGGTGGTCCTGCCGCGATCAGGGCGCCCTGATCCAGAATGGCCAGCTCATCGGCCAGGGCGTTCACCTCTTCCAGGTGGTGGCTACTCAGGAGGATGGTGGTCCCGTCCGCCTTGAGTTGACGCAGCACCGCCCACAGGGCATAACGACTCTCCACGTCCAGGCCGGCAGTGGGTTCGTCCAGCACCAGCAGGGGCGGGCGGTGGAGCAAGCCGGTGGCCAGATCCAGACGGCGGCGCATCCCGCCGGAGTAGGCGCCACAGGGGCGATCCAGCCAGGGGTCCATGTCCAGTTGGGCAGCCAGTTCCACAACACGGCGCCGGATGGCGTCCCGCCGCAGGTGATAGAGGGCGCCATGGAGGTGCAGCATCTCGCGCCCGCTCAGGATTTTGTCCAGGGCGGCATCCTGGGCCACGTAGCCCAGGCGACGGCGCGCCAGGCGGGGTTGGGCCAACACGTCGATGTCGTCCAGCCCCACCCGGCCGGCATCAGGGGCCAGCAGGGTGCAGAGGATGCGCAGAGCCGTGGTCTTGCCGGCGCCGTTGGGTCCCAGCAGGCCGTAGATGCAGCCCGACGGGACTTGCAGGTCGAGGCCTGCCAGGGCCTGAACGGCGCCATAGGACTTCCGTACTCCCTCCAGCCTGATCACGGGTCAGCCAATGGTTCAACTCCGGGTGAGTCTAGGCTCGGGATCCGTAAAGCAGGGGAGGGGTCCCTCTCTGCATTGCCGGGTTTTCCCAGTCTGCCGGAGGAGCCCTTGGCGATCCCAGGGAGTCTTGCCGGGGCGGGTTGGCGCTGTCCTTCACGTGGTTTGCCGTTCCCGTGCTTCCAGGGACGCCCGTTGCCTGTGCCGACCGGGCTTGGCTTGCCATGAAAAGACGCAGCTTGCATTGATTCGGTTCTCTTGCTACCATTGTAGTTAAATCACCTCATTGGTAGTAAGTAAGCAGCACTCCTCTTGAGCCTGACGAGATCCGCATCATCCGGGAGGGGCTTGGCCTCAGCCAACGGGAAGCCGGGCAAGTCCTTGGCGGCGGGCCTAACGCTTTCGCCAAATTACGAGTCCGGATCCCTGGCCCTAGCCGCGGCTCTGGCCAATCTGCTCTTGGTCTTGAAACAAAATCCCGGCGCCCTCAGCACCTTGCAGCCTGATCGTGCCCCGGTCCCCGTCAGACTCCTCCTCCCGTTTGAGGAGTCAAGCAAGCCAGAAGTAACGATGACGAATTCAAGGCTCGTTTTCAACGGTAATGTGACGCCAGGCAAGCCAGGGAAACACTGGAAAAAGAATTACAGACCAAAGTAATAGGCCATTGGACTCCCGCCTGTTCCTTCCTATAAGGTAAGATTCCTCTATAAGATAGGGATCACCCATCCATGGAAGGAGATATGCGATGGCCATCCGTCTCAGCAAGGAAGAGTAAAGAGGAGTTGGAGTCCATGACCCGCTCCCTCACGCTGCCCCATGGACTGGTGCGCAGGACGCTACACCAGCCATCTTGAACACAGGTTCACGTGACGGAAGATCGTGACGCCTGATTTCTCGGGAGTCCTGCAATCAGACTCAAAATAAAACTTGCACTTTCGGGCAAACCATGCTAGAGTAGACCCTGGTAACTTACCTGTACCGTCCTGGACGTTCAACCATGCCGACGCTGGAATTCAAGGGCAAGCAGCACGTCTACGCCCACCACCTCACCGTGCCCTACCGGCCCCTGGTCCCGGATGCTGGAAAGTCGTTGCACCCTGCCGAAGCTGATGACAACCTGATTCTACACGGCGACAACCTGCACGCCCTGAAGGCGCTGCTGCCCCGCTATGCCGGCAAGGTCAAGTGCATCTATATCGACCCACCCTACAACACCGGCAACGAGGGCTGGATCTACAACGACAACGTCAACAGCCCGCTGATGCAGCAATGGCTGAAGGACAACAGCCCGGTGGACGGGGAAGATCTGGAACGCCACGACAAGTGGCTCTGCATGATGTGGCCCCGCCTGCATCTGCTGCGGGAACTCCTGGCCGACGACGGCGTTATCTTCGTCTCCATCGACGACAACGAACAGCATCATCTGCGGATGGTGATGGATGAGATCTTTGGTGAAGGCAACCTTATCGGCCAATTTGCTTGGAAGAAAAGAAGCGGAGCGAATGATGCGCAGAACAAAGTTAGCATTGACCATGAATACATCATCTGTT
>VXWH01000169.1 GCA_009836025.1 Synechococcus sp. SB0668_bin_13 | reverse complement strand
CGTTACTCGGAGAATCACCCTCTCCTGATTTCTACCACCTTCGAGACACATCCAATTGCCACGCCTCTGCAAGGAAATGATCGCTTGAAATTTTGGTAAAGATATGGTCCTGTCAAGGCACATCAAGGCATAATCACCGTCTATGGACTGGCATCTCTTCCCTATCCAGGCGTGCCTGGGGAGCAGTAGGTGCGAGAGATAACGAGGACCCCAGTCTGCAGCGGCGCCAGAGTCCATGGCCGTCTTGCTTGTCTGGCCGTGCTTCAAGACCGTACATAGGGACGTTGGGCAGTCTCCGGTATCCAATAAGGCAGCGCTCAAGCAGCCAAAACTCTTTCTTGCCGTCGTGGTGTCTGCAGGTTGAGCAGACCCGGCTGGTGGTCAGCCGTCGATGAATGACCACCACCTTCGAGACACATCCACCCATATCGCTCAGCCTTGGCCTCCGGCAGCGTGCGCAACTGACGTCAGCCCGTGTCCGCAATGGAGCGGGCCAGTTTCCTGTTTCTCGGCATCCCCGACATACTCAGGTTCCCCAGCACCACCGTTTGATTCTCGCGGGGGAGTGCGAGTACTGAAGCTCGTGCAGGACATCCAACCGTTTGGCTGAGCGTCACGGCGTTTTGGGAGGTTATCCTGGGTTTGTGGGGAGAGGGATTGGCGACGTTGACGGCTTGCAGCCCTTGCGCACCCGGTCAAGAATCTGCTATATGTTGCTCTTACCGGGTCATCTGGGGAGCTATTCCCCAGGATCCCACTTGGGGGCCATAGCTCAGTTGGTAGAGCACCTGCATGGCATGCAGGGGGTCAGGAGTTCGAGTCTCCTTGGCTCCATTCACCACCACCATGAACCACCCTGGCTTGATGGTGGTTCATGGTCTGGCAGGTTGTTGCATGGGTCGGCCGTTGAGCGCCAGCAGCAATCCGGAGATCATCAGGGGCCAATCCCCCATCCGGCTGTAGAGGGTGAGTTCTGCTCGCAGGGGGACGTTCCAGACGGTAGAGGTCACCACCCTGGGCTCCAGTTGTGCTGTGATTTGCCCTCGGCTGTTGATGAGGGCTGTGGGTCCAGTGTTGCTGGCAGCCACCAGCCAACGACCGGTTTCAATGGCCCGTTGCCGGGCCAGAGCCAGAAACTGCCGATGCAATAGCCTGGGGTAGGGATCCAGGTTGGCCACGGCCAGCAGCAACTGAGCGCCGGCATGGGTGGCGTCTGCCAGCGCATGGGCCTGGCTGATTTCGTAGCAGATGGCCACCCCGGCCCGCCATGGCAAGGGCTTACCCGCCAACAGCCGCTCTTCCGGCCCTGGCTGGAGACTGCCAACCGCAGAAAGACCAGCATTGGCGAGTAGTCCATTCCATGGGAGCCATTCACCCAGCAGCACCAAGCGGTGTTTATCCAAAGCCATTGCAGGATCACGGGCACCAGCCGGGTAAACCAGCAAGCTGTTGCGTAGTCCCTCCTGCTGACGGCGAAAACCACCAGCCACCAGTCCAACGCCGTCCACCATGGGAGGAGATTGATCCAGGGCCAGGGTGCCTTCAGGAAGAAGTAACCATGGCGCTCCCTGCTGGGCAGTGCGGTTCATGGCCAGCATGAGGCGCCGCTCCAGCGCTGCCATGGCTGTCCACGTGAATTTCTGCCGCGTCGGAATGACCGGTTGCAATACCCCCATGCGAATGGGCGGCCCCTGGGTGTCCGCCAAGGACGCAAGGCCAAGGCCATGGAGTGCGATGACCACCAGGGCTCCTCCGGCCAACCAGCCACTGCGCTGACATGACGGGACCTTGCAGCAACGCCAGAGCCACCAGCCCACCAACACCTGAACAGCGGCCAGTCCCCCTGGTCCTGCCAAACTGCCGAGGCCAGCAAGAGCGCAATCATGGATTACCGCCACTGTACTCAGCCCCAGCCAAAACAAAGGACCACGGGCCATCAACACCTCACCGCACCCCCACAGCAGGGCCATGGTTAGTGCGCCAGAAAACCGCGGCAATGGGTAGAAGCGCGCCAGCCACCACCAGAGGCCCACGGCTAAGGCCCCCCCGCCGCCCACCAGCAACCAGAGCAACACGGTGAGCGGGAGGCTCAATGGGCTGGGAACGCCCACCCAGTCCAAAGGATGAAGCCAAAGCAGCCAGATGTGGCTCGCAAGGAGAGCAGCCCCACCCCACCCCGCAGCAGGCATGAGCCCTTGGGCGACAGAGCGGCGACTGACGGCCTCCCAGAGGGGGACCAGAGTAAACCACAGCAGCGGAGGCACCCCCCAAGGGGCCACACTGAACCCGGCCAGCGCCCCGGCAACACAGGCCAGAACAAGGAGGCCCCATCGGTGAACCAGAGCCACCCTCAACGCCGCAAGGTATCCTGCCATTGTGGCCTGCCGGGTTGGATTCGTTCAGCCCGAGTCAATGTAGACAAACGCCTGCATGGCCCATGGTTCCCCGCAGTCTAGCCACTCCCTTGACAGGGTGGTCGGTACACTACAGATTGCATGGCAAACACGTTTCCCTTCAGCAAGGCTTGCGGGAAGAGCGCACCGTCTGGACATGGTAGGGCCAATTTTGTTGGTAAAATAAGCATGATGGTGGATCCAGTTCCTTGTGGTTACACCCATGGGCCTGGCGGATGCTTGATTAAACCGCTGGTACCCCATGCCGCGCCGGCACTCTGGCGGCACTCTAAACTATCTTCTCAGGGTTCAGATGGCACCAAAAGCAAGGTGGTTATGTTAGACTGTCAAGTGTACTCACCGAGTATCTAACATGCTTCGAGGTCCAGAACTGCTCTCCAGAGTCAAAGAGTTGGGCTCTATGCCCAAATCAGACGTGGTCCGCGCCTGTGGTTACGTTAGTCCCCGTAAGGACGGCTCTCAACGTCTAAACTACACAGCGTTCTATGAGGCACTGCTGGAGGCCAAGGGGATGAGCTTCGGTGGTGCCGGGGAAAGCACCAGCCGTAAAGCCTCAGTAGGCCGCAAGCTCAGCTACATGGCCAAGGTGCATTTCAATGGTAACTTGCTTGTGGGCAAGGCCTACACTTCTGTCCTGGGATTAAAGCCAGGAGATGAGTTTGACATCAAGCTGGAGCGGAAAGGCATTCGCCTGATCCCCAAGCACCGCTCGGAAGACATGATGCCCACTGCCCCCGCTCCCGCCACTGGGGAAGAACTGGAAGCACCGGAGAAACCGTCCCCTCCCACTCCCCCGTCTCCCTCTACACTTCCTCAACCAGGGATACTTTCCTCTGTTGCTGCGCCGGGCGCACCTGCGGCTTCCCCAGCGGCACCTCCCGTCGCCCCAGCGCCAATCCCAATTCCAGCGCCAGTGGCCGCTCCTGCGGCACCTCCAGCACCTGGGATCCCTCCCGCACCACAACCTGCGCCTGTCGCCGCCCCTGCAGCGACGAATTCACCCAGCACTGTTGCGCAACAGCCCGCACCCAAGCCGTCATCCCCAATGCCCCCCGTTAGCTCCTGGGAGGATTCCTTGCGCAAGCTGGATCAATCTTCACGTCCCGAGCGCTGGGATGCCTAACGGAAGCCAATAGCCTCCGGCCATGCCGGAGACATTCCCTACTCAGGTGTCAGGTTTCTTCCCGCTGCGGAGAACCTGACACCTTTTCCCGTTCATGAGCGATCCTGGTACGGGGAGGCGGCCCAGGTTTTACCGAATGCGGTCAATCGCTTTCGCCAAGCTGAAATCCTTCTCGGTCAGGCCAGCGGCATCATGTGTTGTGAGCAGCACTGTGCAACGTCCCCAGCCAATTTCCAGATCAGGATGGTGGCCCTGGGTCTCCGCAAGGGGTGTGATGGCCTGGGCGAAGGCCATGGCATCCACAAAATTCCCGAACGTTTCACGGAGAACCAGATGTTTGCCCTGGCGTTGCCAGCCCGTGCCAAGCTCTTGCAGTTTGGTGTTGATTGCTGCTTCCGGAAGCGCCATGGCGAAAGTTCCCCAGTTGGTGTGAGCAAGACTCATTTTTACGTCTCCACTGGCCCAGCGGCGACGGCGCTTGGGTGTTGCGCTGTCCAAGCCTAGCACATCCACACCGCGGGGGCGGCGGGGCTTGTATCCCAGGGGAGAGCCTGGGTCACACACCAGGTTGGAGCAGGCCCATGAACGATGCCCCTGACCAGGAGTCCTGGCCAGGGGCTCTCGTCGGGTCCGGTTATTTTCGGAACCTCAGCGGTCTGTTACAACTCGCACTGCCAAGGGCAGCACGAAGACGTGTCAGGAGGCTTTCTCCGCAAGCCGCAGACCCTTGACGATACAACCGTGGGACACAAACACCTCCTCCCGGCGGGGGATAAGTCTTAGCCGGCAAGGCTTTCGGAATGATCCGGCCCTTTCAAAGGAACACATCATTCCACCTGCTGCTAAGTGAACAGGGATAGCTTACCGGAAAAGCGCCAGCGTTGTCGTGGGCTGCCGCGTCCCATTTTCCTGGAGCTAGAGAGCGTTACCACGTGGGAGGACCTCTTCAGGGAATAGGAAGCGTTCGTGAG
>VXWH01000006.1 GCA_009836025.1 Synechococcus sp. SB0668_bin_13 | reverse complement strand
GTTACTCGGAGAATCACCCTCTCCTGATTTCTACCACCTTCGAGACACATCCGCATCATGGGTAAGGCAGCCCTTGCGGATTGGCCTCTCCCACGACCATGAATGCCCCCCGCCTCGCCAGCCAACTCAAGGAGAAGGCCTTGGCCCTGGGGTTTGTGGTGGCGGGCATCGCCCGGGTGGACCAGCCGGCAGCGCTGCCTGCCCGCACTGCTGCCCTGGAGCGCTGGTTGCAGGCGGGGTATCAGGCCTCTCTGGGCTGGATGGACGATCCACGCCGTCGCCGGGTGGAGAGTCTGCTGCCGGGGGTGCGCAGTCTGCTGGCGGTGGGGCTGAACTACTGGACCGATCAGCAGCAACGCCCCGGCGTGCTGTCCATCGCCCGCTATGGCTGGGGGCGCGACTATCACCGCACCATTGACCGACGCCTGCGGAGCCTGGGGCGCTGGTTAAGTCAACAGCAATCGGACTGCCGCTGGCGGGTCTGTGTGGACAGTTCCCCGCTGATGGATAAGGCCTGGGCTGAGGCGGCGGGGATTGGCTGGATGGGCAAGCACAGCAACCTGATCCATCCTCGCCATGGCTCCTGGCTCTTGCTGGGCCACCTGCTCACCACCCTGGAGTTGCCGGCGGATGGTCCCCAGGCTCCCCTCTGTGGCCGTTGCCGTCGCTGCCTGGATGTGTGCCCCACGGGCGCCATCCCCCAACCCTTCGTGGTGGACAGCCGCACCTGTATCGCCTTTCACACCATTGAGAACCGCAACCCTGTGCTGCCGGCTCCTGTGGCCCAGGGGTTGCAGGGCTGGATTGCCGGCTGCGATCTTTGCCAACAGGTGTGCCCCTGGAACCGGGCGGTCACCCCCACGGTAGATCCTGAACGTCAGCCGGCCGACTGGATGCTTACGGCCAGTGCGGAGCAGTTGCTCGGTTGGGATGATGCCACGTGGGACGAGAAGCTGCGGGGCTCTGCCCTGCGGCGCATCAAGCCCTGGATGTGGCGCCGCAATATCCGCGCCGCCGTCACCGGCCAGCCTTGATGAGGCTGGTGGTTCCACCTACCATGGCCAGCGCCAGTGGACATGGAACAGATGTTGGCGGTTGCCGTTCTGGCGGCGGGGAAGGGGACGCGCATGCGCAGTGCCCATCCCAAGGTGCTTCAGCCCCTGGCGGGCGCCACGCTCTTCATCCAACCCAAAAAGGCGGTCAACTCTTCATCGAAGACTGCTTCAATCGTGCTGCGGATGCTCACACGGAGACGGTTCTTAATGGGATCGCAACCCTCTTGACAAGACAACAGGGATAGCCTGCTCGCTCCTGTACTCTCTCTCATGGCGTAATCTCCTTGGCGGTCCTCCCGCCACTTGGGGATTTTGGTTACTCGGAGATTACGCCACCTTCAATTTCTACTACCTTCGAGACACAACCCCCCAATGCTGTCCGCGCCGGAGGAGGGGCGGCAATGGCCAGGTAGGGAAGACGCGACTTTTCCTGGTCCCTTTATCCAGAACTCGGGTTTGGATAAGGAGACCCCAGGGAAGCCCTCAAAGCAGAACGACTACTTCTGCTCAACATTCCCTGGGCCTGCGCTTCACTCTCCTCTTCTGAGACTGGTGTACGACAACAGACAGAACCACTGTTCCAGCAACCACGTCTCAGCAAGAGCGTCGGGAAGCACCTGGGGGCTTAGATACCCAACAGTTCAAGGGCAGGATGGAAGACGATCCAATACACCCAAGGCCTATGGGCGGCAAACAGACTTCTGTTCCCCCTTGTTATCTGGCTGCCTGGATGAATCGTTGACTGTAAGCCCCCTGGAGCGCCATGGCCACGCGATCCATCACCTCTTGCCAGTTGCCCCGTTCCCGCTGACGGAAGAGGCGCATGGAAGGATACCAGAAGGTGGTGTCCCCTTCCATGCCCCAACGCCAATCACAAGGTTTATGGAGCAACAACCAGGTAGTCTTGCCCAGCCCGCCGGCTAGATGGGCCACAGATGTATCCATCGTGATAATGAGATCACAGTTCATGATTATGGCAGCATTCTCAACAAAGTCCCAGGTCTGGTTAATCTCCTCCTGGTAGTCAACAAATCGATCCAGAAACTTGCAATCTGTCAACTGCTCCGAACCATCACCCTTCTGCAACGACAGGAAACTGGCATCGATGTTCTCAGTAAGAGGTGTAAAGGTTTCCAAGGGAAGTGATCGCCCCCTCAGCATGTGTATCTCGGTGCTTGCGTTACCTTGCCAGTTAATGCCGATGATAGGCCTCTTCTCTGAAGACAGTTTTTGCTTCCAGTATAAAATCCTCTCTGCTGGCGCCTTGATATAGGGTTCCTGAATCAGTGGATTATCGGGTCTGACTTTCAAATGCATTGGCAGAGATAATAGTGGTAGCCATTCTCTCGTGGTGAGCTGATGGACTTCCTCTGGACTATAGATTTCTGAGGTGATTCCTGAAGACTGAATGAGGCCATGAAGCTTAGTCCTTGTACAGAAAGCTACAATCATTCCTCTTTTACGCAGATAAAGAATATAACGCATAAATTGCATGATGTCTCCGAATCCTTGTTCACTGACAAGAACTAAATTATCCCTAGAACAGTGACTACTGCCATTCCATTTCTTCAATTGAGGAAGATGGGCATGTAATGTGTCTTCAACACGAAATCTCCATTCATATTCCTTCCAGCCATTCTCATAGTCGCCCGAACTTAATAAGCTAAATGAGAGACTCCAGTGTGCAGGTATATAGTCTGGTCTTAAGGAGATTGCTTTCCGACAAGTGTTACTAGCTTCTTGTAATTCTCCTGACAGTATTAAGGCAACACCTAAGTTGGCGAGGGATCTTGGGGAGTCAGGGTCTATGGCCAGGGCTTTTTTATGGTAAGCAATGCCTTCCTGGGTTTTCCCTAGAGTTACCAAGGCAGCACCTAGGCTGGTGAGGGCTGCTGGGGAGTCAGGGTCTATGGCCAGGGCTTTCTTATAGTAAGCAATGCTCTCCTGGATTTTTCCTAGCTGCACCAAGGCAGCACCTAGGTTGGTGAGGGCTGCTGGCCAATTGGGGTTTATGGCCAGGGCTTTTTTAGAGTAGTTAATGCTCTCCTGAAGTTTTCCTAGCTGCACCAAGGCAGCACCCAGGTTGGTGAGAGCTTTTAGATGATTGGGATCTATGGCCAGAGCTTTCTTATAGTAAGCAATGCCTTCCTGGGGTTTTCCTATATCCACCAAGGCAGCACCCAGGTTGGTGAGGGCTTTTAGATGATTGGGATCCATGGCCAGAGCTTTCTTATAGTAAGCAATGCCTTCCTGGGGTTTTCCTAGCTGCCTCAAGGCAACACCCAGGTTGGTGAGGGCTTTTAGATGATTGGGATCTATGGCCAGGGCTTTCTTATAGTAAGCAATGCCTTCCTGGGATTTTCCTAGCTGCATCAAGGCAGCTCCCATGTTCAACAACCCTTCTGGGTAATCGGGATTGAGTTTGAATGCTTCCTTCAATAATATAATCATCTCTTCTATTCTTCCTTTCTTGTGACAGATCTCTGCTAGATTTTGAAAAACAACATAATTCCTGGTTTTTTCCTTGATGAGTTTCTTGTAAATAACTTCTGCATCTTTATAATTACCTTGTTGCATAAATCTAAAAGCTTTCTTTATGTTTTTATGCTCAGTGCCATTGATTCTGTCATGTTTGCTGGATGCTGATGCACGGATGCTTTTTCTGCTCTTGCCCAGCCCCGAAAAACCTTCGGACATGATCCCGACTCCAGTGATGGACAGTTCACAGAGCCCTCACTATAGTTGCTAGCGGTTGCGCCTGGCAAGGGCGTTGGCAACCATCCCATCATCTGTTTGATCTTGCTTGCGCCAATGGGTTCATGGAGGAATCAAGGCCCACGTCCCCAGACCAATGGTCTGAACAGCACAAGGATGGTGATGACGATGACGAGGCCGTAGATCATCTGCGGGATGAGGGCGCCACAGCCGGGGCCTCACCATCAGCAAGCTGCGGGGCTCTGCCCTGCGGCGCGTCAAGCCCTGGATGTGGCGCCGCAATATCCGCGCCGCGTCACCGGCCAGCCTTGATGAGGCTGGTGGTTCCACTTATCATGGCCGGCGCCAGTGGACAGTGGACAGATGTTGGCGGTTGCCGTTCTGGCGGCGGGGAAGGGAACGCGCATGCGCAGTGCCCACCCCAAGGTGCTTCAGCCCCTGGCGGGCGCCACGCTGGTGGACTGGGTCTTGCGGTCCTGTGAACCCCTGGACCCGCACCGGCGCTTGCTGGTGGTGGGTCACCAGGCGGAGCGGGTGCAACAGCAGGTGCAGCGCCGTCACCAGCATATGGAGTTTGTCCTGCAACAGCCCCAGCGGGGCACGGGTCACGGTGTCCAGCAACTCCTGCAACCCCTGGGGGACTTTACCGGCACCCTGCTGGTGCTCAACGGGGACGTGCCCCTGCTGCGCAGCGCCACCTTGCGCCAGTTGGTGGAGCACCATCACCGGAGCGGCAGTGCCGTGACCATCCTGACCGCCCGTCTGGAGGAGCCCCAGGGCTACGGGCGGGTGTTCTGTGACGACCGGCAGCGGGTGAGGGCCGTTGTGGAAGACCGGGACTGCACCGAGGAGCAGCGCCGCAACAGGCTCATCAACGCAGGGGTGTACTGCTTCCACTGGCCTGCCCTGGCTGCGGTGCTTCCCCATCTCAAGGCGGACAACCAGCAGGGGGAGCTTTACCTCACCGATGCGGTGGGTCTTCTGGAGCCGGCCACCCAACTCACGGTGGCGGACGGGACGGAGATCGGCGGCGTCAACGACCGTGGCCAACTGGCGGCCTGTGAGCAGGTGGTGCAGCAGCGCTTACGGCAGCAGTGGCTGGCGGCAGGCGTCAGCTTCCTGGACCCTGCAAGCTGTAGCCTCAGTGCTGGCACCCGCTTTGGCCGGGACGTGGTGGTGGAACCCCAGACCCATTTCCGGGGGAGCAACAGCATCGGGGACGGCTGCCGCATTGGTCCCGGCGCCTTGATTGAGGACAGTCAACTGGAGGCGGATGTGGAGGTGACGTTTTCCGTGGTGCGCCAAGCCCGACTGGCCCGGGGCTGCGCCGTTGGGCCGTTCGCCCATCTCCGGCCCGGGGCGGTGCTGGGGGAGCACTGCAAGGTGGGCAACTTCGTGGAGGTGAAAAACAGCCGCCTGGGCGCTGACGTCAAGGCCGGCCATCTGAGCTACCTGGGGGATGCCCGGTTGGGGCGGGGCGTCAACGTGGGTGCCGGGACCATCACGGCCAACTTTGACGGCACCGGCAAGCACCCCACCACCATTGGGGAGGGCAGCAGCATTGGCGCCAATGCCGTGCTGGTGGCGCCGGTGACGTTGGGGCGGGATGTCACCGTGGCGGCTGGCTCCACCATCACCAAGGACGTGGCGGACGACGCCCTGGCCGTTGCCCGCTGCCGTCAGGTGGAGAAAGAGGCCTGGCACAAGCCGGCAGCCCCCTACCGCTCCGCCACCACCCCCAACAGAGACCCGGCAGATCCATTCTCCCAGGGTCAGGACCGATAAACTGAGGGAGTGATTCCTCTGTGGGGAGAGGAATCCTGCAAGAGAGGGTCAGGAGGTGCCACCAGCAGCCTCCTGGGTGTGAGTAGCACTTCAGAACAGGAGGGAGAAGCGCAGCCCCAGGGAGTGCTCCACCGTTGAGGTGGCACTGCTGCTTTCCTCCTTCTCCCCTGGTGCCAGGGCAGTGGCTGGCGCTGCTGGGGGGCATGGGGCGCCACTGTCCACAGCAGGCTGTACTCTGAGACTTGGGGAAGAAGAGTTGGTTCTCTCAAACTAGCGCCCACTGAGCCGGAACAAGTGGGGCCATCCCTCCTCTCCATCGGTTATAGGTCCTGAGCCTGAGCAGGCAACACCCGAACCCGCTTGCGGCAGGTGCCTTGGCGGCGAATGGTCTGGAAGCCGACGATGATTTTGGAAATACCGGGCTGCCTTGCTCTGGTTGACCTTGCAGCAGATGCGGCCGGCTCTCTGCTTCCAGTGTCCTGGCCAATTTTCTCACCAGGCTCCCAGGCAAGTCATGGTAATTACTGAGTTCCCGGGTAGACTGATGGAGCCACGCAGTGTTCTGGATTTCCGGGAGCATCGACAGCCAGGCTTTCAATTCCTTGACAGCAGCATGCCTGACACGAACGAAGCCTTCGCACGGGTCAAGATTGATGATCTGCTCAAGGATGCCGGCTGGAGCCTGACCGACGGCTGGAGCGTGCTGTTTGAGGAAAAGCTGGTCGACGGCACGAAAGCAGACTATGTTCTCTGCAATCGGCAAGGCCGGCCCATGGCGGTTGTGGAAGCCAAGCGTGCCAGCGTTGACCTTGTCGCGGCCCGGGATCAGGGGCGGCACTATGCCGAACTGCTGGGTGTTCCGTTCGTCTTCCTGTCCAACGGCGAGGAAGTCTGGTTTCTCGACCGCGAGACGGATGCCCACGCCCGCAGGATTGACGGCTTCTACGGGCAGGACGACCTTGAACGGCAAACCGCCGTGCGCCAGTTCCGCCGTGATCTGTCAACGGTTGACATCGACCGGAAGATCGTGGACCGGGACTATCAGATTGACTGCATCAAGGCGCTGTCAGCCCAGGTCTCGTGCGGTCGCCGCAAGCTGCTGGTGGAAATGGCAACGGGAACCGGGAAGACACGTACGGCGGCGGCCTTCATCAAGCGGCTGTTCCAGGCAAGCATCATCACCCGCGTCCTGTTCCTCGTTGATCGGATTGCGCTGGCGCGGCAAGCGGAAGAGGCGTTCACCGACCATCTACGGGACTACCCCTGTCACCTGCTCCGTCCCGGCCGATGTTTTGACCGTGCCAAGCGGATTACGATTACGACTCTCCAGACCATGATCGCGGAGTATCGGACCTTGTCACCGGGTTACTTCGATCTTGTGGTTACTGACGAATGCCACCGCTCCATCTACGGCAAGTGGAGCACCGCACTGCGGCATTTTGACGCCATCCAGCTTGGCCTCACGGCTACGCCCTGCACAGCGGATACCGATATGCTTCCCGACTCCGAGGATGAGTTGTTTGTCCGTGATACGTTGCGGTTTTTCGAGCTTGACCAGCCAACCTTTCGCTACACGCTGCGCCAGGCCATCCAGGAGGCCCACCTCGTCCCCTACCGCATCTACAGGGCAAGGACGGTGAAGACCGCTGCCGAAGAAGGTTTCACCGTGAGGCGGGAGGAACTGGACTGGAGCGCCATGGACCAGAAGACGCGGGCCGAGTTCGAGGATCTCTTTGCCAACGCTGACACGATCACCGTGGACCCGCAGTCACTGGAGCGCAGGTTCACCATCCCCGAGCGCAACCGTGCTCTGGTGCGCGAGTTCCGTGACCAGGCCCTGGTGCCTGGGCGTCCTCTGGGAAAAACCATCGTGTTCGCGGTGACCCGCCGCCATGCGGAGACCCTGGCGCAGATGTTTGACGATCATTTTGCAGACCTGAAGCCTCGTCCCACCGTGCGCTACGCCGACTTCGTCGTGAGCGACATGGGCGGCGGTCCCGCTCCTGACGCGAGCCTGCTCATCAAGCGCTTCAAGGAAGAAGACTATCCGGCAATCCTGGTCAGCGTGAACATGCTGGATACCGGTTTCGACTGTCCGGAAGTGGTGAATCTGGTCATGGCGCGATTTACGCGGAGCACCATCCTCTACCGGCAAATGCGCGGACGGGGCACACGCAAAGCGCCCCACATCGGGAAGACCCGGTTCACCGTCTTTGATTTTGCAGGCGTAACAGACCTGCATGGTGATAACGAAGACGGTATCGAGGTCAGCCCGACCCTGAATTCCAGCCCTTCCCTCAGCACGGGGAAACCCGCCATGGTGCTGACCCTTGACGTTGACGACCATATCGATCCACTGAGCCGCGACTGGTGGACACTGGATGAAAACGGCCGCATTGTACGTTCGCCCAACGCCGAAGCGCAGGCCGCCCAGATCGGTGTGCGCTTCGAGGCGTGGCGTGCCGGGCATGGCGAGTTTGACGCGGAACAGGCACGCTGGGCAGGCTTGATTGGAAGCAGGGTGCGGGCCGACGCAACAACCATGAACTGCTTTGGCACATGGAGCTTCGACGAACACCCCTTCACTGCACTCGGCGGCTACAACCAGGCGCAGCGGGTGTTTGGCGGCGCGGATGCCCTTGCCAAGCTGATTGCCGGGATCAATGCCGTGGTGTTCAGACAACGGCAGGCGCCTGGCCAGGACCGGAAACGCGGGGGAACAATAGGGCCATGCCCATGACCCCTGACCTCCGGCGCGGCATCGACCGCATCCGTGACCACCTCTTCGGTGGCGGCCACCCCAACCCGGCCCAGAACGCCGAGCAACTCAGCTTCCTGATCTATTTCTACATGTACGAGGCGGCAGACACCGCCCGGGTGCGTGCTGCCCAACGCCCAGGCGCACCCCCCTACACCAGTGTCTTCGAGGGTCAATGGCGCCTGCGGGATCCACGCAACGCCCCTGAACCCGGCGCCGATACGGTGCCCCGTGAGTTCCTGCGTTGGTCCTTCTGGGCGCATGTGCTCAACGGCGAGCGGCTGGTCTCCTGGGTGCGGGAGGAGGTCTTTGCGTTCCACGGGGAAATCGCGGCCAACGGCGCCACCGACTTCATGGACAGCGCCCGGCTGGTGATCGACGAGCCCACCGTCCTCACCCAGGTTGTCAGCCAGTTGAACGACCTGCACCTGGACAAGGTGGACGCGGATACCAAGGGCGACCTGTTCGAGCACGTGCTGCGCCAGATCGGGAAAGCGGGCGAACTGGGCCAGTTCCGCACGCCACGGCACGTTATTCGTGCGCTGGTCCGCCTCGTTGATCCACGGATCGGGGAGACGATCCTTGATCCGGCGGCAGGTACGGCGGGATTCCTGGTGGGCGCATGGGACCACATCCGCCTTGTCAACTCGTCCCCTGACGGGATTGAAGAACTGGACGTGGACGGCAAGACCGTGAAACGCGGGCTGGGTGACAAGCTGAGCCAGGAGGCGATGAAAACCTTGCAGGAGAGAACGTTTTACGGCGCCGACGTGGATCCGCAGATGGTTCGTCTGGCCACCATGAACCTCACCCTGCGGGGTCTGGATCACGTGCGCATCCTCCGGCGCAACGCCCTGACCCGTCCCCTCGACCGTGCAACAAAAGCGGACCTTGGCCTGCCGTCGGCAGGTTTTGACGTGATCCTCGCCAATCCGCCCTTTTCCGGCCGGGTGGACAAGGACCGCATCGTCGAGGGAGTCAAGGTGGGGCGCACGGCAAAGACCGAACTGCTGTTCCTGCAATACATGCTCAACAACCTGAAAGAAGGCGGGCGCTGCGGTGTGGTGGCGCCCGAGGGTGTGCTGTTCGGCTCCAGCGAGGCCCACCGGGAGCTTCGGCGGAAGCTGGTGGAGAGCAACACCGTGGAAGCGGTGCTGTCCCTGCCGTCCGGCGTGTTCAATCCCTATTCCGGCGTCAAGACCTCGGTGCTGGTGTTCCGCAAAGGCGGGACAACCCGGCGCGTTCTGTTCCTGCATGCCGAGAACGACGGCTTCAAGCTGGATGCCAACCATGATCAGTCGATTAAGGAGGACGACCTGCCCGGCCTGGTCAATGCGTTCCGCGACCGTGAAGCGCGGTGGACCGCATGGCAAAACCGTGATCCATCCAGAGAGTGGACTGAAAACTGGTGGTTTGCAGAGGCGGAAACCGTTCGTGCTGCCGACTTCAACCTGAGCGCCAACCGCTACCGTCCGGTGAATCGTGCGGAGACCAAGCATCGCGATCCGCTGGAAATTCTGGAGGAACTGCGGGGGATTGAAACGGAAATCCTGGAGGAGGTTGACGCCTTGACTGAAGAGGTGCGGGGGGTGATGGCGAAATGAGTAGCTACTATGGTCGGGCAGCCTTGGGTGAATTGTGTCGCGTGAGCATTGGGAGAACGCCCCGGCGCAATAACCCACGATATTGGGGTGGCTCACATCCTTGGGCGACGATACGCGATCTTAACGACGGCACACTAGTCAACACAGCCGAAGGCATTACAGATGCTGCACTGGATGAAGTTATGCCCGAGCCAATTGAACCAAATACATTATTGTTCAGTTTCAAATTAAGCATAGGAAAAATGGCCTTTGCCGGTCGGAGTATGTATCACAATGAAGCCATCGCTGCTTTGCCAGTCCGAAACGCCAAGGTACTTGACCGAGAGTTTTTGTTTTACGCACTTAAGGTAAAGACACATGACATTGGAGCAAATCATGCAGTTCTCGGCAAGGTCCTGAATAAGCGGAAAGTAGAAGCAATTGAAATTCCCCTACCACCACTCAATGAACAGCGGCGGATCGTCAGCATCCTGAACCGGGCAGCGAAGATCGAGCGGCTACGGGCGAAGGCACAGGAGCGGTTGAGGGAATTCATCCCTGCGTTGTTCGTCAAGATGTTTGGGGATTATGAACAGGTCGGTATCAGGTTTCCCTGTATGCCGCTCCGAGAGGTGGCAGCAGTAGCATCGGGGGCAACGAAAGGTCGGAGAATCAATCCGAAACATGCCATCGAAGTACCGTATCTTCGTGTCGCAAATGTACAGGACGGATTCCTGAATCTCCATGAGGTTAAGACCATTACAATTCGGCATGGAGAAGAGAGAAAGTATGCATTAGAATCGGGCGACCTCATTATGACCGAGGGTGGTGATCCAGACAAACTGGGACGAACCGCCGTCTGGAATAATGAACTCCCATATTGTGCTCACCAGAATCATGTCTTTCGTGTTCGACCAGATCGTGAGATTATGTTGACAGACTATCTCCGAGACGTTGCTCGTAGCACCTATGGCAAGGCTTATTTCCTTTCTGTTGCCAAGAGGACAACAGGTATTGCAAGCATCAACAAGACTCAACTTGGCAATTTCCCTGTTCCAATACCACCCATTGAGCTACAGAATCGTTATGCTGAACTTGTCGCCAGTGTGTCTTGCCTTGCTGATGGCGCTGGTGCCGCGGCTGATCGGGCCGCATCTCTGAGCATCTCGCTTATGTCCTGTTTGTTCGGAGTTGACACATGACAGACATGTAGACAAAAAGCGACGAGGCGAGATGATGGCTTGCATTGGTCAGCTTAAGATTAAGGGCTCAGAGTCGAGAAAGCGAACGAGCCGCTGCCTCAGCAAATCCGGGTCTGAGATCTCGCATTCCCAAACAACGCAGACATCCCAGCCGGCGGCCTCAAGGTCGTGAACGTTGCGCATGTCTCGGGCTTGGTTTGTAGCAATTCTCTCAGCCCAATAATCGGCTCTACTGGTGGGCAGCCGACCCCTACGACACGTATGGCCGTGCCAGAAGCAGCCGTGAACGAAAACTACTTTGCGCCGCGGCCTGAAAACCAGATCGGGACGTCCGGGAAGATCGCGCCGGTGGAGGGCGTAGCGGTATCCCATCCGGTGAAGAAGCCTTCGGACGTACATTTCAGGCCCGGTGTTTTTTTGTGCGACGGACGCCATAATCCTGGACCGCACCTCTGGCGTTAAGTTATCAACCATTGTCGTCTAACCCGTGGGTGGTGGCAAGCTGATCAGAGTTCTGCCGCAACTGACGGGCGCACTGCCTCGCAATGGCCTCGGCAAAGTCGCACGGTAGTGCGTTACCGATTATGTTGCAAACGTAATCCATGTAGGGCGAATCAAGACGGTAGTTTTGCGGAAACGTTTGGAGTAAGGCCGCTTCCCGAACCGAGATGGTCCGGTCTGCGTCTGGGTGCCCGAACCGACCCTTGCTGAGAGTCGTGCATCCCCCCGTGATCGTAGGTGCTGGCCGGTCCCACTCCATCCTACCGTAGACGTTTGTGAACCCCCGGTAGCCGTCACGATGGCAGGTGGGCCGGAAACGCTCCGGGATCTGTTGCCAAGTCTTTCCGGCTTTGGCTAACCGCAATCGTTGGAGATTTTGAGGCGATAGGTCACGGACAACATGCCAGTCGGAGCCTTCTACGTTACCTTTTGCCTTTGCTTGCGACAACGTAACGGGTTGAGCCATGCCCGCGATTGAGTCGCGCACGGTTCGCCAAGCCGCCAGCGTTTCTGTCGGACAGCGCGAGTGCGTAGCGTCAGGAAGTGAAATCTCGAAACCTAGCCCACCGAGGAGAACGAGGCGGCGACGGCACTGGGGAACACCGTAATCTGCAACCTGGAGAACACCGTCGGTCAGTCGGTAGTCTAGGGCTTTCAGTCGTTCCTGCAGTTGACGATAGAGAGAGCCGCCCTTCTTGGTAAGTCCGGGCACGTTCTCCATCATGATTGCTCTCGGCATAATTTCCTCGGTAAGGCGAGCCATTTCAAGGACGAATTTGTTACGCGGGTCTTCCTTGCCCTTGTACTTGGCAGTGAGGCTGGTGAACCCTTGACAAGGGGGACAACCGGCCAGTAGGTCTATTCGGTCCGTTTCGACATGCTTCAGGAGCGCAGCGCCGGACACCGTGGCGATGTCCTGATTTAGGCCGTGAACTTCTGGATGATTCGCCTTGTATGTTGCGAACGCATGGTGCTCTAGCTCTACTGCCGCGACGACATGAAAGCCTGCACGCTTGAGCCCGACGGTGAGTCCGCCGCCTCCTGCAAAAGCATCGATTGCTGTGAGAGTCATCTTTTTAATTGCCTTTAGGAATGGAAGGCATTTCATCTCGTTGACGCTGTGCCTCGCGAAGGAAGTCTTGGTGGACTTGTTCTGTTTTGAGAAGGAACGCGGTCCAGCCCATGTGGGTTAGTTTCCCTCTTTTCCCCTCATCGCCGCGATAGCCGTTGAAAGCGGCGCGTTGAGCTCCAGTCAACGCAAGACCGTCACACACTAAGGTGATGTGAAAATCTGTAAAGTGCCTACGGAATTCTTCATTTGCCGAACTCTTGAGAAACTCATCCATATTGTCGTGATATGTGATGATCCGATCCATTTCTAAATTGGTTAGCTTGTGATGGGGTTTTTTAATCTCGATAATCTGAACAATGCCCTCCTGACTTGAAAGGACAAAATCCGGGCGCTTCACCGTATCCTCAAAGCTGCTGAGTGAAATGCGTTGCCCTGTCTGGTTTTCATAGTATTGCTCGAACGCCTTTTGAAGACTGGAAAATGATCTATTTGCAGTAACAGGAGCCCACTCAGGGTTGATTAGCCAAGGAGCGTCCTCGATAAGCTGTTGAAGGTTGTTTTCGTCTGTATCTTCGGCATCCTTGAGAAATTCCAAGCGCTTCAATACCTTGAGACGATCTTCAGCAATTCGACCAAATGAGGACAATTCTGCTATTCGAGCAGTACGTAAGAATGAAGCTAGGACAGAAAGTGGCCTGTCTGCATCAGCTATAGCTTTCTTCATCATAGAGTTGAGCGTGACATGTGGCGCTAAGGTGATACTAAGATCGACTAGCTCCTTCACAACTGTGTCGTCTTGAGCCTCACTACGGCTAATTGTTCGGCCAAAAGAGTGAGCTAACTCTTCAGCATTCTCACGGATACTTTGATGGTCTTCGATAGGATATGCATCACGAATTCGAGATTCAACATTACCTGTATCAAGAAACAGTTGTAATGTTGCTTTTCGTAACGGATCTCGCGATAAAGTCCCGATTCGTTTGACTATTTTTTGTCCCCAATCCTCAAATGCAGCGGCAAGTTCATCCGACCATAGAATATCGCGACGGTCTGTCTGAATAAGATCTTCGCCTTCGTCGAGCCAGTCGGCATGGAGTTCGCCGACGAGGTAGGAGCGGATGTTGTGTTCTCCGGTAAAGCCAGCCCGTTGGTTGAAAATGGAAGTTTGAGCAGCAATCTTGCCGCGACAGTAGATCCTGACGCCGGCCATGAGTTCGTCTTTGTAGGGGGACTTTGAGTAAGCCATCCAGCCGGAGACCTCATAAAAAGTGCCGTTATGGTCGAATCCAGCTTTTAGCTCGGGTTCAACTGCGCCATTAAGGGTAAGTACCGAGCCGTCATGAAAAGTTATCCTAGTATTCTCCATTGTGTCTATCTTGAACTGACCAACAATTATTGACTGAGATTCACATTTAGTATTATCACAAAGTTTAATCTTCCAGTCTTGTGATTTAAGACCAAATCGCTGGGCGACCTGGCGATTGAAAGTGTCTACGTTTGGGACTTTTCGATAACTGAAATTCTTAAGGATGATCTGAGTACCTGACTTCTTTGAAATCGATTGATCTCGTTTGCCAGGTTTCGGCTTGTATCGTTCATCAGGTTCGTTACCGAGCGCCACGATGCCGTCGTAGTCGAGAACGATATGGGAAGTAAGGTAGCCGAAATCAAAACCGTCTTCGCTCTTCGCAGGTACTTGGTCACCCCCGGCACTGATCACTTCGATGGTCTTGCAGATGCCAAACGGGGCCAACTTGCCGACGCCCTTACGGCCCATAACCTTGCGTTTGAAGCGCGGCGACAGGCTGCCTCGTTTTGGGTCGTTGCGTCGCTCGGCACCTACCACCAAGAAGAAGCTCTGCACCTGCTGCGGAGTCATTCCGCATCCGTTGTCAACGACTTCGATTTTGAATCCCTTGTCAGCGACTGTGCCACCGGCACGGGTTGCAAGGAATTGCCCCATCGGGGCAGAAACAGTGACCTCGGTGGCGTCGGCATCGTAGGCGTTGGCGATGAGCTCAGCAATAACAGCCGATACCTTGTCGTAAAGCTTGACACCCAGCTTGTCCACCGTGAGGCGCGAGATCCGCATGGAGTAGTCGACGCGCTCGCTCGGTGTTTTTGCGTCGTGTGGAGTGGGGTTTCCCGATCCTTGAAGCAAGGGTCCAAGCTGTCCAGAGGCGATGGCCAGCTTAGCCAAAACGCCATGTGGCATCAAGGGCACCTCGTCTCCAGTTGTGTTTGGGAGCAACGTCTCTCTACTCTGGGTCAAGGTGGTGGGACGAGGGAGGGCGCTGGCTGCTCTATTAGGTGCGTCTCTAGACCGTGGTACCGTCACCTCGCTTCTTCCACAAAATCTCAAGATCAATAATTGTGACAACTTTAAATCAGTCGTAACCTGGAAAATTGAGCGCCCTTTGCCCCGTTCCCAAGGCTTCGCCTTCAGGGGCTGGACACCCTTAAAGGAGTTGTAGGCCAAGCCATGGGCATCTCTGACATCACCTGCAGTCACGGGACGTCTGGCTGATGCTCTGGGGTGCCCGTGCGCTACCCACACCTACAAGCCACGCCAAGCGTTGCTTGGTCCTGAGAGACCAGTGAGTGTCCGTTGCCTTCTCGTCACCACATCCCTCCCTTCAGACAGTCTGGGAGTTTTGCCCAGGGGTAACCCCAACACCAGGGGAAGCAAGAGACCCCAAGCCTGGCGGGTTAGCAGTTGCTTGGAATTCTGAGAAAACCTGAAGCAACGGGATCGATAGGCAAGCGGCCGGCCAGCAAGAGCAGAACGTTTGGTTGGGGTTGTCTTCGCTCCAGGCGTGACTGCCTGCAACCTCGTCCACCTGAGCAAGCTCCCTCACACCTCCTCAACCCACGCCGGCCGTGGCATGAACAGGGCAATGGACCTCACGGCGTCTGTCGTTGACACTGGCGGGACAAGCAGCAACCGCGTGGCCGCTTGGGGGCGATCAGTGCGGGTAAGGGGTTGGTTGATTCTGGTTTCTAAGCCGGCACCACCTGAACCCGCTTGCGGCTGGTGCCTTTGCGGCGAATGGTCTGGAAACCCACGATGCCGTCCACCAGGGCGAAGAGGGTGTCGTCCCGTCCGCGGCCCACGTTCTCGCCGGGGAGGATGGCCGTGCCCCGTTGGCGGATCAGGATGGATCCCGCCTGAACCCGCTCACCGCCGTAACGCTTGACGCCGAGACGTTTGGCGTTGGAATCGCGGCCGTTGCGGGTGGAGCCGGTGCCTTTCTTGTGGGCCATGGAACTGCAAGGGGGAAGGAAAAGGTTAGGGGATGGTCTCAGGCCAGGGGTTGACCCGCCACGGTGATGGAATCCACCCGCACCCGGGTGAGGGCCTGCCGATGGCCCCGCTTGCTGCGGGTTTTCTTCTTGGGGCGCATCTTGTAGACAACGACCTTGGGGCCGCGGCGATGGGCCAGAACCGTCAGGTTGATCTGCCCCCCTTCCACGTAGGGGGTCCCCACGGTGACCCCGGCGTCGGAACGCACCATGAGCACCTGATCAAGCTGCACCGTCTCGTCCACTGCGGCATCAAGGCGGTCCAGATCGTAGTAGCGTCCAGGCTGGAGCCAGAACTGCTTGCCACAGGCCTCGGCAATGGCGTAGACGCCAACGGGATCGGCGGCAGGGGCTGGAGAAGGCGCCGGGGCGGTTGCGTTGTCGTTGCCCGCCGGCGAAGCTGACGATGATGAAGACATGGAGGAGAATGGCGCAGCCTGGCTGGGCTCCCGAACAAGCCCCATTGCAAGCCAAACGTGCTGACCAGCAAAAGAAGAGCTTACATTCTCATGTCTTGCCGCCTCCCCGTCAAGGCTTGTCCCCGGAGGGACCAGGGGTCGCGCCAGGGGCAGTTCACCGACCCGTCGCGGTGTGTTGGCGGTGTAGCGTTGCGGGAGCGGACGCGCCTGCTCAACTGCTGGTAAAGATCCACATTCAGATCATGGACCAGTTGGCCAACCAACTCAGAATGGAGGGGCACAGCACCACCTCCCTGAAGGATTACCGCTTGGCCCTCGTTGACGTCATGGCACGCTTGATGGAGACGTACCGCAACGCCATGGCTGTGGATCAGTCCGGTTCCCAACCACCAGATCGCCTGAAACCGCTTGATGAGCCCTGGTAAAACCTACATTCTCAAGCTTTACGTGGCCGGCAACACGCCCCACTCCATGCGAGCGCTCAAAACCCTGCAAGACATCCTGGAGACGGAATTCAAAGGCGTCTATGCGCTCAAGGTGATTGACGTGCTGAAAAACCCCCAGCTTGCCGAAGAGGAAAAGATCCTGGCCACGCCAACCCTGGCAAAAATTCTGCCGCCCCCGGTGCGGCGCATTATCGGTGATCTCTCGGACCGTCAGCGGGTCCTCATTGGCCTGGATCTCCTCTTTGAGGAACTTGCCGGCGACGCAACCGACAGGTTGCATTCTGACCCAGAAGAGGCAGCCTGATGCCATGACCAGTCAGTTTTCCTCCCTGCCGGATCCCCTTTCCTCCCTGCCGGATCCCCGCAGCCAGGGATTCGGCCATGTTCAGAAGGTCCCCACCGGCATTGAGGGTTTTGACGACATCTGCCATGGGGGGCTGCCAACGGGGCGCGCCACCCTCATTAGCGGCACCTCCGGCACGGGCAAGACCGTGTTCTCCCTCCACTTTCTCTACAACGGGATCAAGCAGTTTGGCGAGCCGGGCATTTTTGTCACCTTTGAGGAGTCG
Source organism: Synechococcus sp. SB0668_bin_13 (assembly GCA_009836025.1). Classification (GTDB taxonomy): domain Bacteria; phylum Cyanobacteriota; class Cyanobacteriia; order PCC-6307; family Cyanobiaceae; genus Synechococcus_B. The sequence goes on along the minus strand of VXWH01000006.1, from coordinate 9,241 downwards.
CCCATTGACATCCTGCGCAATGCCAGCAGCTTCGGTTGGGCGCTCCAGGACCTGGTGCAGCAGGACAAGCTCTTCGTTCTGGATGCCTCTCCAGACCCGGAAGGCGAGGATATAGCGGGCAGCTTTGACCTGTCCGGGCTGATTGAGCGCATCAACTACGCCATCCGCAAGTACAAAGCCAAGCGGGTGGCCATTGATTCCGTGACAGCGGTTTTCCAGCAATATGAAGCTGTCTCGGTGGTGCGCCTTGAGGTGTTCCGCATGATCGCCCGGCTCAAGGAGATTGGGGTGACCACGGTGATGACCACGGAACGCATTGATGAGTACGGCCCGATCGCCCGGTATGGCGTGGAGGAATTTGTCTCCGACAACGTGGTCATCCTGCGCAACGTTCTGGAGGGGGAGCGGCGCCGGCGAACCTGTGAAATCCTCAAGTTGCGGGGCACCAGCCACATGAAGGGTGAGTTCCCCTTCACCATTGACGTGAAGGGGATCAACATCTTTGCCCTGGGGGCCATGCGGCTCACGTCCCGCTCCTCCAATACACGCATCAGTTCGGGGATCCCCCGCCTGGACGAGATGTGCGGCGGCGGCTTCTTCAAAGACTCCATCATCCTGGTCACCGGGCCGACCGGGACGGGCAAAACACTGCTGGTGAGCAAGTTCCTGGAGGATGCGTATCGGATGAAAGAACGGGCCATCCTCTTTGCCTACGAGGAATCCCGCGCCCAGTTGATGCGCAACGCCGTCAGTTGGGGCATGGATTTCGAGCAGATGGAGCAGGCGGGGCTCATCAAGATCATCTGCGCCTATCCCGAGTCCACAGGCCTGGAAGATCACCTTCAGATCATCAAGCTCGCCATTGAGCAGTTCAAGCCCACCCGCATAGCCATCGACTCCCTCTCAGCCCTGGGGCGGGGTGTCAGTCAAAGCGCTTTCCGCCAGTTTGTCATTGGCATCACAGGCTATGCGAAGCAGGAGGAAATTACGGGGCTGTTCACCAACACGTCCGAAGAATTCATGGGCAGCCATTCCATCACCGACTCCCATATCTCCACCATCACCGATTCAATTCTGCTGCTGCAGTACGTGGAGATTCGCGGTGAAATGTCCCGGTCCATCAACGTGTTCAAGATGCGGGGCTCCTGGCACGACAAGGGCATCCGGGAGTTTCTCATTAGCGAAACGGGGGCTGAGATCAAAGACTCCTTCAAGGACTTTGAGCGGGTCATCAGCGGGATCCCCAGCCGGATCAGCGAGGATGAGCGCCAAAGCCTTCGCCGCATTGTCAGCCGGAGCGACGCCGGGGAATGATCGCTGCGTCGCTTGCGGTGTCCGTCTGGGCCCGCTCCGCCAGCAGGGCCAGTTCATCGTCATCGCTGCCTTCCAGGGGAAGTTCGAACCAGAACGTGGTTCCCACGCCGGGCTTGCTGACCAGTTTGGGGACACTGCCCTGCTTCTCCATGATGTTGCGCACAATGGCCAGGCCAAGGCCGGTTCCCTGTTGTGTGTGAACCGTGTTCTCAGCCCGGTAGAACCGCCCAAAGATCCTGGCCTGATCCGGTTCGTTCATGCCGCATCCCGTATCGGACACCTCCACCCGCAACCGCGGCATCCGGGAGGTGAGGTCGTTGATGGTGGCGCTGGTGCTCACCTCGGGGACTGGACAGGAGTCGGGCCACAGGTAGGCCCGGAGGCACACCAGGCCACCAGACGGCGTAAATTTGAGGGCATTGCCCACCAGGTTGTCCAGCACCTGGAGCAGGAGATCAAAGTTGGCCTGAACCCGGGGCAGGGTGGGCTCCACTTCGCAGAGCAGCCGTACACCCTTGTCGAACGCATTGAGGCGGTAGTTGCGCAGGGTCTGCTCCAGGGCCGGGCGCAACTCCATGGGTTCAAACCGGAACTCCTGCCCCGACTCCAGGCGGGAAAGATCCAGCACGTCATTGACCAGCCGGGTCAGGCGGTCGGTTTCCGCATTGGCTGTGGCCAGAAATTCGCTGCGTTCCTCGTCGCTGATTTGTGTCCACAGGTCATGGAGGGTTTCCACGTAGGTCTTGATGTTGAACAGCGGTGTCCGCAACTCGTGGGACACGTTGCTGATGAAGCGGCTTTGGGCGGCATTGAGTTCCACTTCACGGCTCAGGTCCTGCAGGGTGACGGTGACACCCTTCAGGACGCTGCTACTGGGATCCGTGACCGCCACCAGCACAATGCGCAAGGTGCGGGTGGGGGAGCCAAAGCTGCAACGGATGTCCCGGGTAGCCTGTTCACCCGCCAACACCTGCTGCAGTGCTTCCCCCACGTCCATCAGCAGGGATTCAGGCAACAGATTCACCAGCGGCTCCCCCACCAGCTTGCGGGCCTCCCAGCGGAACAACCGTTGGGAGGTGGGGTTGGCCAGCACCACACGGCCCTGATCGTCAAGAAGCATGGCCCCATCGGCCATGGTGGCAATGAGGGACTGCTGCTGGGCCTGGGCCACCTTGAGTTCCTTGTTGGCCACCTTCATCTCCTCGATGTTGGCGGCCTTGTACACCTCCAGTTGGCTGGCCATGGCGTTAAACCCCTCCAGCAACTCCCCCAGCTCACCCCCCATGGGCAACGCAATCCGGGTGGAAAACTGGCCGGCGGCAATTTTGCGCACCCCGTGGAGCAGCGCCTTGATGGGATGGGTGATGGTGAGAGCATTGAAGACAGCCCCCAGAATCACCAGCACCCAGATGGTAATGAACACCGCAATGGTCACCTTGCGGGTTAACGCTGTCGTATTGAGAACCACTTCATTGGGGTTGAGGCCCAGGGCCACGGAACCCAGGTTCTGCCCATTGGCCATCAAGGGCACAAACACGTCGGTGACCTGGCCGTCGGGGGACAGGTGCTGACGCACCAGGGGATCCCCGGGATGGTCATAGATGCTGTCCGGTAACTCCAGGCGCCGCCGCAGCCGCAGCGCGCTGTCTTCCTCAGCGTTGTCGAGGGGCAGGGTCAGGTAAATCACCCCGTCAGGGTCGGCAAACAGGATGTAGCGAATACTGTTGCTCTGCTCCCAGAAGCGGTTGGCCACGGTGATCAACTGGCGATCCTGCCCTTCCGCCACCAGGGACGTCACGTTGGCAGCCAGCAGCAGACCCACGTCCCGGGCATAGCGGGTGTCGCTGAGGCGGGCATCCGCCTGGATGGAGGCCAGGGAAAAGAAGGTGAAGCCCGTCATGATGAGGCTCACCACAAGGGTGGACAGGGCCAGCAGCTTGGCTTGGAGGGTGAACTCTGACCACCACTGCCGCAACGCAGTCAGCAGAGCTTTCAGGGTGTCCATGATGTCGTGCTCTACTGCAGTGCTTCTCAGCGCCGACGCACTTGGTGGCCAATATCGGACCGAACTGTTTTACCAGCGTAGTGAATCTGGCCGAGGCGATTGTAAGCCTGTTCAAAAGCTTGGTCAAAGTCGTCACCAAGCCCCACACTGGCCAGGACGCGCCCGCCGGCGGTCTGGAGTTGCCCTGTTTCCGTGAACCCCACGCCAGCGTAGAACACCATCCCCCCGGAGCTTGCGCTGCCGGTGTCCGTGATAAGGTCCCCGCGCCGGACGGGGCCGGGATAGCCTTCCGCAGCGGCCACCACACAGGCGCTGGCGGGGGAGCCGCGGGTGCTCAGAGTTGGAGCTTCCGCCAGTTGACCAAGGGCACAGGCCTGGAGCACGGCAGCCAGGTTGCCCTCCAGCAGGGGCAGGACGCACTGACACTCCGGATCGCCAAAGCGACAGTTGAACTCGATCACCGTGGGACCTGTGGCCGTGAGCATCATGCCCGCATACATGACGCCACGGTAGTCAATCCCCCGCTCCTGAAGGGCCGCCAGCACCGGCAGGAAAACAGTGCTGCGCATGTGCTCCAGGTCCTGCGGAGCCAGGAACGGGACCGGGGCGTAGGCCCCCATGCCGCCGGTGTTGGGTCCGGTGTCCCCTTCGCCAATGCGCTTGTGGTCCTGGGCAGGGGGGAGCAGCACCAGATCCCGGCCGTCACAGAGGGCCAGCACCGACACCTCCGGGCCTTCCAGGCGCTCCTCCAGCACAAGCCGCTCCCCCGCACGACCAAAGGCCCCGGCGAAGGCCCGATCCACAGCGGCTTCAGCTTCGGCCATGGTGTTGGCCACGGTCACCCCCTTCCCCGCCGCCAGCCCATCGGCTTTCACCACCGGAGGGCGGCCCAGACGGTGGAGCACCTCCAGGGCTTCCGTCCGGCTGGTCACCAGCCAACCGGGGGCCGTGGGCACACCGGCCTGGATCATGAGTTGTTTGGCCCAGGTTTTGCTGGCCTCCAGTCTGGCCCCGTCAGCGCCAGGACCAAACACCGTCAGGCCATGGCTACGCAGATCATCCGCCAGGCCAGCGGCCAGGGGCGCCTCGGGACCAATCACCACCAGCGTGACGGCCTTGTCCCGGCAAAGCCGGATGATTCCCGCGCCATCGTCTGCGGCCACCGGCGCCACGGCAACGGCCGCCGATCCCTCTGTTGCAGGACCGACCATGCCCCCGTTGCCCGGGGCCACCCACACCGCCTGCACGCCTGGACTTCTGGCCAGAGCCCAGGCCAGAGAATGTTCACGACCACCGGAGCCGATCATCAGGATGTTTGCAGGCATGGATTTGGAATGTTCGTGGGTGAAGGGTGGCGTTTCCCCTTAGCCTGGGCTGTCCCACCTGGCGTTGCCTGTGGTGATCATGGATACCCCGGCCCTTGCCCTTGGCCCCCTCCTCCATGAAGGGAAGGCCAAAAGACTGTATGCCACAGCGGATCCCCAGCGCTGCGCTGTGGAGTTCAAGGACGTGGCAACGGCATCCAACGGTCGGCGCCAGGCTCGGTTGCCCGGCAAAGGCGGACTCAATTGCCGGATTTCGGCCCGGTTGTTCACCCTTCTGGAGCAGGCGGGGCTGCCCACCCATTTCCAGGGACTGCTGGGGGATGGGTGGATGCTGGTCCGGACCTTGCGCATGATTCCTCTGGAGGTGGTCTTGCGGAACCGTGCGGCGGGCTCTCTGCTGCGGCAACTCCCCACCGTGGCAGGGCAACGGTTGGAGCCGCCTCTGCTGGATCTTTATTTCAAGGACGACGCATTGGGGGATCCCTTCCTCAGCGAAGCCAGGCTGGCCGTCTTGAACATCATCACACCCCAGGCGCGGGTTCAACTGGAGACCATGGCCCGTCAGGTGAACAGCGCCTTGCATCAGGCATTGGGCAAGCTCGACCTGGACCTGGTGGACCTCAAGCTGGAGTTTGGCTGGGACGCCTCCGGCCAACTGCGGCTGGCCGACGAACTCAGCCCGGACAATTGCCGCCTCTGGGATCGGCGACAGAGCCCTGACAGCCCAGGGCGCAGTCTTGACAAAGACAGATTTCGTCAGGGCCTTGGCGGATTGGTTGCCGCCTACAAGGAGGTGGATCACCGCATCCAGACCCTTGGCCTCCAGCCTCAGCCCCATGACCCTGGTCAGGGACTCCTGTAGGGTGGCACCATATGCCAGGTCAATTATGTCTGAATCCCTGTGGGCCTTTGGCACTCCGTGATGAATTGTTCCCTTCCCCGGTGTGCCGGTAGGCTGCTCAGCCCCCTCTCCGCTGCGGGACTGTTCACGGTGGCCTCCCACGGATCGTTGTTCGCCCAAGTGGAGCAGCCCGTTGATGGGCTGCCTATGGCGTCCCCCCTGATCCAGGACCTGGGCCGGATCCGGCCGACGGCGCCCATGGCCCTGAACGGGGATGCCACCGAACGCCAGGTGGCCCAGGCCCTGGACAACCTGAAGCTGGCCCAGGGTGGACCGGAAGAGGAAGAAGACGCCGGGGACCCGTCGTTGCTGGACTTGGAGGAGGAGCTGGAGGAGGAGTTGCCGGACGACCCTGGACGGGAGCAGATTCTCCCCGAGGAAGCCCCGTCCGGAGCCGTTCAGGACATTCCCCCGGAGCAGCAGGTGCCCATCGCCGAAGTGATCATCGTGGGGCTGGCGGATCATCCTGAAAAGGAACGCCTTGAGATCGTTGCCTACGACGCCATGGAGGTGCGGCCGGGTGGAACCACAACCCGCTCCCAACTGGAAAGAGATCTCACCGCCGTCTACGCCACGGGCTGGTTCAGCGACGTACGGGTCGTTCCAGTCGATGGGCCGCTGGGGGTGCGCCTGGAGGTGACCGTCACCCCCAACCCTGTTCTGAGTGCGGTGGAGTTGGAAGAGCAGGATGTTCTGCTGCCGGACGAGGTGGTGCAGGAGGCCTTCGCGGCGGACCAGGGGCGAACCATTAACCTGGCGAGCCTGCAGAGGCGCCTGACCCGTCTGGAGGAGTGGTATGCCGAGCAGGGCTACGCCTTGGCCAGGGTGTTGGGGCCAACGCGAATCACCCCGGAAGGGGTGATCATCCTCACGGTTCGTGAGGGCAGGGTGTCGGACGTTGAGATCGAGTTTGCAAACGACGAAGGGGAAACCACCGATGAAGACGGAGAGCCCATCCGCGGGGGCACCAGGCGCTGGGTCATCACCCGCGAAATGGCCACCCAGGCGGGGGATCGCTTTAACCGCCGCGTCTTGCAGAAGGACCTGGAACGTCTCTATGGCACAGGCCTGTTTTCCGATATCACCGTCTCCCTGCGCCCCATTCCAACGGACCCTGGTCTTGTGGCGCTTGTCTTGAAGGTCCAGGAAGCCAAAACGGGCTCCGTCTCCGGCGGCCTTGGTTATAGCGGTATTCAGGGAGCGTACGGTCAGGTTGACTTCAGTGAGGACAATCTGTTTGGTCGTGCCTGGAGAACAAAGACGCAGCTCAGTTATGGCCAGACCGGAACGATAGACCTTGCTTTCCACGATCCCTGGATCAAGGATGATCCTTATCGCACAGCATTCCGGATGAATGTCTCTGTAGGCGAAGAATTTCCACTGCAGTTTCGGCGTGAAGATGGAGACGATATTAGGTTGGTTAGATATTATCATAAAGCTCCCAATCCTAATCCAGAAACTAAAGACAGAGTCTTTCGAGCAGAAGATATAGATAACCCTAATCGTTTTGTAGTCCATCGCAACACAATTGTTGTAGATGAGAATGGTACCTTAGTGATCCATGATGGTGAGCCCGATATGTTCCGTGATGGTGACGTATATGACAGGCATAATACCTTAGAGACAAACATCCGTCGTCGTGATACCTTAGAGATCTGTGATGGTGAGCTTGTTGCGATCAGTTCAGGTTCAGTAGAGACCTGTGATGGTAAGTCTGTTAAGACCGTTATGATCCGTGATGGTGAGACCTTAATGATCGATGGTGAGTCTGTTGAGACCCCTGATGGTGAGCCCGTTGTGATCCGTTTAGAGACCCCTGATGGTGAGCCCGTTGTGATCCCTCCTGATGAGACCGAGATCCCTTTAAAGACCTCTAGTGGTGAGTCCGTTTTCCTCCAAAACAGCCGGAATGTCAAAGGCGCATCTATCAAACCTGAAACCCATAATCTTTTTGACTATAGTGGTAATCGTGATCATGGAGTCCGCCTACGACGAACCGGAATAAATTTCCAGTTTATCCGCCCTCTTAACCAAGGCAATCCCCTTGCCGAGGATACCAGATGGACAGCTTCCGCCGGTCTGACTGTTCAGGAAGTCGCCATTCAGGGTGGTCCTGATCGTGAACCCAGGGTTTGGGCAACGGGACCCAACGAGCAACACGAGAAGACAACTGACGACTTCTTTTGTGTGGGCCATGATTGTAAATCCACAAATATCCTGGCGGGATTGCGTCTCGGCGCTCTCTATAACACGTTAGACAGCGGAACCGATCCCACCAGCGGCAATTTTGCCAGCTTCTCCACAGAGCAATATATTTCCATGGGGGAAGGGTCGCCAACCTTTAATCGGGCCCAGTTCAGCCTTGCCCATTTCATTCCCGTGAAGCTGCTCAAAATCCACCCGGGTTGCCGCCCGGACCCCGGAGAAGCGGAAGACTGCCCTCAGACTCTGGCTTTCCAGGTGACGGGCGGCGCCCTTCTGGGGGAGGATCCACCCTATGAGTCCTTCTGCCTCGGCGGCTCCACCTCCATCCGCGGCTTCTATGAATGCGCCGTCGGTCCTGGCTCGGCCTTCACGGAAGTGTCCATGGAGTATCGCTTCCCCGTCATCGGGATTCTCAGCGGCGCACTGTTCGCCGATGCCGGCAGTGTTCTGGGATCCCAGGGGAACGTCACGGGGAATCCCGGGAAGCTGCTGGAGAAGCCGGACAGTGGCTTCAGTTACGGCGCCGGCGTGGTGCTCAGCACACCGTTGGGACCGTTGCGCGGGGAGATGGCCAAAGCCAACCACAACGACAACTGGCGCTTCAACTTTGGCGTGGGCTGGAAGTTCTAGGGGCCGTCGCCATGGTCTGGCCACCTGACTACAAACGCCGGTGGACCGTTGCTGCAGAGGCGGTCCTTGCCGGCGTGGGCCTCCACAGTGGTCTTGCCAGCCGCGTCACCCTGATCCCCAGCCCGTCAGGGGGCCTGACCATGGCCCTCGAAGACGCTGCTCCCGTGCCCCTGGGCCCTGGTCTGGCGCGGGAGCAGCGTCTTTGCACCGCACTGCAACTGCCGACGGGCCTGATCCACACAGTGGAACACCTCCTGGCGGCCCTGGTGGGGGTGGGCATCAGCGACGTGCGGATTCAGGTGGAGGGCCGGGAAATCCCCCTGCTGGACGGCTCGGCCCTGCCCTGGGTGGAGGCCGTGGCCACGGTGGGCCTCCGTCCCCTGGCGGGGGAACGGTCCCCGCTGGTGGTTCGCGAGATGACCTGCATCCGGGCTGGTGACGGCCATGTCCTGGCGGTGCCCCATGACGGTCTGCGGCTCAGTGTGGCGGTCAACTACCCCTCGCGAGCCATTGGCCAGCAATTTTACGAGGTGGATCTCACCCCGGAGCGGTTTGTAGAGCACGTTGCCCCGGCCCGCACCTTTGGATTTCAGGACCAACTGGACGCCCTGCGCTCGGCCGGCCTGATCCAGGGCGGGAGCCTCCAGAATGCCCTGGTGTGCGATGACCGACACTGGCTCAATCCCCCACTGCGTTTTCCCAACGAGCCCGTGCGCCACAAGCTGCTGGACCTGATGGGTGATCTGGCCTTGCTCGGCTGCTTTCCCCATGGCCACGTCAGCGCCTATCGCGCCGGCCATGCCCTCCACACCCGACTGGCCGCAAGGCTGGCCATGTCCTGTTCCGCACCCACCCCACCCC
>VXWH01000190.1 GCA_009836025.1 Synechococcus sp. SB0668_bin_13 | reverse complement strand
GAAGGGAGTTGCAGAGACCTAAGGAGTTGTCTAGCATTGTGACATCTTGGCTCTTGCCAAATTTCAGGTGGAGCGCGGTCAGTCGCTTGCCTCAGGAGAGAGAGAAGACCACTGGTCCTTCCTCTGAAGCCCTTCCTGACTCTTGAACTGACCTCCCACGTCGCTCCCCGCTGACGTTGATCACCTAAAGCCTTCCGACAAATCAGCCGGTCAATCCAACGCGCCATCCTCTCCACACCATGCCTTCCTTGTCCTGCTGGGGTGACAAGCAACCTCAGTTGAAGACGGTTGGCCGGCCGGGTCCTGTTGCGGTTTGTTCACTTCCCCTCCCAGGTTTCTGCCCATGAGTCCACTTGTTGCTGCCAAAGCGGACTGTGCGTTCCGCACAGCCAGCAGTCAGCAGAAGTCCAGGGGCCTCGCTTCTGTCCCGACGGCCACAGAAGGGAGGCTGCTGCTGCTGCAGTCCACAGAGCCGTTGTCAGACCCACTGCTCCAGACGTCCGTCAACATCCGGCACCGCGTCACCCGTTGGCGGGCGCCCGTGTTTCCACCCTCCGCGACGCCATCACCGTCAGGTATTCCTGTCCATCGCAACGGTGCTCCGCCGTTGTCACGGAGTATGACGCGCCTCAGGACGATTCTGCGCAGACTCAGGGCCAGCGCCCAAGCCAATGGAACCAGGGTCAGAATCCGCCTCACAGACGAAGGGCTGGCCCGGGCAAAAGCTGCCCTGTTGAAGGCCGGGTCAGGGCAACAGGCCCCAGTGGGGGGCGTCCCGCAAGCCGTGGCGCCACAAGGGCGCTCCACCACACAACAACAGCCCGCGCCCGGACCACGGACCACGTCCTTGCGCAACAAGCCCAACCGGCACAAACCGGAATCCATGGACTCTGGTGGGCGCGCCACGGCCATGGACCAAGGATCCGTGGCGCCACAATCTGCCGCGGTTCAGTCCGGTACGCCCAGTCAGTCGAAAGCTTCAGGGAAGGCCAAGCCCGCGCCCAAATCCCCCACTGGGGACCAGGCCGGCAACGGCGCCCCGGACGCCAGGAAAACTCAGGTAGCACAAAAGCGGTCCCGCCATGGTCCCCAGTCCCCCAGGACTGGCGCAAAGGGGGTGTACACGGAAGACTCCATTCGCGTCTATCTCCAGGAAATCGGCCGCATTCGCCTTCTGCGGCCGGACGAGGAGATCGAGTTGGCGCGAAAAATTGCGGACCTGCTCTATCTGGAGCAGGAAGCAGAGACCTATTCCCATGAAAACGGGGGGCGCCACCCTTCCATGAGTGAGTGGGCTGAACAGGTGGCCATGCCCTATCGGAGCTTCAAGAGGCGTCTGAAGCTGGGACGGCGTGCCAAGGAAAAAATGGTGCAATCCAATCTGCGCCTGGTGGTGTCCATTGCCAAGAAGTACATGAACCGCGGCCTCTCCTTCCAGGACCTGATTCAGGAAGGAAGTCTGGGTCTGGTGCGGGCAGCGGAAAAATTCGACCATGAAAAGGGGTACAAGTTTTCCACCTATGCCACCTGGTGGATCCGCCAGGCCATTACCCGCGCCATTGCCGATCAATCCCGCACCATTCGCCTGCCCGTTCATCTCTACGAAACCATCTCTCGCATCAAAAAGAGCACCAAAACCCTGAGTCAGGAGCTGGGCCGCAAACCCAGTGAAGAAGAAATTTCCGAACGCATGGAGATGACCATCGAGAAGCTGCGCTTCATTGCCAAGAGTGCCCAGTTGCCCATCTCGCTGGAAACACCCATTGGCAAGGAGGAGGATTCCCGCCTCGGGGACTTTATTGAGTCCAGTACCGAGAATCCCAATCAGGATGTGGCCAAGAACCTGCTGCGGGAGGATCTGGAGAGCGTGTTGGCCACCCTGAATCCCCGGGAACGGGATGTGTTGCGCCTGCGCTACGGCCTGGATGATGGCCGCATGAAAACCCTTGAAGACATTGGCCAGATCTTCGATGTGACCCGGGAGCGGATTCGTCAGATTGAGGCCAAGGCCCTGCGCAAGCTGCGCCACCCCAACCGGAACGGCGTCCTCAAGGAATACATCAAGTAAGGGAAAGCAAGTAGGGAACACAGGGCACCGCCAGGCCAGCAGCCTATGCTGACTGGTATTGCCCGCGCCTTTCCCCGGTGAGCCAAGCCCCCTGTCTCCGCATCGCTTCCCGTCGCAGCCAGTTGGCCATGGTGCAGACAAACTGGGTCAAGGGGGAGTTGGAAAAGGCCCACCCGGGGTTGCAGGTGTCGGTGGAGGCCATGGCCACCCAGGGGGACAAGGTGCTGGATGTGGCCCTGGCCAAAATTGGCGACAAGGGCCTGTTTACCAAGGAGTTGGAAGCCCAGATGTTGCTGGGGCGGGCCGAGATTGCTGTCCATTCCCTCAAGGATCTACCCACGGCCCTGCCGGAGGGGTTGATGCTGGGCTGCATCACGGCGCGGGAAGATCCCGCCGATGTACTGGCCGTCCATGGGGGCTTCAGCCGGTACCGCCTGGAGACCATGCCGGAGGGCAGCCGCATCGGCACCAGTTCGCTGCGCCGTCTGGCCCAGTTGCGCCACCACTATCCCCACCTGGTCTTCAAGGATGTGCGGGGCAATGTGCTGACCCGGCTGGAGAAGCTGGATGCCGGTCTGTACGACGGACTCATTCTGGCGGCGGCGGGGCTGGAGCGGTTGGGTCTGGCCCACCGCATCCACCAGGTGATCGCCCCCGAGATTTCCCTCCATGCAGTGGGTCAGGGGGCCCTGGGCATTGAATGCGTGGTCAACAGCCGGGACGTTCTGGAGTGGATTCGTGTTCTGAACCATGAAGACACCCGGGACCGTTGCCTGGCGGAACGGGCCTTTCTGCGGGAGTTGGAGGGGGGCTGTCAGGTTCCTATTGGGGTCAATAGCGCCATCAGTGGAGAGGATGTGGCGCTCACCGGCATGGTGGCCAGCCTGGATGGCCAAACACTGATCCGGGATCAATGCCATGGGCCACGCCACACTCCCGAGGTGGTGGGTCGACAGTTGGCTTTGACCCTCAAGGACCAGGGCGCCGCGGCCATCCTGGAGGAGATCTTTGCCACTGTCCGTCCCGAAGTCTAGCCAGGCAAGGAGCCGTTGGGGAAACAGGGTCCAAAGAGCCTCTGAATCAAGCCGGAGCCGTGCATCGGCACTCCCTTTTCTCCGTCATTCCCGCGAAAAGCGGGAATCCATTGCCAGTGGCAACACCTCGCAGCCACAACCCCCAAGTAGCCAGTGACAAGTAGCCAGCAGATGTCGGAGGAAAGGAATGTTGTTATGAATCCAAAGAATTACCCTCACAAAAGCTATAAAAATCACCAAGAAAGTGAGAAAGAATACTGAATCCTTGACTGCCTCCCAAAGCCTGAAAAGGAGCGCAAGAGTCCGATCCACTCTTTCAGCATAAGCTTCTACGCCCTCAACAAGCTTCTCAAAGTTGGATTTGCCGTTTTCGTTGGGGGCCTTCGTTGGGGGGCGTTTGTCCCATCAGGAGCGCAAGCGAATGCAGCTCGTTCTGGCTAGAACAGTGCTTCAATGCAACCTGGAGAAAACAATGTTTTCACGTTTTGGTGCTTTGTTGGCCTGTTGTCTGGCTGGACTGCTGGTCTTGTTTCCATGGCGGGTCAGCGCAACTCCATCCACACCGGCTGCTGATCGGCCTGCAAGACAGGAGATCGTCACCGTGGAAATGCTGCGCTTGGCGGTTCCCGTCGCCCTTCGCGATGCTTGGTTCAACGCTGAAGCGGAAGTGTGGAAACCGTGGCTGGAGCAGCAGCCAGCCTATTTGGGACGTGATCTCCATTGGGATCCGCAACAGGAACAAGCGCAGGTGCTGATTCGCTGGCGCTCTCAGCAGGAATGGGAAGCCATCAGTGAGGAGGAGGTGGCGGCTGTGCAAGCTCGCTTTGTGGCAACTCTGAACAAGGCAACCGGTGGGGAGGACCGAGACCCCATTCCCCTGTTGGCCGCCAGCCGGTGGCTGCTTCTTGCCAGAGACGTGCCCAAGGGTGGTTAGGCATCAGGCTTGCTGCCGCGGCGGCCACAAAAACGGCCCTCGCTTTGCGAGGGCCAATGTCTCAGGGAACAAAGGGCCTTGTTGGGACAACAACTAACCCTTAGCCAAACCTGCTCGATGTAGAGGCGATGAGAAAGGCCGCGTAGGTGAGGAAGAACCCAACGGTGAAGTGGGTTAGACCGACAAGACGCGCTTGCACAATGGACAGAGCTACGGGCTTATCGCGCCAGCCAATCAGGTTGGCCAGCGGAGTGCGCTGATGGGCCCAAACGATGGTCTCAATCAACTCTTGCCAGTAGCCACGCCAGGAGATGAGGAACATGAATCCAACGGCCCAGGCCAAGTGAGCCAGCAGGAAGATCCAGGCCCAAATGGACAGGTTGTTGACACCAAACGGGTTGTAGCCGTTAATCAGCTGGGAACTGTTCAGCCACAGGTAATCCCGGAACCAGCCCATGAGGTAGGTGCTGGACTCATTGAACTGCGCCACGTTCCCCTGCCAGATGGCCAAGTGCTTCCAGTGCCAGTAGAAGGTGGTCCAGGCGACGG
>VXWH01000140.1 GCA_009836025.1 Synechococcus sp. SB0668_bin_13 | reverse complement strand
CCCCCGCCAGGCCGGAACCAACGGCAAAGGTGAGGGCGTCCACCGTCTGGGTGGGAATGCCCAGGCAGTCGCTCATGGCCCGGTTCTGGGTCACGGCGCGGATACGGAGCCCCCAAAGGCTGCGGTTGAGAAACCAATAGACCGCCAACACCGCCAGGATGGTGAGCCCGATGATCATCAGCCGGGGGATGGGCAGGGTCCAGTCCCCCAGATCCAGGCCGCCCCGTAGCCAGCGGGGCGCCGTCACGTCCACGTTGCGGGCGCTGGCGCGGGCCAGCTTGGGCATGGCGCCACGGATCCATCCGGCCGTAGCGACCCCCACCGCCACGGCCACAACCCAATTGCCAAGCCGCAGCAGCCAGGGCCGCTGCCCGGGTCCCCACAGCCGGTTCATCACCAGCGGCCCCACCAGCCCCACCATGGCCGCCAGCCAGAGACCCGTTGACCAGGCCAAGGGGACGGTGCGCACAAACTGCTGCAGGATCAGGCTCACCCCCCACGTGGCCAACAGGGTTTCCAGCGGCCTGCCGTAGAGGCGCCGAATGACGCTCCTCTCCAGCAGCAGCCCCACCAGGCCACCGACCAGAAACGCTACCGCCACGGCCACAAAGATATAGGCCCCAAACAGGGGCTCCAGCAGGGGCAGCTTGAAGAAGCTCTGCACCACGTAGGTGGTGTAGGCCCCCAGCATCATCAACTCCCCATGGGCGAGATTAATCACGCCCATGAGGCCAAACACAATTGCCAACCCCAGGGCGGCAATCAGCAGCACAGAACCAATGGCAGCCCCGTTGAATAAGCTTTCAAGCAATAAGCTCACAGGAGATATTTCTCACCTTTGTCGGGATCACTCCAGTCACAGGCATAGCCCTTGGAGCTGGGTTCAAACTGGTTCCAGGCCTGGGGATCAATGGGACCGTCACTGGTGCTGAGGATTTCAAATTGCCCGTCAGGCGTCACCTGGCCGATGCGTACGGTCTGGGAGATGTGATGGTTGGGCATCACCTCAATGGGACCCTGGGGTGCATCAAAGGTGACACCAATCAGGGCTTCACGCACCAGGTTGTCGTCAAAACTGTTGGCTTTCTCAACACCGGCCTTCCACAGATAGACCATGTTGTAGGCCGATTCCATGGGATCGTTGGTCACCCGATCTTCCCCGTACTTGGCCTTGAAGGATTCCGTGAATTTCTGCGAAGCAGGGGTATCAATGGCCTGGAAGAAGTTCCAGGCGGCAAAGTGGTCAGCCAGGTATTCAGGGCCGATGGTGTCGATCTCCACCTCGGCAATGGAGAAACTCATCACGTAGTAGCCGTTCTCCGGCGTCAGCCCTGCCGACTGCATTTGCTTGAAGAAGGCCACGTTCTGATCCCCGTTCAGGGTGTTAATGATGGCGCCGCCGTCAGGTAAAGCGTTTTTGATCTTGGCAATAATGGGAGCCACCTCCGTGTTGCCCAGGGGCAGATAGTCTTCCCCCACAACCTCGCCTCCGAGGCTTTCCAGTTGGGCTTTGGTGATGGTGTTGGAGGTGCGGGGGAAGACGTAATCCGAGCCCACCAGGAAGAAGGGCTTGCCTGCCACCGGGGACTCCTTGAACATGAACTCCACCGCCGGTTCCGCTTGCTGGTTGGGGGTGGCGCCGGTGTAGAAGATGTTCCTGGAGCACTCCTGACCCTCGTATTGAATGGGGTAATAGAGGAAGTGGTCCTTGGATTCAAAGACGGGCAGCATGGCCTTGCGGCTGGCGGACGTCCAGCCGCCGAACACCACCGGAACCTGGTCCTGGTCAATGAGCTTCTTGGCCTTCTCCGCAAAGGTGGGCCAGTCGGAGGCGCCGTCCTCTTCGATCCAGGTGATTTCGTGGCTCTTGCCGTCTACGGTCACACCGCCGGCGGCATTGATTTCTTCAATGGCCATCTTCTCCACCTCGGACAGGGTGGACTCGGAAATGGCCATGGTTCCACTTAAGGAATGGAGGATTCCCACAGCGACGGTATCCGTTGGCGCTGACCGGGGTCCGCCACAGGATACCAGGAGCAGGGAAGCAGCCATGGCGGAAGCGCCAAGGATCCGGCGGGATAAAGAGGTGAGACGCATGGGATACGGCACGGACAAGCCGCTGTTGCAACCCCCTGATTTTCAATCCCACCACGGCCAGGTTTGGTAGCCAAAGCAACGGGACGCCAAAATTGTGCCCGAATGAACAGTTCCCACCCATGGGAAGGAGCGCTCAGACGCCGGAGCGGGCCACTTGAGGGGGCAACTGACCCAGAAGAAAGTCCTCCACCACCTGCACCCCCTGGCCGGTGCGCAGGTTGGTGAAGCACCATGGCCGCTCATCCCTCATGCGCCGGGTGTCCGCCTCCATCACCGCCAGGCTGGCGCCCACATGGGGGGCCAGGTCGATTTTGTTGATCACCAACAGGTCGGAGCGGGTGATGCCGGGGCCGCCCTTGCGGGGAATCTTGTCGCCGGCCGCCACGTCGATCACGTAAATGCACAGGTCCACCAGTTCCGGGCTGAAGCTGGCGGCCAGGTTGTCGCCGCCGCTTTCCACCAGCACCAGATCCAGGCCGGGTTCGGAGCGTTCCAACTCCTCCACGGCCACCAGGTTGATGGAGCAGTCTTCCCGGATGGCCGTATGGGGGCAGCCGCCGGTTTCCACACCCCGGATGCGTGCAGGGGGTAAAGCGCCGGAGCGCAGCAGGAATTGGGCGTCCTCCCGGGTGTAGATGTCGTTGGTGACCACGGCCAGTTGCCACCTCTGCCGGAGCCGCTTGCAGAGCACCTCCACCAGGGCGGTCTTGCCGGAACCCACCGGCCCGGCCACACCAACACGCAAAGGGCTCAACTGCGAAACAAGCGGCTATACAATCCATCATGCCCCAACTGGGCCATGGTGGCACCCAAGGTTTCCGGCCACAAGGCCTGGGGATCCAGATGGGGGGCCGTCGCCGCCAGTGCGGCAATGGGGCCTTGCAACCGCAGTTGCAACTGCTGACCATCGCGAGCCGCCAGGGGCACCAGGCGCACCGCCGCGCTCACCAGATTGGCGGACCAACCGAAGAGGAAGGCTTCCAGCAGCGGCGCCACCGGCAGTTGAAACCGCTCCCCCGCCAAACTCCAGGCCAGGGCCAGCCCCGCCTCGTCGGGCCAACTGGCCAGGGGGCAGCCCTGATCCGCCGTCAGGTGACGCAGCAACACCAGCATGGAGCGGCCCATCTGCCGCTGCTGCTGGCGCATGGCCCCACAGCCCCGCTGGGCCAGCAGCCAGGCGTCATGGCGTTCTGCCGTGGCCCGATCTCCCCCCCGCAAGGCCGTCAGACAGCGGTTGATGACGGCCGCATCCACACGGATGGCGCCGCTGCTCAACTCTGCCGTCAGCCAGGATTCCAGACCGGCCACGTCCTGCAACCGCCCCTGCTGCACCATGGTTTCCAGGCCTTCCGAATAGGTGTAGCCCCCCACCGGCAGGGTGGGGCTGGCCAACTGCCACAACAACTGCCGGGGGGACGGGCAGCAACAGGGGGGAGACGACGGCCAATCAGGACGGGTCATTGCCTGGATGCTCCCCTGTCCCATGGCCGTGGTGGACAACGGCACTGTAGGCCCCTGGCTCGGGGTAAAACCCTTGCTGGAGGGGAACCACCGTCAAACCGCGATCTTCAAGCATCTGCCGCAAGACCCCATCTGCGGGAATGAGTAGCCGCCGGGGCTGGATCTCCATGGGCAGGTGGCGGTTGCCCAGGTGGTAGGCCGCCTGCAGCAACGCCAGGGGTGTGGATGCCTCCACCGCCAGCAGGTCTTCCGGAGCCGCCAGCACCTCCACCACCCATTGGCCCTGTTCACAACTCAGCCGTTCGCCAGGCTGCAGGGGACCCGTGCGGGGCAGTTGCAACACCACCTCCAGCCCCTGATCCGTGGTGCGCCGTCCCCGCACCTTGCTGCGGGCTTCGGCGGAGAGGGACATGGTGTGCAAAGACGTCACAGCATGGGCCGGAACACCACGGTGGCGGAGAACAGGGGGGTCAGGCAGCACCAGGCTGACCAGGCGATGGACCTCGTTTATTTTGCACCTGCCCTTCGCCACCTATCGCCATGTGCTCACCACAACCACGACCTTGGCGCAAAAGCATAACTTGAACTTGGGCACATGGTGTTCAAGGGCAGTTGCTCTCCAGTCCGCTGAGCCAGTTGTGCCCCCAGCAAGCTGCACCGGTTGGAGGATCTGTTGCCCCAGTGTCTCACGGCCTGGTTGTGCCAGCTACCCCACCCCCAGGCCTTGCAGCGGCCCTGCCGGCAAACGGCCACCCGGCTCTGCTTCAGCATGGGAAGCGCTGGCAGCACCGCTGCCCACGTGGGTCCTTCCCTGCTGCGGGGCCACGCGCCTCCCCTGGATGCCCCACTGGAGGACCGCCACCCTGCACACCCAGGTGATGCCCCTCTTCGCGCCCCAGCGGGCTGACTGGCTCTCTGTGCTGCCTGACGACAACGAAGCCTGATGGCGCGTGGCGTCAGCCGTGTGAATGACCGCAAGGCGTGGAAAGGATATGAAAGCCTGCTGCTGTGGGTTAGCTTGGCGTTTTTAGAGTTTGCTGAAAACAGGAGACAAGACAGGGGTGCAGGAATGGCGTGCGCCGTGAGGAATAAAGTGTAAATAATCCCTAAGGGTTTGCAAGGAGTTATCTTGGTGTTGCTAG
>VXWH01000198.1 GCA_009836025.1 Synechococcus sp. SB0668_bin_13 | reverse complement strand
AGCTGCGCCTCACAGAGCCAGAACACACCGTCCATCCTCCCTGCTGCAGGTCTCTCCCCTGGGAAGGGGCTTGGGGAAGAGGCCCCAAGGCCATAGCTACCCCTGGGGAGTGAGCACACATCCGGGACTCCTGCTGCCCCAGCTTGGGCCGGTCGCCGCCGCGCAGGGTCTGGACGAGGCGGATGATCTGGGTGCGGAAGTCAAACCCGCCCTCCAGCAGGGAGGAGAACACCGGTTGGGACATGAAGGCCTTGCAGGCAACAAACACATGGGCGCCGGGTTCAGCCTGGGCAGCAGGATGGTTGCCCATCCATGGAAGAAATGCCGCAAAGTCAAACCCAAGGGATTGGGTTGTTTCCGGATCCATGCCCATGGCTGTTGTCTCTCTGGCGGCGAGTCCACTGAAACGCTTTAGAACTTATGTGCTACAAGCCTGGCCATGCAACCCTCAAGCACTAGACACCATCTCGGCAGGCGTTCCGGGGGCACCTGCCTGCCCCTGGCCCAGGCGCGCCAGAGCAGATAATCACCTTAATCAACATGTGGCGTCCATGGCCATCCTGGTGCAAAAATTTGGTGGCAGTTCCGTGGGATCTCTCGAACGCCTCAAGGCTGTGGCCAAGCGGGTGTGCAACACACGCCGCGGCGGAGACGACGTGGTAGTGGTGGTGTCCGCCATGGGGAAAACCACCGATGAGCTCACCCAGTTGGCGCGCTCCATCAGCCGGCATCCCCCGCAACGGGAGTTGGACATGCTGCTGGCCAGCGGGGAACAGGTGAGCATTGCCCTGCTCAGCATGGCCTTGCAGGAACTGGGGGTGGCGGCAGTATCCATGACGGGCCAGCAGGTGGGGATTGTCACGGAAGCGGCCCATGGCCGGGCCCGCATTCTGAACATCTGCACTGAGCGGGTGCGGGCCTGCCTGGCGGAGGGGGCCGTGGTGGTGGTGGCTGGTTTTCAGGGCACTGCCACCAGCGCCAACGGCGGCCTGGAGATCACCACCTTGGGGCGGGGTGGCTCGGACACCTCCGCCGTGGCCCTGGCGGCCGCCCTGGGTGCGGAGCGCTGTGAGATCTACACCGACGTGGAGGGGGTTCTCACCACCGACCCACGGGTTGTGCCCCGCGCCCAATTGCTGGAGTGCATCAGTTGCGATGAGATGCTGGAATTGGCCAGCCTGGGGGCAGCGGTGCTCCACCCCCGGGCCGTGGAAATTGCCCGCAACTACGGCCTGCCCCTCGTTGTGCGCTCCAGTTGGAGTGACCATCCGGGCACCTGCCTCACCAGCAACCGACGCCAGCGGGTGGCGGGCGTGGCGCTGGAGTTGGGCAAACCCGTAGATGCCCTGGAGTTGGTGCGCCACCAGGGGCTTATTGCCCTCTCCCATGTACCGGATCGCCCTGGGGTGGCGGCCCAGTTGTCCGAGGCTCTGTCGGAGGCCGGCATCAACGTGGATCTGGTTGTGCAATCCCTCCACGAGGGGGCCAGCAACGACATGGCCTTTACGCTTGAACGGCAGGATCTGGAGCGGGCCCAGGCTGTGGTCAGCGCCCTGAGCGGCCATCTGGGGGGACCCCAACCTTTCACCACCGCTGCCTATCCCGAACTGGCCAAGCTGAGCCTGGTGGGTGCCGGCATTACCGGCCGCCCTGATGTTGTCGCCAGCATGTTTGCCACGCTGGGACAGGCGGGCATCAGCCTGCGGATGATCGCCACCAGTGAGGTGAAGGTAAGCTGTGTGATCGAGGACAGTGACGCTGCCCAGGCGCTCAATTTGCTTCGGGAGCGGTTTGCGTTGACGCCGTCACAGGTGCATCTGGAGGCCATCCCCTGTGAAGACAGTACCCCAGCCGTGCGGGGTGTGGCCCTGGATTGTGGGCAGGCCCAGGCGTCGGTCCATGGGGTGCCGGACTGGCCTGGCGCCGCCGCCGCGGTCTGCCGCGCCCTGAGCGACGACAACATCAGCCTGGACACCATCGTGCAATCGGAATGCACCCGCCAAACCCCTTTGGGCGCCGCCAGAGACCTGGCCTTCACCTTGCCCCGGCAGGACTTGGAGCAGGCCCGCCAGGCCCTTGCTCCGCTGCTCCAGCAATGGCCTGGCGCGACACTCATTCTGGGGGGACCCATTGCCCGCGTCAGCGCCGTGGGGGCGGGTATGCCCTGCACCGCTGGCACCGCTGGCCGCATGTTCCGCGCCTTGGCGGATGCGGGCATCAACATTGCCATGATTGCCACCAGCGAGATCCGCATCAGTTGTGTGGTGGCCCAGGAGGATGGGGAGGCGGCTCTGCGGGCGGTCCATCACAGCTTTGGCCTGGATGATCCTGCGGGGACAATTGCCCACCATCCCCAGGAACCAGGAAGCTGTTGAAGAAGGGGATGGCCATGGCGCGGTTTAGGTTTGACCTGCGCAATCACCCGCACTGGGGGCGGTCTCGGTTGAGCTTGCACCGGTCAGCAGCAAATGGTGCATGACACAACCAGACTTCCGAGCAAGCTGCTCGGGACCAAATCGATGAACGCCTGCGGGCGTCCGGTTGGCATGTTCAGGACAAGGATGCACTTGATTTCAACGCAGGCCTCGGCATTGCTGTGGGCGAGTACCAGACGGATATTGGCCCGGCCGATTACGTTCTGTTCACAGACAAGCAAGCTGTTGGCGTCGTCGAAGCCAAGCCCGACAACCAGGGCATCCGCCTCACATCCGTTGAGGAACAACCAGAAGCATATGCCAACGTCCGGCTGAAGTGGGTGAGTAACACCGAACCGCTGCCCTTTCTCTACGAGGGCACGGGACAGGTCACACGCTTCACCAACGCACGGGATCCCCGCCCCAGATCACGGGAGGTCTTCACCTTCCACCGCCCTGAAACCCTGACCGCATGGGCGGCGGCCTCCAACAGCTTTCGGGCCGGTTTCCTTGGGCTACCACCCCTCAACACGGACGGCCTGCGCAACTGTCAGATCACCGCTATCACC
Source organism: Synechococcus sp. SB0668_bin_13 (assembly GCA_009836025.1). Lineage (GTDB taxonomy): Bacteria > Cyanobacteriota > Cyanobacteriia > PCC-6307 > Cyanobiaceae > Synechococcus_B. Next base: position 1,799 of record VXWH01000198.1, on the reverse strand, counting down.
AACCTCAAGGCCTCGCTGAAGGCCGACAAGCCTCGCGCATTGATCCAGATGGCGACCGGATCTGGCAAGACTTTCACGGCGATTACACAGGTTTATCGCCTCCTGAAACACGCCGGCGCCTTCCGCATTCTGTTCCTCGTCGACACAAGGAACCTGGGGGAGCAGGCTGAACAGGAGTTCATGGCCTTCATCCCGAACGACGACAACCGCAAGTTCACCGAGCCTTACAACGTCCAGCGCCTCACTTCACCCACCATCGCCCCTGACAACCAGGTTGTGATCTCAACAATCCAGCGCATGTACGCCACGCTCAAAGGCAAGGAGTTGGCGGAGGGGGCCGACAAGGGCCACCCAGCCGAGCAACAGTGGAGACGCAATAACCTCTTGCCGGTTGTCTACAATCCAAGGCTGCCGCCGGAACATTTTGACGTGGTGATTATCCATGAGTGTCACCGGTCAATCTACAATCTCTGGCGTCACGTGATCGAGTATTTCGATGCTTTTCTCATCAGGCTCACGGCCACGCCTGGGAATCGCACCTACGGCTTCTTCCAGAAGAATGTGGTCAGCGAATATATCCACGAGAAGGCCGTTGCCGACAAGGTCAACGTGGGCAACGAGATTTACCTGATCGAGACCCGGATTACCCAGGGCGGTGGGACCCTGAAGGCCGAACAACTGGTGGAGAAGCGCGAGCGTCAGACCCGCGTACGTCGCTGGGAGACCCAGGCGGAAGGCGAAGCCTACACTGTGAGCCAGCTTGATCGCTCGGTGGCCAATCCCGACCAGATCCGTGCGGTCATTCGCAGGTTCCGCGACAAATGGCCGGAGATTTTTCCCGGTCGCAGGAAACTCCCCAACCCCGATCTTTGCCAAGACCGATAGCCATGCGGATGACACTATCCAGACTGTCCGTCAGGAGTTTGGCGAGGGCAACGACTTCTGCCGCAAAATTACCAATAGCGCGAGGAATCCGAAATCTTCCCTCTCCGCCTTCCGCAATGATTATTACCCACGCATTGCCGTCACCGTGGACATGATCCCCACAGGCACCGACGTGAAACCACTGGAATGCCTGCTCTTCATGCGCGCTGTAAAATCGAAGACCTACTTCGAGCAGTGAAGGGGCGGGGCACCCGCGTTCTCAACTCCGACAATCTGAAAAAGGTCTCCCCCTCGGCACAGGCCAAGACCCGTCGGAATTAGTCTTTAGGGCTTGCCAATGTGAGAGGGCGTCTGAGCATAGGTGTGCCGCCTGAGGAGAGCCATGAACCTGATGCATCAGCCAGCGTTGGCCACTGGCAAGCCTGCATCCAGTATCTGGAGGAGAAGCGCTGGGGCCAGCACCCCTGTCGGCCCCAGTGCGGCAGGCAACGGGTAGCCCGTAAGCAGGACGGTAAGCGCAGCGGGCGCTGGAATTGCCATGGTTGCAAGTCCAGTTTCAATGTGTTGTCCAGGACTAGAGGACTATGGTGCCATGCCCGGAAAAGCCTCTCCAGGTACCAGTTGGCCCGTGACCTAGCACTCCATACGACGGCCTGGTTCATGCACCAGCGCAGCCGTGCTGGCATGGCAGCCCATCAAGCCCCCTGTTCCAAGGAATCGTGGAGGTGGGTGAACCCATTTTACCCCAGTTCTGGATAAGGGCACCAGGAAAGGTAGCCGTTTCCCCACCTGCAACAAGGCTACCGGCACTTGAAAACTCCTTCCACAACTGGCTTTTCTGGTGAGAGGGCATCCATGGGGAACCCCAATTCTGGATAAGAGGACGGCAGGGGAGGTCTTCTTGGCCTGGCTTG
>VXWH01000038.1 GCA_009836025.1 Synechococcus sp. SB0668_bin_13 | reverse complement strand
ACTTACCCGGAGATTACGCCCCCTTCAATTTCCACCACCTTCGAGACACATCCCGCGGCATGTTCACCCCCTTCCTGGATAGGCTCGCCGATGAGGTCCAGGCTCGCTCTGGCGTTCCTCTGCCCGTGCCCAGGGAGTTGGCGGAATGCCGCTCCACCAGGAAGGAAGGCGTGATTCGCAGTTGGGCCTGGTCTCTGCCGGGGATTCGCCGCCTGCGGGCCACCCGGCTGGATGCGGGCAACGTGCTCCAGGTGTTCAATGCGGTGGCTTCCCCGGAAACGGACCGTCAGCAGCCCTTGCTGGGCATTGACCTGTTGCAATTCGGGTTGCGGGACAAGCTGGTGGCGGTGATGGACTTCCAGCCCCTGCGCCAGGATCCCGACTACCTGGAGCGCTACATGGGGGGTCTCCAGGCTCTGCAGCAACGTTTCCCGGCCTTTGCCATGGGGGAAGAAATGCGCAGCTACGACGCCAACCGCTACTTTTCCCCATGGCTGCTCTTTGCCCGTGGTCCGGCGACGGACCTGAAGGAGAGCCTCCGGAACGCCTTTGAACTGCTGCTGCGCGCCTATTGGACACTCCACGATGCCGAGCAGCCGGACCCCCGCCAACAGGCGGAGGTGGAAGCGCTGCAGAGGGACTATGCCCGCTATAGCGTCCAGAAGGATCCGGCCCATGGGCTCTTTGCAAGTTATTTCGGGAAGAGTTGGGCGGATCGCTTCCTGAATGAGTTCCTGTTCCCTGAATCCATCTCCACCAGGACAATCCCATGACTTGGCTCTGGCAACCCTATCTGGACCACGCCCGGGAGCGCCTGCAAGCGCGGCTGCGTAGCGTGCAGCCCTACCCCATCCCGGAAGGCTTTGAAGAGCGCCGGGCCGAGACGGGATCAAAAGCCCGACCCGTTGAAGTGGTGACCCGCAGTTGGGCGGCGCAGGCTCGTGGCATCCGCCAGGCGCGGGCGGCCTGTGTGGCCGCCGACCCCGTGCCCCAGGTGCTCAACTTCGTCATCAATCCCGATCACCACTACGAACTACCCTTCTTCGGCGCGGATCTGGTGACCCTGCCGGGTGGCCACTTGCTGGCCCTGGACCTGCAGCCCGTCCTCAAGCAGGATGAACGCCATACGGGTCCGGTCTGGGAGCGGCTGGCGCCCATCTTTCAGCGCTGGCGCCCGTTGCTGCCGGATGGAGGCCCCATCCCCGTGGAGGCACAGCCCTACTTTTCCGCGGGTTTCCTCTGGACCCGCCTTCCCCTCAGCGAAGACACCCTGCTGAAGGAGGCGGTCTTCCCGGCGTTTCAAGAGTATCTGGAGTTGTATCTGGATTTGGCGGCCGCAGCCGAGCCGGTGCCGAACGACCGTGCGCAGCAACTCCTGGCGGGACAGCGGCGCTACACCGACTACCGGGCCGAGAAGGATCCAGCCCGAGGGATGCTCAGCCGCTTCTATGGCGTGGAGTGGACCGAGTCCTACATCCATGACTTCCTGTTTGACCTGCCCCGGTCCCCTGAGGTTTTAAGCTGAATGGTTGTCTCCCATCGTCCTTGAATGTCGGAACAACAGATTCCTGCGTTTCTCGAGCGCATCAAGACGGACAAAACCCTTGCGGAGGCCCTGTTGGACGCCAAAACAGCCGCAGAGGTCATCCGCCTCGCCGCCCATGCCGGCCTGGACTGCACCGCTGCCGAGATTAGCCAGTGGCAGGCCACCCGAGCCGTCTCCAGGCTGGTGGAAAGCGGCATCTGCGCCAACGGCCTGCGCTGGCGCAGCCTCCATGGCCCTGGTGGGCTCCATGTGCAGCTTGTGGGGACCAGCGCCAGCTTCGGGCTGTGGTGTCCCGGTTGCTGAGGGATGAATTCAGTGGATCAGTGGCCCGCGGTTGAACCAACGGCCACCACCACCGTGAGAAACACCCGCACCAGTTCCAGGCTCCCCACAATGGACAGAGCAAGCCCGAACTTCCGGGCCACAGGGGGCACGCCATTGGCCCAGGCCGCAGAGACCCGTCCCCCGCCAGACCACTTGGTCACTGCCGCGTCCCGCCAGTAGGCGCCATAGCGGGGCAGGCTGATATTGAAGGGCATGTTGCCCACGGGGCGCCCGGACAACAGCCGCCGCCGCTGGTAGGGAACAGTGTCCACCCCAAAGGCGTCCATGTACTCGGGAGAATTGAGCAGGGCATCCACAAGACCGGCCAATCCTTCCTGACAAAGAACAATGGACCGGGCGATTTTCTCCTTTTCCCCATTCACTTCCCGACCAAGAAGGCGCTGCACCAACTGGGTGGCCACGTCGTAGTTGGAATTGCATTGATACACCCAACGCCGGAACCGTTCCGAGAGGCACAGGCCGCGCATGAGCTGTTGCACGTTGATCTGGCCGTTCTTGAACTGGGATTCAAGGAAAGGCTCCCGATCCGCCGCCATGGTGTGGAAAAACAACTGGCGGTAGGCGGCATCGATCAGCATGTCCCCGTTGCTGGCGTTGTCCATGCGATGACCGCGGGGTGCTCGGTCTTCCTGGGCAAACCCGGCAACACGGGCATTCATGGATGTGGCCGGATAGGGCAAGGGGCCAAGGGTCATGGAACGCGAAGCCGCAGGGGGCAATCAAGGGGGCACCTAGTCTAGCCCCACCAGCCTTGAACACCTCCCGCTCCACCGCCCGGGACCACAGGTAACTTCAAGAATCTTCAAGAAAGCAGCAGTCGCTACACTTAGTGAAGAATTGTTTTTATTTTTGTAGTCTTGGCTTCAAAGCTTTCCTTGTGTGACGTGAACAATTCTGGCACTCCCTACAGGAGTCGTCATGTCCTCGTCCTCAATTCGTCGCTGTCAAGTGTGCCAAGCCTGCTGGATTGGTCCCCAACTCTTCTGGTCCACAGGCAGGCAGGGCAGCAATCTTGACCTGGCCGGTCTGGTGTGCAATACGGGCTACGGTGGCGGTCTTCGCTGTGCCAATCCCGCCAAGGGCCGCCTGGGTGGAGACACCTGGGAGCAGCGGGAAGCCTGGATTCGGGGAACCGCCCTCCCTGGAGACGTGGGGTGCGAGCCGCTGACTGCGTAGGGCCGCCAAGGGCAAGGGCAACATTCAGACTGCCTCCTTCTTCAGGCGGGTTCCTGCTTCGCCTTGCCTTCAGCCCTCCCGTAGCCAGAGGGCGGCGTCAGGCGCATGGTAGGTGAGAATCAGGTCCGCCCCGGCGCGACGGAAGCAGAGCAGGGTTTCCAGGACCACCCGGCGCTCCTCAATCCAGCCCCGCTCTGCCGCTGCCTTCACCATGGCGTACTCGCCGCTCACGTTGTAGGCGGCGATGGGCAGTGTGCTGTCTTCCCGCAGCTTGGCCACGATATCCAGATAGGCCAGCCCCGGTTTGACCATGAGAATATCAGCCCCCTCCCCCTCGTCCAGATCAGCCTCGATGAGGGCTTCCCTGCTGTTGGCCGGGTCCATCTGGTAGGTGTTCTTGTTGGTGGGGATGGGTTTATCACCGCTGGCGCGAGGGGCGGAATCCAGGGCATCCCGGAAGGGACCGTAGTAGGCCGACGAGTACTTGGCGGTGTAGGAGATGATGCTCACGTCCGTGAAGCCATGGTCGTCAAGGGTGGTGCGGATGGCTTCCACCCGGCCGTCCATCATGTCGCTGGGGCCAACGAGATCCGCGCCAGCCCTGGCCTGCGCCAGGGCCTGCTGGCAGAGAATCTCCACCGTCTCGTCATTGAGAACCACCCCGTTGGAGCTCACGACGCCATCGTGACCATCGCTGGAATAGGGATCCAGGGCCACGTCGGTCATGATCACCATGTCCGGGTGTTCCGCCTTGAGCCGACGGATAGCGCGGGGGATCAAGCCGCCTTCGTTGAAGCACTCGGCGCCGTCTTCGCTTTTGAGGCCGTCGGCCACTTTGGGAAACAGCACCACACAGCGGATGCCCAGATCCCAGGCGCGCCCCACCTCGTCCCCCAGGGCGTCAAGACACCAGCGCTGGCAGCCGGGCATGGAGGCAATGGGCTCGTTCCTGTCCCCCTCATGCACAAAGAGGGGATAGATCAGGTCCGTGGCCTGCAGAGAGGTCTGGCGCACCATGGCCCGCAGAGCAGGCGTGCGCCGCAGACGGCGGGGGCGGTGCAGCAGGTCCAGCATGTGGAGGCAACAGCTTCTGGGATCCTACGGAATCCCCTTCAACCCCCAGCCTCCCACCCTGGGCCTTGCTACAAAGGCTTAGGAAGCAGGGCCTGCCGGGCCATGGCCTCCCGGGGGGAGTTGGTTCGGCAGGCTGCCCATTGCCGCAACAGGGCCAGTTCCCGGGGTGACGGGGATTGGGGCACATGGATGACAACCGTGAACAGGAGATCCTTCCGCCCGCCGGGGGACGGCCATCCCTGGCCCCGTAGCCGCAGGTTTTGCCCTGGCTGAATGCCCGCCGGAACGGTTACTGTGGCTGTGCCCTTGGGGGTGGGCACCGCAATCTCGCCCCCCAGCACGGCCTCATCCAGTCCCAGGGCCAGATTGGCCTTTAATTGATCCCCCTCCAGTCGCCACACGGGATGAGGTTTGAGTTGAACCTTGAGGTAAAGGTCGCCACGGCGCCCTGTGCCCGGCTGAAGGTTGCCCTTGCCTTTGAGGCGCAGACGGGTGGCGGGAAGGATGCCGGCCGGAATGCGCACCTGCACGGATTCCTGATTCCTGGCGAACGTGCGCACCGAGAGTGTGCGCTCACAACCGTGGAAGGCTTCGGCGAAGGAAATCTCCAGGGAGGCTTCCGCATCCAGGTCCGGGGGGCGGG
>VXWH01000120.1 GCA_009836025.1 Synechococcus sp. SB0668_bin_13 | reverse complement strand
AGTCCTTCCCATCTTCATGCCTGGCCTGAAAACACGTTCCCCAGCGTTTCCCTAAAGAAACTGTTGTATTTTTTTGCTTATTCCTTAACAGCACAGAAAGTTCACTTTATCCAGTCGTTGCTTTTATAACTAGTACAGATAATTGGTAACTTTTATCATACAGAAGTCAAGATGAAGCCAACGTAACAATAACTTACGGATATAATGTTGTTGGAATCAAGTCCATGCAAGCTCATGTTGAAAGAAGAAAATTCCCTATAATAGTTGACGGTAAAGTAAAATCTGACGAGACCAGGGTCTATGTAAATGAACACGTTACTTTATTTCTTGATAAGATAAAAGACGACTTGAAGAATATCATACAGATTGAAGTTAAAGTTTGTCCTAACGAATACTTATGGAAGCCGGATCCGGTATAACCAAGAAAGCCCTGAACTTCGAGGAACCTTGACCTTCATGGTATGCTGTGTCGTCTCCGATACTCTCACCATGCAGCTTTTGATTCTTCTGATACGGTCGGCTTGTGGTTCTGTGATGGTGGCCACTGTAGCCGGCTTGAAAGGCTACAAAGGGAGTAAGTGGGGTTGGGCTTCAGTGTATCTTAAGCCCGATTGTGATGGGCATCTGTGTGGCGGGCTTGCCGAATCGTGGAAGGGGCCAAGCCTGTGGGGAACCACAAGGGGAGCCCTCAGACAATCCCCCCGCAAGGAAACATTCAAGGTGAACAAGGGACCTTATCAGGGAAAAGCCCTGATAGAGAAGACTTAGCGGCCCGCTTTGATGTCGCTTCTTCCCCTGGCCTTGGCCCTGACGGTTGGCCCACGGGCAACATCCCTGCCTTGGCCCTGGCGGTTGGCTCCCTTGAAGGGGATCAGGTGGTGCGCTCCCACTCCTCAAACAGCTTGGCAAAGGCATCAGACAACAGAGCAAGGCAACGGTAGAACCTGTCAGGAGGGGGCCTTCCACTTGCTTGAACGACACGGATACGGAATGCAGGTGACGCCTGATTGGGGAACCTCACCCTCACCCCCACTGCAAAGGCTGGAAAGCCGCAACAGTAGGCCGCAGCAGGCTTCCCCTCCCCCCGGAAGGCTTCCCAAATCCCACCAGGGCCACAAAGAATCTGGCACTCTGGTCCCCTTATCCAGAACCGGGGTTTTCCATGGCAAGCAAGTGGGTCGTAATCCTTAGCCAGGTGCCCAGTCACCAGCAAGCCTGCGGCTACCCTGATCCAGGCGCCAATCCGACCTTTGCAGCATCTTCACCGTCACGCCAACACCCAACCTGAATGTTGCACGCCTCACCTTGCCAGCCAATCAGCCGGTCCCTTGCTTGCGGGTGACTGTTGCAGGTCAGTGGCAAGGGTGGTCGTCCGCTGCGCCCGTCTTCTGCCCAATTGAGCCCCAATGCGCAGCCCCTACCGCACCATACGTCCCCAGCAGCGCCTGCCCCACTGGCTACAGCGCCCCCTGGGCACTGCGTCCGATCTGGCCCAGGTGCAGGAACAGATCCGCAGCCTGCGCCTCAACACCATCTGTGAGCAGGGGCGCTGCCCCAACCGGGGGGAGTGCTATGCCGCGGGAACCGCCACGTTCCTTCTGGGTGGATCCATCTGCACCCGCAGTTGTGCGTTTTGCCAAGTGCATAAGGGCCAGGCGCCCCAGCCTCGGGATGCCAAGGAAGCAGACCGGGTGGCGGAGGCGGTGACCAATTTGGGATTGCGCTATGTGGTGCTCACGGCCGTGGCGCGGGATGATCAGCCGGATCATGGGGCGGGCCTGTTTGTGGAAACCATGGCGGCCATCCGCCGTCATGACGCCACTGTGGCCATTGAGGTGCTGACCCCTGATTTCTGGGGTGGGCACCGGGAGCCCGGTGCTGCCCACAACGCCCAGCGCCAGCGGTTGGCCATGGTGCTGGCCGCCCGGCCGGTGTGCTTCAACCACAACCTGGAAACCGTGGAACGCCTCCAACGCCAAGTGCGGCGCGGCGCCCAATATGACCGCTCCCTGGGGCTCCTGTCCCTGAGCAAACAACTGGCCCCGGAGATTCCCACCAAATCCGGCCTGATGCTGGGGCTGGGCGAGAGCGAAGCCGAGGTGCTGGCCACCCTCCAGGATCTGCGCCGTGTGGACTGTGATCGCGTCACCATGGGCCAGTACATGCGCCCCTCCCTGGATCACCTCCCCGTGGAGCGCTACTGGACGCCAGCGGATTTCCAGCGCCTGGGCCAGGCCGCCCGCGCCATGGGCTTCCATCAGGTGCGCAGTGGCCCCCTGGTGCGCAGCAGCTACCACGCCCACAGCAGTGAGCCCTTGGGTGAGGCCTGACCCTAGTGTAGTGTCCTGGAAATAGATCTACAAAGGCGTTCAATCTTCGCCAGGATGGATTCGGTGGTAGCCACCCAGAAAAGGGTCTGGCTTGAGCGTTGTAGTGCTCCACAAAGGCATTGATCTTGCGGGTGAGGTCTCCTACGTTGGGAAGAGAACCGCGTCGAATAGCTTCCCAACCCCAGTTGTGGATAAGGGGAGCAGAGAGTGGTAATTCTTTAGGGCCTCAGGCACGAGTACCGAGACTACGCTCCCTAGGTTCAGGCCTCATACACTGGGAAGAGTCCGCCTCTGCCAAGGGGGAACCCCCAGGAGATCTTCAGGAGCAGGAAGGATGGAGGACGGTTTGTTCTGGCTCTGTGAGCACCAGCTTGAGAGCCTCAAGCCCTTCTTCCCCCAGTCTCCCGGGGTGAGACGGGTGGACCCACAAGCTGGTGAGCGGCAGCATCTACGTCCACGTCACGGCTGGCGCTCTCGTGGATACCCAGCCCCCCTATGGACCCCACAAAACCCTCTACAACCGTTTCCGTCGCTGGTGGGATCAGGGTGTCTTCCCCTTGACCTTCTCCGAGTTGGCACGATCCGACGACACAGAGACAGAGGTACTGCTGATGGGTGCCACTGACCTCAACGTGCATCCGCACCAAAGGGGGAACGAGCAGCAAGCCACCTGTGGCGTGTGACAAGAAAGGGCGCCCTGTGGGGCTTGAGCGCAAGGCAATGCAGCGCTTCACTGGTGGCTGCTGTGCTGCTGAGGGATCTGCCAGGTGCGACGGTCTTGCTTGGAGACAAGGGGTGTAACAGCAACAAAATCGGCACCATGGTGAGAGAGCAAGGCATCCCACCCTGCATCCCGCGCTGGCGGAACCACAACAAGAGAGTCCCGTAAGCAAGAAGCTCTACAACATGGGCCATATGGTTGAGAACCTGTTCGCCAGGCTCAAGGACTGGCGCCCCATTTCCATCTCCTGGTTATGAGTCCTGACCCTAGGGAAACACTGGAGAACCCCAACTGAGTCCACATAGGGTTCTGACTCTCCTGTCACAGCAAGGTTTTTCAGAAGGCGGGGGCTGCGGCAGAGAGGGTTTTCCAGCGTTTCCCCGGCAATCTTCCCTTGGTTGCCCCCTTCTGTCGCCCGTGGGATTCCCCACCACCAGGGACCCGTCCCCGGCTACCTTGGGCCGCGCAGCAGGCTTGTCCCATGACCGCTAGCGCCACGACTCCCCAGGTGCGTCACATCTCCCTGGCCTCCCCCTTCCAGGACCAGAAGCCCGGCACATCCGGTCTACGGCGCCCCACTCCCGTCTTTCAACAACCCCACTACCTGGAAAGCTTCCTTGAGGCTGTCCTGCAGACCCTGCCGGGGGTGCAGGGGGGAACGCTGGTGGTGGGAGGAGACGGTCGCTACGGCAACCGGCGTGCCATTGACGTGATCCTGCGCATGGCCTGCGCCCATGGGGTGGGCCGGGTCGTCACCACCACGGACGGCATCCTCTCCACACCGGCCGCCTCCCACCTGATTCGCACCAGCCCCGGCTGCATTGGCGGCATCATCCTCTCCGCCAGCCACAATCCCGGCGGAGAGGAGGAAGACTTTGGTGTCAAGGTCAACGGCGCCAACGGTGGTCCCGCCACGGAGACCCTGAGCGACGCCATCCACCAGGCCACGCTGGCCCTGCAGGGCTACGCCGTTGTGGAGGCGGCGGCGATTCCCCTGGATCGGCCAGGCCACCATCAACTGGGGGCCATGACCGTGGAGGTGGTGGACGGGGTGGCGGACTTCGTGGCGCTGATGCAGCAGTTGTTTGACTTTGATCAACTGCGGGATTTTCTCGGTAGCGGGTTTCCCATCACCTTTGACGCCCTCCATGCGGTGACGGGACCCTATGCCCGGCGGATTTTCGAGGACCTGCTGGGATTGCCCGTCGGCACGGTGCGCCATGGGGTGCCTCTGGAGGACTTCGGTGGGGGCCACCCCGATCCCAACCTCACCTATGCCAAACCCCTGGCGGATGCGCTGTTGCAGGGGGATGAGTTCTGCTTTGGAGCCGCCTGTGACGGGGACGGGGACCGCAACATGATCCTGGGCCGCCGGTGCTTCGTGAATCCCAGCGACAGCCTGGCGGTGATCACCGCCCATGCCACCCGGGTGAAGGGCTATCGGAACGGTCTGGCCGGTGTGGCCCGCTCCATGCCCACCAGCGCCGCAGTGGACGTGGTGGCCGAGCGGCTGGCCATCCCCTGCCATGAAACCCCCACCGGTTGGAAGTTCTTCGGCACCCTGCTGGATGCGGGCAGGATCACCGTCTGTGGCGAGGAGAGCTTCGGCACCGGCTCGGACCACGTGCGGGAGAAGGACGGTCTCTGGGCGGTGCTGTTCTGGCTGTCCATCCTGGCGGCGGAGCGGTGCTCGGTGGCCACCCTGATGGGACGCCACTGGTCCGCCTACGGGCGCCACTACTACTCCCGCCATGACTACGAGGGGGTGGAGCAGACGGCGGCGGCGGAACTGTATGGGGCGCTGCGGAACCAGCTTCCCACGCTGGCAGGCCATGCCTTGGCGGGGGACAGGATTGGCCAGGCGGACGAGTTTTCCTACACCGACCCGGTGGA
>VXWH01000010.1 GCA_009836025.1 Synechococcus sp. SB0668_bin_13 | reverse complement strand
GTAGGGACCAAAGCGCCCCAGGCCGGCCTCCACCCACCCCCCTTGCGGATGCTCCCCCAGCCGCCGGGGCAAACGCAACAGGTCCAGCGCCTCGGCAAGGGTAATGCTGTCCGGCTGAATGCCGGGGGGCAGGGAGGCCCGCCTGGGTTTGGGCTGGTCGTCGGTGGTTTCTCCCCGCTGCACGTAGGGACCGTATTGGCCGGTGAGAAGGTAGATGGACTCGCCGGTCTCCGGGTCCACACCCAGGGCTTCCGGGCCGGCCAGCCTGTTTTGGTAGAGCTCCCGGACCCGCTCCGGGCTCAGATCCGCAGGGGTCATGTCAGGGGGCAGATTGGCCTTGACGTTCTGCCCGTCATGGTCGGCCTCCAGATAGGTGCCGAACTTGCCGATGCGCACCACGCAGGGGAGTTGCTCCAGCGCCACGGTCCGGAAGGTGGCGGAGTTGATGGATTGCTCCTGATGGGACACTTCCGCTTCCAGGCCCTTCTCGCCGCAGTAGAACTGCTTCAGATAAGGGAGCCACTGCACCTGGCCCTGGGAGATCTTGTCAAGGGTTCCCTCCATGCGGGCCGTGAAGCCGGTATCCACCAGGTTCGGGAAGTGCTCCTCCAACAGGGCCGTCACCGCGAAGGCGGTGAACGTGGGGATCAGGGCATTGGCCGCCAACTGGGCGTAGCCCCGGTCACAGACGGTGCTGATGATGGAGGCGTAGGTGCTGGGGCGGCCAACGCCCTCCGCCTCCAGCCGTTGCACCAGGGCCGCTTCCGAGAAGCGGGCGGGGGGCTGGGTCTGGTGGTCAACGGCCTCTACGGACCGGCAACCGGGCCGATCCCCCTCCTTCAGGGTGGGTAGCAGCACCTCCCTGCTTTCCAGGGCGGTGCCCGGATCGTCGCTGCCCTCCACGTAGGCGCGGAAGAACCCGGCAAAATCAATGCGTTTCCCCGTGGCCCGGAAGCGGGCCTCCCCCACCTCCAGTTGCACCGTCAGCATGGTGAGCCTGGCATCGGCCATCTGGCAAGCCACGGTGCGCATCCAGATCAACTCGTAGAGGGACAGCTCCACGCCGTCGAGGCCGGTCTCCCGGGGTGTGCGGAACCGTTCCCCCGCCGGGCGGATGGCCTCGTGGGCTTCCTGGGCGTTGCGGCTTTTGGTGGCGTATCGGCGCACCTGGGGGGAAAGGTAGTCGGCGCCGAACGTCTCTGCCACGCAATGGCGGGCGGCGGCAACGGCCTGCTCCGAGAGATGGACCGAGTCCGTGCGCATGTAGGTGATGAAGCCGTTCTCGTAAAGGCTCTGGGCGGTGCGCATGGTCTGGCGGGCCGGGAGGCGCAGCTTGCGATTGGCCTCCTGTTGCAGGGTGCTGGTGGTGAAGGGGGCCACCGGGCGACGGATGGTGGGCCTGGCCTGCACCTGGGTCACCTGCCAGGGCTGGCGCGCCGTGGCCTCTTCGAGGGCCCGGGCGTCCTGCTCCTCCAGCAGCCGCACCTTCAGCCCCGCCTTGACGGCGCCGGTGTTCTGGTCGAAGTCCGCCCCCGTGGCGATGCGGGTGCCGGCCACGTGGGTGAGCCGCGCTTCAAAAGCCTGTTGTTGATGCTCCAGTTGGGCCTTCAAGTCCCAGTAGGAGCCGGAGCGGAAGGCCAGGCGCGAGCGCTCCCGCTGCACCAGAAGGCGCACCGCTACAGACTGCACCCGCCCGGCGGAGAGGCCGTAGGCCACCTTTTTCCACAACAGGGGCGAGAGGGTGTAGCCCACCAGGCGATCCAGCACCCGGCGCGCTTCCTGGGCCTGCACCAGGTTCTGGTCAAGGTGGCGGGGCTGCGCCAGGGCCCGGTCGATGGCCTCCTGGGTGATTTCGTGGAACACCAGGCGCTTCACCGGAACCTTGGGCTTGAGCAACTCCAGCAGGTGCCAACTGATGGATTCCCCTTCCCGGTCTTCATCGGTGGCCAGAAGCAGTTGGTCGGCAGTTTTGAGGGCGTCCTTCAGTTCCCGCACCACCTTCTTCTTCTCCTTGGGCACCACGTAAAGACGCTGGAATTGATCCGCTGTATTGACCCCCAGCTTGGCCCAGGGCTCCCCCTTGTGACTGGCGGGGATCTCGCTGGCGCTGTTGGGCAGATCACGCACATGGCCCATGGAGGCGTTCACCTGGAAGCCTCTGGGCAGGAAGCCTCTGATGGTTTTGGCCTTGGTGGGGCTCTCAACAATGACGAGGGTCTTTGACAGGGAAGTCTTTGACACAGCAGGGGACGGCAGTGAACAGAGAAAAGGGAGCGTCTTCGGATTTAGCGCAGGAATGCGGTCAGTGGGAAGCCCAATAAGGGGATGTTGAGCGGATAGAGTCTGAATACCATCCATCCAGCCGTCACTCCATGCAGGGAATCGCCAGCGGCCTTGACCTCCATGCCGCCGCGGTGTTGCCGGAAGGGGCAGTGTTGTTGACCATGGTGCTGTGCCTTCTGGTGGATCTCGCCGGTGAGCGCCTGGCCGCCCGCTGGGTGCCACCATTGACCAGTGTGGGCCTCGCCACCGCTCTGGCGTTGCTGGCCCTTCAATGGAACGGCCCTGCGGAACCGGCGTTTCTGGGCGCCTTTGTCGCCGATAACCTCTCCATTGCCCTCCGCGCCATTGTGGTGGGCTCCACCATGCTCTCCCTGTGGATGTCCTGGCGCTACGTGGAGCGCAGCGGCACCCCGCTGGGGGAATACGCCACCATCCTCATGGCCGCCACCATCGGCGCCATGCTCCTCTGTGGCGCCACGGACCTGGTGAGCATTTTCGTGGCCCTGGAAACCCTCTCCATCGCCAGTTACATCCTCTCCGGCTACATGAAGCGGGATGCCCGCTCGGGAGAGGCGGCCCTCAAGTACCTGCTGGTGGGCTCGGCGGCGGCGGCGGTGTTTCTCTACGGTGCCTCCCTGCTCTACGGCCTCACCGGTGGAGACACCAGCCTGGAGGCGGTGGGGCTGGCGGTGCAATCCAGCCAGACGCCGGTGGCGGTGCTGGCCCTGATCTTTGTGCTGGCCACGGTGGGGTTCAAAATTGCGGCGGTGCCGTTCCACCAGTGGACGCCGGATGTCTACGAGGGCAGCCCCACCCCCGTGGTGGCCTTCCTCTCGGTGGGCTCCAAAACCGCCGGTTTTGCCCTGGCGCTGCGGTTGCTGGTGAGTTGCTTCAGCAGCCTGAGCGCCCAATGGGAGTTGCTGTTCACCGTGCTGGCCATCCTGAGCATGATTCTGGGCAACGTGGTGGCCCTGGCCCAGACCTCCATGAAGCGAATGCTGGCCTACAGCTCCATTGCCCAGGCCGGTTTCGTGATGATCGGCCTGGTGTGCGGCACCAGCGAGGGCTACGCGGCGGCGGTGCTCTACCTGGCCACCTACCTGTTCATGAACCTGGGGGCCTTTGCCTGTGTGATCCTCTTCTCCCTGCGCACAGGCAGCGACCGCATCAGCGATTACGCCGGCCTGTACCAGAGGGATCCCCTCATCACCCTGGGGCTGAGCCTCTGCCTGCTGTCCCTGGGGGGGATTCCCCCCATGCTGGGATTTTTCGGGAAGATCTATCTGTTTGTGGCGGGCTGGGGCAGCGGCCAGTACGCCATGGTGATCGTGGGCCTGGTGACATCGGTGATCTCCATCTACTACTACATCGGCGTAATCAAGAACATGGTGGTGAAGGAGCCCCAGGATGCGTCCGCCGTGGTCAAGAGCTATCCGGCCGTTCGCTGGGACCTGGCCGGTCTGCCGCCCCTGCGCCTGGCCCTGGTGTTCTGTGTGGCCGTGACTGCGGTGGGGGGCATCCTGTCGCGCCCCCTCTTCAGCCTGGCTGACCAGACCGTGGCCGGCACCCCCATGCTGCAACAGATCCTGGCCGTTGCCCTGCACAACACCCCCGTCACCTGAGGCATGACGATCAATATCCGCCCGCCAACCGGCCCAACGGCCAGCCCCCAGGGCCGGGACGTTCCCATCGTGGCTGAACTCAGGGAGGTGAGCAAGTCCTATGGCGCGGCAAACAACCGGGTGATGGCCCTGGATCGTCTTTCCCTCAAGGTGGTTCAGGGGGAGTACCTGGCGGTGATGGGGGCCAGCGGCAGCGGCAAATCCACCGCCATGAACATCCTGGGCTGCCTGGATCAGCCCAGTGGTGGGGAGTATTGGCTGGAGAATTGCCTCACCGCGGGTCTGGGTGACGATCAATTGGCGGACCTGCGCAACCGGAAGCTGGGCTTTGTGTTCCAGCAGTTCTACCTCTTGCGGGAGTTGACTGCTCTGGAGAACGTGATGTTGCCCATGGCCTATGCCGGTGTTTCCCGCGGCCTGCAGCGGCAGCGGGCCGAAGCGGCCCTGGTGCGGGTGGGCCTGGGGGAGCGGCTCCACAACCGCCCCAACCAGTTGAGTGGCGGGCAGCAGCAGCGGGTGGCCATCGCCAGGGCCATCATCAACCGCCCGGTGCTGCTCCTGGCGGACGAACCGACCGGCGCCCTGGACTCCAACACCAGCAACGAGGTAATGGACCTGTTTGGCGAACTGCACCGGGAGGGGATGACCGTGATCCTGGTGACCCATGAGCATGACGTGGCTGCCCGGGCCGAGAAGATTCTCCACTTTGCCGACGGCCGCATTCAGGAGGCCTCTACCCCCGCTTCGCTGTCACCCGCGACCGCAGCAGCCGGTGGGCCATCATGGGGTACACACCCATCGCCGGTAGCCGTGCCTTCCCCTTCCCCCCGCCCGGATCAAGCAACCCCCATCCTGCCGGGCTCTTCGGTGACGGTCCAGGACCCCTGCTCCATCTACCGCGGCTACACCGGCATTGTGCAGCGCATCAGTGGCCGCCGCGCCGCAGTGCTGTTTGAAGGCGGCAACTGGGACAAGCTGGTGACCCTGCAACTCAGTCAGTTGCGGGGTCGGTAAGCTGGCGGCAACGTCTGCTCCGCGGCCATGGTCAGCCAGACCGGTTTGGGTCTCCTCCACACACTCGAGAGAGACTGGGACCTGGAGCCGATTCTCGTCAAGGCCATGGATGCCGAAGAAGGCCACGGC
>VXWH01000185.1 GCA_009836025.1 Synechococcus sp. SB0668_bin_13 | reverse complement strand
ATACAATCGCAAACTCACTCTACCCTAGCACATAACTGCCTTTCTCAGAGGTTCCTTAGCGCTCTTCTCCTTCAGGTACACCTCGAATTTGTACCCAAGCTTAAGCTCTGGCTTGATTGTCTCATACAGTTCATCCAAGTGCAGCACCCACACATTCATGACACGACACAACCTTGCCAGGTCATAATCTGTAGTGATGAGGATACCGCTAGTGTCACTGGTGAACAGCAAAAACTTCTTGTCATTCTTATCAACTTTATTGGGGAGGTCCTGGAGGATCTCCTCGTTCAGTGTCGCTGGGGCAAGCTGGGAGATTTTCTCATCCATAGCCTGGTTGTCGTAAGATTTAATAATATCTTCATACTCGATGGAATTCTGGATATTTTTGTTATCGTGTAATTTTTCAAGATTTCCATCTCCTCGAATACGATCTTCTTGATTCTCCATACGTATCAGTTCTTTTTTGAGTAAATCAGTGATGACGACTGCGCCTCTCAATTCTTCCCATACACCAGACTCTAGCATCTTTATAACACGACCATCAACTATAGCACAAGTGTCAATAATTATCGGTCTTGACTGGTTATTGCAGTCCTTTACAATTTTATCAGAACTAAAGAAAGTTTGTTCTTTTGGAACATCTTCTTTCTCTTCCATTGCTCTCTTAGCGATCATCTCTTCAAATTCGATGATACGTTGTTTAACTGTATCTATGCTGGTGCTGACCGTATCTATTTTACTTCCCAGCTTCGTTGTGCTTTCTAAGATATGACTCAGCCTCTGAATTCTTTCTTCTGACGTTGCTTCTAATAATTTTGCCAGCTTCTCGTCCAATGCATTGTTTAGTTTTTTGTCAACTGCCTTGACACTGCTGTTTAGTTGCATAGGGGCGGACTCTACTTTTCCATCATCTCGCTTGCCTTCAGCACCAGGTTTTGACAACCGCCGCCAAACGGCGGCGCTGACGGCCGTCGCGCCTCCCACTGCTGCAATGAAGCTTAACACCACTCCCCCTGTTTGAATCCAACCCCCAGTGTTTCTGTTGTCCTGTGCGTTGGCTGGCGCACCCACGGGGAGGAGAAAGAGAAGACCAGCAACAGCGGAACCGGCCAACAGGCGACGCGGGGGAAGAGGCATGAACTGGTTTGCGGGTCAGGAGTATGGAGAAGGAAGTTTAACCTAACGATTGCGGCGGCCCCGATTCCCGGAACGGGAGGGAGACTGGCTTGTCCCTGGAGATCCCGCCTCGGGACTGAGCTGACCGAACACCATGCGGCCGGAATTGGTTTGCAGGGCGCCGGTGATGGTCACGTTGCGGGACTGGCCAATGAGGGCTTTGGCGCCGTCCACCACCACCATGGTGCCGTCCTCCAGGTAGGCGATGGCCTGCCCCGGTTCCTTGCCCTGGCGCACCAGCTTCAGGGTGAACTGATCCCCCGGCTGCGCCTCGGGCCGCAGGGCCACCACCAGTTCACTCAAGCTGAGCACCTGGATGTTGCGCAGGCGCCCCACCTGGGCCAGGGTGTAGTCCGTGGTGATGAGGATGCCGCTGGCGTCGCTGGTGAGTTGCAGCAGCTTCTCGTCCACGGTCTCGCCGTCGTAGCGGGTGCTGTTGGTGACGATGCGGCGACCGTAGTCCCGGCGCAGGGCGGACAGATTGTCCAATCCCCGCCGGCCCCGGCTGCGTTTTTCCCCTTTCCCGGAATCCGCCAGGGTTTGCAACTCCTCCAGCACCACCTGGGGGATGATCACCTGGCCCTCCAGCAGACCGGAGTCCAGCAGCGCCCCGATGCGGCCGTCAATGGCGGCGCTGGTGTCAAGGATCTTGGGTGCGGAGCGCTGCACTAGGCCCTCTTCCAGCAGCAAGGTTTCGCTGCTGACGGCCCCCAGCAGGCGTCGCAGGGCTTGTCCCCGCAACTGTCCCACCGTGAGACCAGCCACACCCAACCCCAGATTGGCCAGGACAAGGACAATGGGTTTGACCGGCTGCAACGACTCCGGCAAGGGCAGCAGCAGCAAGGGGGCCACCAGCAGATTGGCCAGCACCAACCCCAGACTGAGGCCGGCGGCGCGAATGAGCAGAATGTCCCAGGGCAGTTGACGTTCCTCGGCCCGGAGGCAGGTGCGCACCTGCTGGACCAGCAGGGCCATGAGCAGCCCCAGCACCACCCCAAGGCCAATCAGCCAGAGCCAGGGGCGCTCCAGGGTGTTGATCAGCGGCAGGATGCGCTCTGATAGCAGCGTGGTCATCTCTGCGCCTGGGTGATCTCTAAAAATCACGGGGATGGAAACCAATATAGCGTGCGCAGCACTCCGCCTCCCGAGGGGGCCGCTACGTGCGGAATGCGGGAGTCAACGGGTGCCATCCCTCGCCCCCCAGCCCAGGCAAACACGAGGTAACCCTGGTGCAAAAGCTGCGCTACCGCTACCGTCTCTATCCTCATCCGCTGTTCCGTACGCTGCTGTCAGCCAAGGCTGCATTGTGTGGCCGAGGGGTTAGCGTCATGAGCCGATGGGAACCCACCTCTCGGTGCTGCTCCAACTGTGGCCATCGCAACGGCAAGAAGGAATTACCCTGGCTGTGAAGCAGGAACCCACCTGAACCAAGGGGGCCAACCATGTGCCGCTTGAGAGGGGAAATCCCCGTTCTTCGGAGCGGGGAGGAGGTCAAATGATGGACTCTTCACCGCCCCGCAGCGCCTATGTGCATCTTCCCTTTTGCCATCGCCGTTGTTTTTACTGTGATTTTCCCGTTGTTCCCCTGGGGGATCGGGCGGATGGCGCCCCATCCCGCTCCGTGGCCCAGTACCTGGGATGGTTGGGGGAGGAAATCGGCAGTAGCCCGCCGGGACCGCCTCTCTCCACTATTTATCTCGGCGGCGGCACCCCCTCCTTGCTGAACGCCACCCAGGTGGCTTGGCTGTTGACCCTGTTGAACACCCGCTTTGGTCTGGCGCCAGGCGCAGAGATCACCATGGAACTGGATCCGGAGGATGTTTGTGCCGAGCGCCTGCGGGGCTACCACAGGGCAGGTGTGAACCGCATCAGTCTTGGGGCCCAGAGCTTTGACAACGGGCTCCTGGCGGCCATAGGGCGACGCCACAACCGCCGGCAGATTGAGACCGCCGTGGCGCTGCTGAACGCCGAAGGGCTGTGCCGCTGGAGCCTGGATCTCATCTCCGGCCTGCCGGGGCTCACCCCGGCCCTCTGGGAGGCAACCCTGGACCAGGCCTTGTCCCTGTCTCCGCCCCATGTGTCCCTCTATGACCTCACCATTGGCGAGGGAACGGTCTTTGACCGATGGCTGACCCAGGGGCGCCTGTCCCTGCCTTCGGAGGCCACCACCGCGGCCATGCTGGATCGGGCGGCCCAGCGGCTGGGGGCGGCCGGCTTACGGCGCTACGAGATTTCCAGTTATGCCCGGCCCGGCCATGCCTGTCGTCACAATCGGGTGTATTGGGGAGGCGGTCACTGGTGGGGCTTTGGCATGGGGGCCACAAGCAGCGTGGCGGGCCGACGGCTCACCCGCCCCCGCACCCGCGGCGGTTATCAGGCATGGCTCCATGGGCCACGGAGTGGGGCGCACCCCCCTGCCGGCACCAAGGAGCGCCTGGAGGATTTGCTGATCACGGGACTACGCCGCAGTGAAGGGGTGAACCGCCAGCGGTTGGCACGGCAGTGCCCCGTGCCGCTGGCGGCCTTGATGACCCTGTCTCCACGGCTGGAGAGAGACCGTGCCCAGGGCTTGCTGTGTTGTGAAGGACCCTGTCTGCGCCTGAGTCAACCCCGGGGTTTTCGCCTCAGCAACCAGGTGTTGGCGGATTGCCTTCTTTGGGTGGATGAGCTGTTTGCTCCTGGTGGCGCTGCTCATGACACCAGCCTTGCAGCGCCTGCTTGAACATCTCTGCCCCCTGGAGCCGTGGCTTCACGAAAGGGGGCTGTCTGCCGGTGAGTCCCAGCAGGTCCGCCGTCACCAGAATCTGACCGTCACAGTCCGGGCCGGCGCCGATGCCAATCACGGGAATGTTCAGTTCCCGCCGCAGCCGACTGGCCAACGCCGCCGGGATGTGCTCCAACACCAGGGCAAAGCATCCCTGTTGCTGAAGATCCAGGGCTTTCTGCCGTAATTGCTCTTGATCCGGGGCGCTGCATGCCTGACGACCCCAGCCCAGGCGATGGACGGACTGGGGGGTGAGTCCCAGGTGGCCCATCACCGGGATACCGGTCCGCACCAGTCGGCTGATCACCGCCATGGTTTCCGGCTCAGCCCCCTCCAGTTTGACGGCCTGACATGGGGTTTCCTTGAGAAAACGACCCGCTGCGGCCACAGCCTGCTCCACGCCACACTGATAGCTCAGGAACGGCAGATCCGCCACCAGCAGGGGCCGATGGATGGTTCGACCCACTGCCTGGGCATGATGCACCATGGCCCCCAGGGAAACGGGCAGCGTTGTGGAGTGCCCCAGGCTCACCATGGCCAGGGAGTCGCCCACCAGGGCCACATCACACCCTGAGGCTTCCACCCAAGCGCCGCTCAAGGCATCCCAGGCGGTCAGGGCTGTGATGATGCGCCCCTGCCGCTTGTAATTCTGTAAATCCCGAGTCGTGAGAGGCAAATGGCGTCCTGACCATGCAGATGCTATTATTGATGTGACTCGGACCCATGCGTTCCAGACGCCCAAACCTGGTCAGAGCCGGAAGGCAGCAGCCACACGGGATGCTCAGGATTGGCGTGGACTCCGGGTCACCTTTCTTTGGTGACGGTCTTTCTGGTCGAGATCATCTCGTCCGATCGGGAGTGTGCGGCAGATGATCCATCACGTTTGAGCCACCCGTCCCATCGTTGAGTGCAGTTCCCTCTGTTGACAGGGCGCTGCGGCTGCGGAGACGACGCTTCTCCAGGAAGTGGGGAATCTTCGCGCCACTCTGCTCATCGAGAAAAGACATGGGTCCGTCTTGCTCTCCCATCACGCTGTTCTGTGACTCAGCACCGTGGGTGGCTACTTCTGGTCCATCGTCGGTGTTGCGCTCAAAACCTGTTGCAATCACCGTAACAACAACCTCCCCGTCAATGGAATCGTCCTGCACCGCACCCACGATAATGTTGGCGTCGGGATCAACCATATTTGTAATCACCTCTGAAGCCTCCGTCAGATCGTCCAGGGTCATGTCCTGCCCACCGGTAACGTTGATGATGCAGCCCTTGGCGCCATGAATTTTCTTGCACTCCAGCAAATCGTTGTTAATCGCCGCCAGAGAAGCCTCCCTGGCCCGGGAGCGGCCTGACCCTCTCCCGATGCCCAGGAGTGCCGTGCCGGCGTCCTTCATTACGGAATAGACATCGGCAAAGTCCACGTTGACCAGGCCTGGCTGGGTAATGATGTCGCTGATGCTCTTCACGCCACGAAAGAGAACATCATCGGCGGTGCTGAAAACGTCTTGCAGCCGTCCCCCCGGAATCTCGGCACTGCGAAGCTGATCGTTGGGAATCACGATCAGGGTGTCCGTATGGGCAGATATCTCCTTGATCCCCTGCTCCGCCTGTGCGGCACGGCGGCGACCCTCAAACTTGAACGGTTTCGTGACAATGGCCACTGTCAGGGCGCCAGCCTCCCTGGCCATCTCGGATACTACGGGTGCGGCGCCGGTTCCTGTGCCGCCTCCCATGCCAGCCGCGATGAAGACCAGGTTGGCCCCCTCCATGATCTCCTGGATCTCCGAACGGGACTCCTGGGCCGATTTCTTGCCCGTGGAAGGGTTGCCTCCCGCACCCAGACCTTGGGTCAGTCGTTGACCAAGCTGAAGGCGGTTCTCGGCTGACGAACTGAGCAGAGCCTGGGCGTCGGTGTTGAGAACCCAGTGGTCCGCCCCCTGCAAATCACTGGTGATCATCCGGCTGACAGCGTTGCTGCCGCCGCCGCCAATTCCCACAACACGGATACAGGCATTCTGGGCAGGGATAATCCTGGGGGTTGCTAGGTGCTGTTTGCCGTTGTCATGATCCATGCCATACTAGAGCCAGAGGGAAGCAGGCCCAGCCTAGTAGAGGAATTGAAGCCTGATCACGATTGTCAAGCCTCCAATTGCTAAAAAAAAATGAAGAATTCGAGCAAGCGCTGCGGCAGCCAATTCTAATTTTAGAATATTCACGTCACGTCACGTCACGTCATGGCGTTACAGTGTCTGGCCATTTTAGCTGCCAACCTGCTATCCCAGGGTAGCAGGTTCGACAATATCATGTACATCTCTCTCCCATCGTTTCATGGGTCATCGATCCTGATCCCGAGACAGGCCAAGCTGGGGTTGATCAGGATTGTGCAGGTCAACATAGGCATAGGGGAACGGTGGCGCACGCTTCTCCAGTTGGGCATAAAGATGGTCCATGATGGCAAGCTTGCGGGAGAGACGGTCCGGCTGTCCAAGGCGTACTTCCCCTGGAATCCCGGAGGTGCCCAGCACCAATTGCCCATCTGCCGTGATCCGGATGGTATGCACCGGCGTCTCCAGGCGCTCCAAACCTGAGAAGAGTTGAGCCAGCGTTTCCGGCAGTTCCGGTGCCCAGGAATCCGCCAGAACCAGAATATGGTTCCTTACCGTGGGAACATGGTCCAGTTGCTGTTGGGCGTCAAAACCGGCCCAGTTGAACCGGTGGTCCAGCAGTCCATGCTCCACCCGATCCGCCAAAGAACGCCGCGCCCAGGCCTGGGCGGCCCCGTTCTGCAGGCTGACCATCAACTGCGGTGGCGCCAAGGTCCGCCGGACCTGCGCCTGGAGTGTTGGGGACACCAGGCGCTGCAGATCCTGCTGTACGGAGCCGGGGTCAACCGCAAGCAAGGGGGTCGGGAGTTGAAGTGCGCTGGCAGCCAATAACTCCCCATGCTCCTGTTGCGACGCGCCATGGAAAACCACCTGATTCGGCGTCTCAAGCCACCAGCCTTTCTCCAACAGCACCCAGGCCAGCCCCACCGCCCCGCCACTGAACACCAGGAGGCGCCACAACCGGGTGAGCCGCCGTCGCCAGTGGCGATGCTCTTCCCCCTGGGTTCCCCCCTCCTGGGGCAAGGGTGGTGTGCCGGCCCGTGGCCGGGTGGAGCCCTGCGCCGCGCCCATGACGGAACGGGACCTCACAGTTGACAGCGCACCTGAGACATCAACTCATCCACCCATAGGCGGGCCCGGACGGCGTCACTGAAGGGAATGTCCAGGCTTTGACCGTTCGCAACCAATCGCAGACGACAGGGACCAGAGGCCTCATCGGTGAGGGGGACATCACCCGAGCGATCTGCCATCAATTCGCAAAGCTCCAGGTGGTTCACCGCAATATCTCCTGCCAACTCGATGCCTCTGGGGCCCACAGGCCCCCAACTGATCCGACCGTCCTGGAGGCGCATGGCCACGGTAGCGTCCAGCTTGGCCAACTCAGCGCCTTGCGCCCAACTCCGAAACAAGGTCTGGCGCCGTCGCTCCAGCCAGCCGAGGGCAGTCAGGACCACGAAGATCACCAGCAGGGGCAGCCAGAGCAAACCTTCTCGCATGATAATTCAGTGGGCTGGGGTCAAGTTTTCCGCTGATGGCGTGCCTGGGCCAGTTCAATCAAGCGATGCACGAGCTCCCCGGTCGGGATGCCACTGGCCTGCCACAACAGAGGATACATGCTCTGGCTCGTAAAGCCCGGCATGGTATTGATCTCGTTCACGTAGAGCGCCTGACCCTCCTCCTGGTAGAAGAAGTCCACACGGCTGAGGCCATAGGCGCCGACCGCCTGGGTTGCCTGTACCGCCAGACGCTGAACCTGGTCATGGATGGCCTGGGGCACGGAAGCAGGGATCACCAGGGAGCTATGGCCGGGAGAGTATTTGGTGGCGTAGTCATACCACTCCGTGTCGTACAGGATCTCGCCAACAACAGAGGCGTTAAGGGTCCCGTCTCCCAGCACAGCACATTCCAGTTCCCGCGCTGTAACGGCTGTTTCAATGACCAGGCGATCATCGAATCGGGCCGCGGCCCGGAGTCCCGCCAGCAGTGCCCCACGATCCCCGGCTTTGCGAATGCCCACGGAGGATCCCAGGTTGGCCGGCTTGACGAAGCAGGGATAGCCCAGGTCCTGTTCCACACGGTTGACCAGTTCATCGGGGCGCCTTAACCCGTCGGCAGTGGCACAGACATGCTTCACCTGGGGCAGGCCCGCTGCCGCAAAGGCTGCCTTCATGGCCTGTTTGTCCATGCCCACGGCGGCCCCCAGCACCCCCGTTCCCACAAAAGGCTGATCCAGCACTGTGAAGAGCCCTTGAACCGTGCCGTCTTCTCCGTTGGGTCCATGGAGCACGGGAAACCACACATCCACCTGATGGGCGGTGGTGGGCAGCCTGGATCCAGGGTCTTCAGGACCTGCAGGGATTGTGCCGGCGCCGGAGAGGGCAGCCGTTGCCCCCGCTCCCGTCAGCCACCGGCCGTCACGGGTGATGTAGTGGAGAAGCACCCGGTAGCGCTGACGATTGGCTCCTGTGGAGAGGGCATCGACAATGGTGCGGGCTGAGCGAATGGACACCGCGTGCTCCCCGGAGCGTCCCCCAAACACCAGGCCCACCCTGGTGGCCGCTGGTTGTGGGACGGGGTTGGACAAGGGGCGTGATTGCACTGCTCTGGACCTTATCAGGGGAAAGGCGGCCCGCTTCCCGACACTGCCTCAGGCGTGGACAGGGAACAGCCGCTGAGGGAAAAGGGCCGCACCGCGTCAATGCGCACGGGAACAAGGTCCCCGAGGCCATGACCAGCGGCCGGCAGAAACACCAGCCGGTTGCTGCGGGTGCGACCCATCAGTTGTTGAGAATCCTTGGGGTTGCGCCCCTCCACCAATACCTCCACCACTTGCTGGCCATAGCGTTGGTTGCGGTGGCGGGCCCAGCGTTCCGCGCAAGCATTGAGGCGGCGCAGGCGGTCCACCTTCACAGTCTCCGGCACCTGGTCTGCCCGGGTTGCGGCGGGGGTGTTGGGGCGGGGTGAATAGGCTGCGGTATTGAGTTGGTCAAAGCCAATCTCTTCCACCAGCGCCATGGTGTTCCGGAATTGCGCTTCCGTTTCCCCAGGGAAGCCCACAATGGCATCGGCGCTGATGGCAGCCTCCGGCATGTGCCGGCGAATGGTCCGGATGATGCGGCGGTAGCGACTCACCGTGTAGCCCCGGGCCATATGACGCAGTATCTGGTCGTCTCCGCTCTGGAACGGAATATGGAAGTGCTCGCACACCTTGGGTAGCTCCCCGCAGGCGGCAATCAGCCGCTCGGTGAAGTAGCGGGGGTGGCTGGTGGCAAAGCGGATCCGCGCAATGCCCTCCACGTCGTGGATGAAGTGCAGCAGGTCCGTGAGGGTGTGGCGCCGCCGACCAGAGGGGGCGATGCCCGGCAAGTCACGGCCATAGGCATCGATGTTCTGGCCCAGAAGGGTGATCTCCCGATACCCTTGCTGGGCGAGGGCCTCAATCTCGCTGCGAATGGCCTGCGGTGTGCGGGACTGCTCACGGCCGCGGGTGGCGGGAACCACGCAGTAGGTGCAGCGCTCGTTGCAGCCGTAGATCACGTTGACCCAGGCTGTGACCGTGCTCTCCCGTCGCGGCCTGGTGAGGTCTTCCAGGATGTGATGCTCCGCGGTGGCCACCACCTGCTGGCCACTCTCCACCTGCTCCAGCAAGCTGCCCAGGCGATTGGCGTGTTGTGGTCCCATCACCAGGTCCAGTTCCGGCACGCGGCGCAACAGGCTTTCCCCCTCCTGCTGGGCCACGCAGCCGGCCACCACCAGGGTGAGGTGGGGATTGTGTCGCTTGCGCTGCACCTGGCGGCCCAGATAGCTGTAGACCTTCTGCTCGGCGTTGTCCCGGATGGAGCAAGTGTTGTAAATCACCAGGTCTGCCGCCAGTTCGTTATCTTCATGCCGGTAGCCCATGGCCTCCAGGATGCCGGCCATGCGCTCGGAATCCGCCTTGTTCATCTGGCAGCCAAAGGTTGTGATGGCATAGCGGCGGCCTGTGGAGGAGGGATGAGCAGCAGGAGCCGATGGGGGCATCAGGACGTTGGGTGGTTCACGTTTTCTATTCTTCCCCAATTGCTGCGCCAGTGGCGCCCACCTGCACACCAGTCTCCCATGCAAGGTTGCTGCCGTCCCTTCCGGATCGACCGCCTGGTCCCTCTGGCCATCAGCCGTGGTCAAACCCACGGCCTGGAGCGTTTGCTGGTGGAAGTCAGCCACGGGGGCATCACCGGACTCGGGGAGACGGGCCATGTGGACACAGGCCACCGCAGCTACAGCATCCAGGCTGTGGCGGCAGAACTGGCTCAACTCTGGCCCCAACTGGAGACCTGTGCTCCCGATCAATGGCAACGGTGTGAACCGCTGTTGGCGCCCCTCTCCCCCCCGGCCCGTTGTGGGGTGGACCTGGCGCTCCGGGACTGGTGGGGCAAATCACTGGGACAGCCCCTCTGGCGTCTCTGGGGCCTGGATCGGCAGCGCTGTGGGGCCACCAGCGTGACCGTTGGTCTCGGCTCCGTGGCGGCGGTGCGACAACGCCTGCGGCAATGGTTTGACCAGGTACATCCCAGCCGCATCAAGTTGAAACTCGGCAGCCCCCAAGGCTTGGATCATGATCGCCAGCTTGTGCAGGCCACAGTGCAGGAGTTGGAGCGTTGGCCCTGGTCCGTGGATGTGCAAATTGACGCCAACGGGGGCTGGGATCTGGATCAAGCCATGGCCATGGCCCCATGGCTGGCGGATCAAGGGGCGGTTCTGCTTGAGCAACCTCTCCCTGCCGCACCCAATGACCATGAGGGGTATGCTGCCCTGCGTCCCCACTGCCCCCTCCCCCTGGTGGTGGATGAAAGCTGCTGGACCCTTCAGGATCTGATGCGCCTCGCGCCCCACGTGGACGGGGTCAACCTGAAGCTTCTCAAGCATGGCGGCCTGAGCCGGACCTTGCTCATGGCCCGCGTGGCCGGAGAGTTGGGCCTCCAACTGATGCTGGGCTGCTATGCAGATACCAGCCTGCTCAATGGCGCCGCGTCACAATTGCTCCCCTTGATTCAATGGCCCGATCTGGACAGCCACCTGAATCTGCGCCACGACCCCTTCCTGGGTCTTGAGCGCGTACAGGATGTGATCCGGCCCAGCACTGCCCCTGGTCTGGGCATTCAGCTTGCCAAACCCCTCCCCCAATGCTGAGTGCCTCCGCCCCCCTGGTCCTTCTCCAGCATGGTGGCCTGCGCAGTCTCCTCGGCAAGACCGGTCTTGCCATGCTGCGTTATCGCCGTGGTCCCATCGTGGCGGTCATTGACCCCGACAATGCCGGGGCTGAACTGGTCGAGATCACAGGGATTCCCCGCCCGGTCCCGGTGGTGGCCAATCTGGAGGCTGCCCTGCCCATGGGGCCCACGGTGGCCGCCATTGGCCTGGCCCCTTCCGGTGGCCGGATTCCAGCGATGGTGCGCCGGGATGTGGAGGCTGCCCTCGCCGCGGGCCTGAGCCTGGCCAACGGCCTTCACACCCCCATGGCGGATGATCCCCGGTTGCGGGCATTGCTGCAGCCCAACCGCTGGATCTGGGACCTGCGCCGTGAACCCGACACACTGCGGGTTGGCGCGGCCCGGGCCGCCCGCAGCCCTGCCCGACGGGTGTTGTTTGTGGGAACCGATATGGCCGTGGGCAAGATGAGTGCGGCGTTGGAGTTGCACCGGGCTGGCCTGGACAAAGGATTGGCCATGAACTTTGTGGCCACCGGTCAAGCCGGGATCCTTATCAGTGGTGGCGGCGTTGCCCTGGACGCGGTGCGGGTGGACTACGCGGCTGGCGCCGTGGAGGCAGCGGTGTTGGAAGCCGGCACGGACGCTGATTGGGTGCTGGTGGAAGGCCAAGGCTCCCTGCTGCATCCCGGCTCCACCGCCACCCTCCCCCTGTTGCGGGGTAGTCAGCCCACCGATCTGGTGTTGGTGCATCGGGCGGGACAGAACCGCCTGTTCTCCCTGGCCCCAGACGGCCCGTCCATTCCCATCCCCCCGCTGTCCCAGGTGGCGAAGCTTTATGAGACCGTGGCAGCCGTGGCCTGCCCTGCCCTGTCTCTCCCCTGCCGGCTGCGGGCCGTTGCCCTGAATACAGGTCACCTCCAGCCGGAGGAGGCCCAGGCCGCCATCACCGCCACCCAGGCGGAGACGGGTCTGTTCTGTGATGACCCCGTGCGCTTTGGGGGGGCAGGGCTCCTGGCTCAACTCCAGGAACTCTCCCCCAGGAAGGAGGCCGTAGCCAGGTTGTGAGGGGCGAGCGAGGGGATTCGAACCCCCGAATAGCGGCGCCACAAGCCGCTGCCTTAACCACTTGGCGACGCCCGCCAGCCAAAGTGAGGCACATCCTAACAGGTGAGCGGCTCCAATAGCTTGACCAGTCTTTCGGCAACGGCAAACACTGCCCTGCTTCCCATGGCTGGCTGTTAGATTCACGGCCTGGTGGGTGCGATGAATCCGAGGTGTGCGGGGCAGACCAGCAACTGGCCACACCGGCCTTGGCGCCCATTGGGGTGGGGACCTGGTCCTGGGGGAACCGCTTGCTCTGGAACTACCGCCCCGAGAGGGATGATCCCCTGCTGCTGGATACCTTGCAGGCCTGCACCAAGGCGGGGCTCACCTTCTTTGACACCGCAGACTCCTACGGCACAGGCAAGTTTCAGGGGCGCAGCGAAATCCTGCTGGGTCAAGGCCTGTCCCGTCTCCCAGCCGAGCAGCGCCAACGGGTGACCGTGGCCACCAAGCTGGCTCCCTATCCTTGGCGCCTGGGGCGGCGCGGCTTTTGCAAAGCAGCGGCGGCCTCCTGTCAACGGCTGGGCCGCCCCATTGACCTGGTGCAACTCCACTGGAGCACAGCCCGTTATGCGCCATGGCAGGAGAAGCCCTTGTTAGAGGGACTGATGGATCAGGTGCGGATGGGGGGCGCCAGGGCGGTGGGCCTCTCCAACATGGGTCCCCAACGGCTGCGCCATGCTGCGGGCTGGATGGCGGATTCTGGTGTGCTGTTGCGCAGTGTGCAGGTGCAGTTCTCCCTGCTGTCCCAGCAGCCGCTCCAACCGGGTGGCGTGCTGGAGGTTTGCCGAGAACTGGGGGTCACGGTGATTGCCTACTCTCCTCTGGCCCTGGGTCTGTTAACAGGACGGTACGCCGCCAATCATTTGCCACCCGGACTCCGGGGCCTGCTCTTTGGGCGCCTTTTGCCACACCTGAAGCCGCTGCTGACATTGATGGGCGAGATAGCGACGGACCATGGCTCCACGCCCGCCGGTGTGGCCGTCAACTGGTGCCGCGCCCATGGGACCATTCCCATCCCCGGCCTACGCCATCCGCACCATGTGAAGGGCATGGAGCAGGCCCTGGGCTGGATACTGTCCTGCGATGAGCGCCAAGCCCTGGACCGGGCCAGCCGGGAATTGGCCACGCTGATGCCCCAAAACCCCTTTCAATCCACCTGAAGCTTCATGTTGACCAGGCTTCCCAAGCAGTGGCTCAGCCGCGCCATCCTCATTGACGTAAGCCTGGCGTTGACGGGCATTGCCCTGTGCTTGTTTTTGCCCCAACTGTTCTGGCGCCTGATCAGTGGCTTTGCGGCTCTGGCCTGTTGCCTGGATGCCCTGCTTGCCGCCCATTTGCTCGATCAACAGGAGGGGGCTGAGTGAGGCTTGTGTGTCCTGTTCTCCTGTTGGCGCAGGACAAGCGATTCAGCGGGCCACCTTCCTGACGCGGCGGATGGGCAAACTGGCTACGAGGGCTGTTGAGCGATCCTCGGTCTCCAGGCTGAGTTCGCTGCCGGTATGGTCGAGTTCTAAGTACTTGGACACCACTTCCATGATTTCCAAACGCATCTGATCCAGGATGGCGGGGCTTAAATCACTGCGATCATGGGCCAGCACCATGCGCAGACGACTGCATGCAGAGTTTGCGCTGGTGTTCCTGTTGCCGGTGAGACGCTTCAGTAGTTCCATAATGCTCATGACGGCACCTCAAATGATTTTTGTGGAGAGGAAGTCACCAAGACGGTCCATAAAGCCCGCTGGTTGGGCATTAATATCAGGAATTGGTACGTCCTCCCCCTGGATGCGGCGAGCGATATTGCCGTAGGCAACACCGGCAGGAGAGTTTTGCTTGCCCAAGGCCAGGGGTTCACCCAGGTTGGAAGAAATGATCACCTGCTCGTCCTCCTGGACCACCCCCAGAAGCGGGACCGCCAGGATGTCCAGGACATCGTCAATGGACAGCATGTCCAGCTTTTCCACCATCCTGGGTCGCACACGGTTGACCACAAGCTGAATGAGGTCAAAGGTGCCCTGCGAGGAGAGAAGTCCTGCCACCCGGTCGGCATCCCGCACGGAGGAGATTTCCGGGTTCACCACAAGGATGGCCTCATTGGCCCCGGCCACGGCGTTCTTGAAGCCGTCTTCCACGCCGGCTGGGGCATCAATGAGAATGAAATCGAAGCTCTCCGCCAGCATGGTGACTAGATTCCGCATGTGCTCCGGGTTAAACCAGTCGAGCATGCGGGGGTTCCCCGCTGGCATGAGCATCAGGTTCATTTCATGCTTGTGTTTTACCAGGGCCTGCCCCAGACGGCAACTGCCAGAAATAACTTCCTGCGCCGTAAAAACAATGCGGCTTTCCAGGCCCAGCAGCAGGTCCAGATTCCGCAGACCATAGTCCGCATCCACAACGCAGGTTTTGTGCCCCAGCTTGGCCAGGGCAATGCCAAGATTGGCGGTGAGCGTTGTTTTGCCCACACCTCCCTTCCCTGAGCACAGCACAATCGAGCGGCAGTTGTGGCTCTTCAGTGCGTCAATGTGTGCGGTTGAATCAGAAGAGGGCAGTTGTGCCATGTGAAGGAATTGAGATGCAAAAGGCTGATGGTCCCCATCTTGCCGTCACTGGATCACCTGACAACAAGGACTTGCGGCTTCCTGATAGGCGTGAAATCTCTCGTAATTCTAGCAGCTTCGATCACAATCTGACCATTGCGCTGCACGGCCTGCTCCGGCTGCCCTGGTGGCCGTTCGCCAGGACCCAACGCCGTTGTTGAGGCAATGCGCACCTGTTGAGGCTGCAGTTGGAGGGCGGCGATACGGGCCGCTGCATTGCCCCGGCTACCCGCATGGGCCATCCCCCGCAGTCGTCCCCAGACAATCACATCCCCCGCAGCACGGATCTGGGCACCGGGGTTGACATCCCCCAAAACCACCACCGTACCACCGTGCTCCAGGCAATCCCCAGAGCGCAGGCAACCCTCGTAGAGGTAAGCCTTTTCCTGTTGCTCCTGGGGTTGCTGAGGGGGCTGCTGCGCTGGAGGCGCTGGCACCTGAAGTTGCGTCATGACCCCCAGGGCAACGCCAGCCACAACTGTGCGCGGCTCAACAGAGCGCAGAGCAACCAGATTCAGATTGTGCAGCAGCAGGAGTTCTTGCAGTTGTTCCAGATCCATGCAATTCAGTAGCCAGTCCCCACAATCCAGTTCCAGGGGGTGTTGTTGATTCAGCTTTGGCAAGACAGGCTCCACAACCTGGAGCAGAGCTGCTCCCCTGGAACTGGCGCCTGAAAGCCGTAGCTGACACAGCGACCCTGCAACCGATGCTTGCAAAAAGCTGGCACCCATGGCGCACTGCTGGCAGCAACTCCAGGCAAACATTAACCAGTTTCCGGTCTCCTACCGATGGTGCTGGGTAAGGCCCTGGTTCCGGCCACTGTCTTCTGTGACTTCGACGGCACCATCACCGCCGTCGACACCTTTGACTTGCTGATGCAGGACACCTATGGCGATGTTTGGCGTCAACTCAAGGGGGATCTGCTTTGCTTCCGTCTCCCGCTTCGGCAGGCCATGGATCGGTTGGGAGCCATGCTCACGGCCCGGCACCTGCGGGACATGGAGGAGCGGATGGCCACGTTTGTCCCGCGACCCGGCTTCCTCCACTTCCTCGACGCCATGGATCACGCTGGCATCCCCGTTGTCGTGGTGTCTGGCGGGTTTCTCCCTCTGGTCGAGGCGGTACTCCGGGAGCATCGTCATCGCTTCAAAGCCATCATTGCAGGCTGTCCTGTCCCCGAAGATGAGCGGGGCGCCCGTCACCACATCCACAGTCCCTGCAGTTCCAGGGAGGAACTTGTGGCCAAGGCGCTGGTCATGGACATGTATAGCCAGGGTCGCACCATTGCCATTGGTGACGGCTTACGGATCTGCGCATGGCCGAGGCGGCGGATCTGGTCTTTGCCAGGGACCTTCTGGCTGACTTGCTGGCGGAGCGTGGGGTGGCCTTTCACCCCTGGCACGATTTTGATGATGTGTCGCGGCGGCTGGTGCAGTTGGAACTGGTCCCGCCATCGGTCCTCAGGTCATTGCCGTGCGCTTGATGTGCTTTTCATGGCGATGGAGTTGGTTCTGCAGCGCCACCATGGCGCGTCCCAGCCAGGGATCCTGGCCGTCTTCCTCCTGCACCGCCAGCATCTCCTGGGTTGAGGCCACGAGCACCTGGTTGGGCGCAATGCCTGCACTCTGGATGTCGTAGCCGTCCGGCGTCTCATAACGGGCCACGGTGACGGCCAGGCCACTGCCGTCGTTCAGGGGAATCAGGGTTTGGATCAGACCTTTCCCGAACGTGGGGCGTCCCAGAATCTCAGCCCGCTCGTTATCCTTGAGGGCTCCGGCCAGAATTTCACTGGCGCTGGCGGTGCCGCTGTTGATCAGCACCACCATGGGGCCATGGTAGAGCGTCCCCGCATCGGCAGTGATGGTTTCCGTGATCCCATTGCGGTCACGGATGTTCACAAGGGGCTGGGCGTCCAGCAGAGCATCGCCCACCTTCAAGCCACTGGTCACCAGACCACCGGGATTGTTGCGCAGGTCAAGAATCAGTCCTTCGATGCACTTGTTTTGGAGTTCCGCCAAGGCTGTGCTCACCAGTTCCGGCACCTCGGTTGTGAATTGCTTGATCTGCAGCAGGCCGTAGGTGTACCCATCTTCCCGGAGGCGGCGGCTGCGCACGGGACGCAAATTCACGGTGCGCCGCTCAAGAGACAGGGATTGGTGGCCACCGTCCGGCGCCTCCAGGTCGATGTTCACAACCGTGCCGGAGGGGCCCCGCAGCGCTGCGGCAACCCCTTCCAGGCCAAGGTCTTTCGCGGAGTCGCCCTCCACAGCCAGGACAACACTGCCAGGCTGGACCTCGGCTGCCGCCGCCGGAGAACCATCCAGGGAGGAGAGAACCCGCACCACTGTCTCCCCTTGGTTGATGCCAAGCTGCATGCCCACGCCACTGATGGAGCCTGCCGTGCTGTCCGTGAGGGCTTTGAACTGCTCCGGACGCAGAAAACGGGTAAAGGGATCGCCAAGGGGGGCCAGCATGGCGTCAATGGCCTCATAAGCGCTCTCCCTGGAGGGAATCGGCTGCTCCAGAGCTTTTTGCCGCAAGCGGCGCCATGGTACCCCCTCAAATGTTGGGTCCACATAGCTCTGGTTCACCAGGCTCCAGGCTTCCACAACCAGTTGCTGGTCTTCGGAGAGGGCCTGCACTGGCGTCGACCCCAGGAGAAAACCAGCAAGAATCAGGACGAACAGACAAATCCTTAGCTTGCGCACGCCACGTTGCACCCACCACTCCATTGTGGCAGGCAGGCTCCCCAGGGCGGCCCCCTTGCTGTCAAGCGATAAAGTCTCTTTTGCTATGGTCTGCTCATCACCCACACCGTGACGTGGGCTTTATACAGTCAGTTCCGTACGTGCGCAGGTTTCGCTCTGCGCACGTACGGGCAGCCATCCTCTCCTGCCCCTTTCACCTGCTGAGCCTGCCCCTATGTCGAAGGTTTACGACTGGTTCCAAGAGCGCCTGGAGATCCAGGAGATCGCAGACGATTTCTCCACCAAGTATGTTCCGCCCCACGTCAATATCTTCTATTGCCTGGGCGGTATCACCCTTGTGTGCTTCCTGATTCAGTTCGCCACGGGGTTTGCCATGACGTTTTATTACCGGCCCACGGTGGCCGAGGCCTTCGACTCCGTTCAGTACTTGATGACCTCGGTGAACTTCGGCTGGCTCATCCGCTCCGTGCATCGCTGGAGCGCCTCGATGATGGTGCTGATGCTGATCCTTCATGTGTTCCGGGTCTACTTGACGGGAGGCTTCAAGCGGCCCCGGGAACTCACCTGGGTGGTGGGTGTCACCATGGCGGTCATTACCGTCAGCTTCGGGGTCACGGGGTACTCTCTGCCCTGGGACCAAGTGGGCTACTGGGCTGTGAAGATCGTCTCCGGTGTGCCCGCCGCCATTCCTGTGGTTGGCGACCAACTGGTGGAGCTTCTTCGTGGTGGCGAGGGCGTCGGTCAGGCCACGCTGACCCGCTTCTACAGTCTCCACACCTTTGTGCTGCCGTGGCTTTTGGCGGTATTCATGTTGATGCACTTCCTGATGATCCGTAAGCAGGGGATTTCAGGTCCTCTCTAGGCCCCCAGCGTCCGGATTCCACCTCCGGGCATCTGCTCGCGCTTCCCCTCCCCCTGCACTTCTCACCCACTGGACTGATGTCAATCCTCAAGAAACCTGACCTGAGCGATCCCAAGCTTCGGGCCAAGCTGGCCAAAGGCATGGGTCACAACTACTACGGTGAGCCCGCCTGGCCCAACGACATCCTCTATATCTTCCCGGTGGTGATCCTGGGGACCCTCGCCTGTGTGGTGGGGCTCTCTGTCCTGGATCCCGCCATGATTGGCGAGCCTGCCGACCCCTTCGCCACCCCCCTGGAGATCCTGCCGGAGTGGTACCTCTATCCGGTGTTCCAGATCTTGCGCGTCGTGCCCAACAAGCTGCTGGGCATTGTTCTCCAGGGCATGGTGCCTTTGGGGCTGATGCTGGTTCCCTTTATTGAGAGCTTCAATCGTTTCCAGAATCCTTTCCGGCGTCCTGTTGCCATGACCGTCTTCCTGTTTGGCACCCTCATGGCCCTCTACCTTGGCATCGGCGCCGCCCTGCCGATTGACAAGTCTCTGACCCTAGGACTCTTCTGACGGCTCCTGACTCAACGCAAACGAGAAGCTGAGCTGGCAGCCGTGGCGGAGCAGTTGACGGGTGAGCAGGAAGCCCACGATGGTCCATGTCTGATAGGTTCTGGCCTGCTGGCCCACCCATGTTCCCGTAGGTCCGTCAAAGTATTCCGCCCATTGCTGGCGGGGCAGTTGGCTGAGATGGATCTGGTAGGCCCGCTCCAGGAAGGTTTTCATCTGGCCTGTCAGCAACACGTCCGCCTTGGGATGATCCTTGTCGTGGAGCGCCACCGCCATCACCAGGTACCAGAGCAAGCTGGGCCAATGCCCTCCGTTGTGGTAGCTCCAGGGCCAGTTTTTGGGATCGGAGCCCGTCTTCATGGCCCACTCCTGACCTTCCATGGGAGGGTGACAGATGCGCATGGGCATCTGGGCCATCAGATGGTTGTTGTTGTGGAGCACCAAGCGAAACAGAGCCCGCTGCTGGGGCGCCGTCAGCAGGCCGAAGATGCATGCCAGGCTGTTGCCCAGCGTGAAAAACCTGTAGTCCGGCCGACCCGTGCGCACATTGCCGATGAGGTAGCCGCCGCGGTTGTCCAGCCAATCCTGCAGCCAGTCCGGGATGAACGTGGGCTGAACATTGAACTCGTTCAGGTGCTGCACATCTCCGTATTGCTCCGTGGGACGTCGTCGCAGCACCTGGATTGTCTTGCTGGTGACCCAGTAATGCTTCAACAAATAGGAACGCAGGTCATGGATCCACTGGCGGGTGAGGGGGATTCTCTGGCTCAGAAACCTGCTGGGGGTGGCGTTGTGGCGTTGGGCCAACTCCATGAGATGAACACAGCACTTCAAGCAGCCGTACAGCAGCACCTCGATTTCCAGGGGTGCGCCCCACACGTCCATGGGCCGGTCAATCATGAAGGAGCAGTCCGGCACAAACAACACAGGGGTGCCGTCAAAGGAGGGCTGCATCACCAGGTCCAGCAGCCGCTGGATCGCCCGCTGCACCCGTTGGTCACAACCAAACTGCCAGTCCTGCACATGGGAGACGTAGATCCAGCAGAGGATGGGCCACCAGAGACTGGCATCCACCGAGCTGATCCGACCGATGGACCGTTGGCCGTAGTCTGCAACCAGGTCCCCCTCTTTCTCAATGAAGCTCGTGGGGAAAAGCCCTCGGGTTTGCAAGGCGTTGCTTTGCAGGTCCATGCACAGCACCAGAAAGTGGCGCACCAGACCGTGACGCCCTTTCAGGAGCAGATAGATCATCACCGGCACGTTGTCCCGGAGAAACACTTCTCCGTAGTTGAGGGACATGCCCCTGCTGGGGTATTCAATGGCTGCCACGGCGCCTGCCAACTGGCCCCTCGCTTTGATAAGGGTGCGCTCAAGGTGGGCCTCTGCCGACTGGACGATCCTCTCTTCCTTCAGGCTGGCGCGGCTGCGGGGGTAAGGGCGGGGTGGAATGATGGGTTTGGACATGGACATGGCTACGGCGCCCAGTCGTCAGCGGAGGGTATGGGCAATGAAGGATCTGCTGTTGGTCACCGATCTGGACCATACTCTTGTGGGCGACGGACAGGCTCTGGCCCGTCTCAATCAAACACTGCGGACACTACGCTCCCGGATCAATCTGGTCTACGCTACAGGCCGCAGCCTGGCTGGGGCCCGTCAGTTGCAACGGGAAGAGGATCTGCTGGAGCCCGAGGGCTGGGCCACGGGTGTGGGCTCCGCCTTGCTCTGGCGTGGTGAGCCCGATCTCGCCTGGGACAGGCGGTTGCAGCGTCATTGGGACCGCCCTGCCCTCAGCCGCCTGTTGGCCAACTGGAGCGACCTGATCCTGCAGCCGGCATCCGAGCAAACCCCCTACAAGCTCAGTTACGAGTTGGCCAAGCCCCGCCTGGGAACGGCGGCCCACCAGTTTGAACAGCGCCTCCGGGCCACACTGCGGCAGGCCGGTCTCCAGGCGCAGGTGGTGTTCAGCAGTGGTTGCCAACTTGATCTCCTGCCCCCCGCGGCGGGCAAGGGTGCGGTGAGTGGCTATCTCCAGCAGAAGCTGGGTCTGCAACCGGGTCAGGTGCTGTGCTGCGGTGATTCCGGCAACGACCGCTCCATGCTGGGGGGTCCCTGGTGGGGGGTGATGGTGAGAAATGCCAGGCCGGAACTTCTGGCGTGGTGGCGGCAGGTCCGGCCAGACACCCTGCTGCGCTCCCACCACCACCATGCAGGGGCCATTCTCCATGCGCTGCACACCTTGCCCCTGCTGTAGCAGGGGTGGGTCCCATACCGCCCTGGCGAACCGAAATCGTTCTGTTCTTCTGGCCTACCGTCCCTCCTGCTGGCAATGGGGACACCAGTGGCTGCTGCGTCCACCGAGCACCTGGCGCTGGATGGGTGCGCCACAACGGCGGCAGGGCGCATCCGGTCGCCCATAGACCCAGGCCTGCTGGCCGTAGTTGCCATTGACGCCCTGGAGGTCGCGAAAATCCCTGAAACTGGTCCCCCCCTGTTGAATGCTCCTGGCCAGGACCCGCACCAATTGCCCACACAGCCGGTGCAACTGCCCTTGGCTCAGGCTGTTACTGGCGACATGGGGTGGGATGCCCGCTAGAAAAAGACACTCGTCCGCATAGATATTGCCGACGCCAGCCACCACCGACTGGTCCAGCAGCGCTGTTTTGATGGGTCGCCTGGATCCTCGCAGGCGCTTCTCCAGGTATGCTCCATCAAAGGCTGCGGCGAAGGGTTCCGGCCCCAGCCGCTGCAGCCCGGTGATCACCTGGGACGCTGCTGTGCCGGGAGGAACCCACCACATGCGTCCAAAGCTGCGTGTGTCCACAAAGCGCAGTTCCTTCCCATCCCCGAGGAATCGCACGCGGGTGTGGGGACACAGGGGAGAATCCTCCCCGTTGAGCCAGCGAAACCTGCCGGTCATGCGCAGGTGAACCCCCAACCGACCTGCAGGCCGGCCTTGGCGCACGAGTTGGCTGAGCAGGTATTTACCGCGACGCCGCCAGGACGTCAGTCGGCACTCTGTGAGTGCGGCGGCAAAGGCTGCACAATCACCCACAGGGGAAGCCACCGTCCGCTCCAGCCGGACCTCCACATGGCGAATCAGGAAACGGCCAACACCATGCTGCAGGGCACGGCGAACCACTTCCACCTCAGGGAGTTCCGGCACAAAGGGGAATGGAAAGGCAGGGATTTCGGGAGGAGGCCTGGTGTGGACCTCGTGAAGCCTGCGGTGTCCTCGGTTGATGCCCGCAGGTGACGCCCTCAGGCCGCTTCCAGTTCGCTCTCGGCAAAGTTGTTCACGTTCAGGCCGCCCTCTACGCCACTGTAGGCGCAGTAATTGAGGCTGTCAAAACGCACGGATACGGGGTAGATGATGCCGCTGGTGTCCACGGAGGCGACAGTGCCCACCTCGTTGAACCAATACGACTCGGGACGCTTGATGCGAACTTTCTGCCCCCTCTTGATGGCCATGGCGCAAAGATGCAAAGCTGAACAGCGCCATCAACTTAACTGCGATGGCGCCCTTCCTCGTCAAGGGTGATGAAATGTGTCAGGTTCTCCATGGTTGACTCCGACACGGTCCCCCGGCCCATCGTGGTCAAGGTGGGCACCAGCATTCTGCGGGGAGATGCCCAGCGGGAAACGGGAACCGTCATTGCTGAATTGGCGCGGGTTCTGAGCCACTGCTGTCAGCAGGGGCGCTCTGTGGTGCTGGTGAGCAGCGGCGCCGTCGGGCTGGGCAGTCGTCGTTTGGGGGATACCCGGCGCCCACGGGAGCTGTTGCAGCAGCAGGTGGCGGCAGCCGTGGGGCAGGGACTGCTCATGGCCTCCTATGACAAGGCTTTTGGTGTCCATGGTCAGTTGGTGGCCCAGGTGTTGCTGACCCGCGGTGATTTCGTATCCCGGCACCGCTACCGCAATGCCACTGCCACCCTGCGGGGCCTGTTGGCGCGCCGGGTGCTCCCCATCGTCAATGAAAACGACGCCCTGGCCACCGATGAGCTGCGCTTCGGTGACAACGACACCCTTGCGGCACGGGTGGCGGTGGCGGTGGCGGCCGAGCGGCTCATCCTGCTCACCGATGTGGACCGTCTCTACTCGGCTGATCCAAGGCGAGACCTGCAAGCCAGCCCCATCCACGAGGTGCGCAACCGTGCGGAACTGCTGAGCCTGTCCCAAGCGGCGGAACCGGGTGGCCAGTGGGGTACAGGGGGCATGACCACCAAGCTGGCCGCTGCCCGGATTGCCACGGCCGGCGGCATCACGGTGGACCTGGCCGACGGCCGCACCATTGCCGTTCTGGAAGGGTTATTGCAAGGCGGCAACGGAGGGACCCGCTTCCAGGCCGACGCCCTCCCCATCCCCGTCCGCAAACGCTGGCTGGCCCACGGCGTGTTGCCCCAGGGCAGGTTGCACCTGGACCAGGGGGCCGTGAAGGCCATTGAACAGCAGGGTGCATCCCTTTTGTCTGCTGGCATCACGGCGGTGGAGGGCTGCTTTTCCTCCCATGAGGCTGTCTGCCTCTGTGGGCCGGACGGGGAAGAAATTGCCCGGGGCATCAGCCGCCATGGCAGCGAGGTGGTACACAGAATTCGTGGCCTCTCCCGCCACCAGGTCGCCCCCTTGCTGGGCCAACCCAATGCCGCTTGTGTGGTTCACCGTGATTCCCTGGTCCTGACCCGCTCCCCCACGCCAACTCCTGATGCGCTTCAGTGAACTCCTCGCTGCTCTGGACAGTCTCCGGCCGGATGGCGCCTGCTGGTTGGCGGATGATCCCCCTCTGGATGGGGCGGCCGCTCTGGACAAAGCCCGGAAGGGCCAACTCGGCTTCCTGGAGCGGAACAACGCCATGGCGGAAGCCCTGGCCCACTGTGGCGCCAGTGCGGTGTTGTTGCCCGCTGACGAGGAGCCGCTGCAGCAGCTTGCCCGGCAACAGGGTATTGCCTGGGCCGCATCCCCCCACCCCCGCCTCAGCTTTGCCGAAGCGCTGGACTGCCTCTACCCCCGCCAACGTCCCACCCCTGGCCGCCATTCCCAGGCGGTGGTGGCGCCGGATGCCCATGTGGCGGACAGTGCGTCCCTGGCGCCCGGGGTGGTGATCGGTCCCCGCTGCCGCGTGGGGGAGGAGGTTGTCCTCCATCCCGGCGTGGTGCTGTACGAGGACGTGTGGATCGGTCAGGGCTGCGAACTCCACGGCAATGTTGTGGTGCATTCCCACAGCCGTCTGGGGCGCAACTGTGTGGTTCAGGCCAATGCGGTGATCGGTGGAGAGGGGTTTGGCTTTGTTCCTGCCGGCGGTGGTTGGCGCAAAATGCCCCAGACAGGCCATGTGGTGCTGGAGGAGGAGGTGGAAGTGGGCTGCTGCAGCACGGTGGACCGTCCCGCCGTGGGAGAAACCCGGCTGGGGGCTGGCACCAAAATTGACAATCTGGTCCAGATTGGCCATGGGGTGGTCACCGGTCAAGGCTGTGCCTTTGCCGCCCAGGTGGGCATTGCCGGCGGCGCTGTGGTGGGCCGTGGCGTGATCCTGGCGGGCCAGGTGGGTGTGGCCAATCGGGTCCGCATTGGGGACGGGGTGGTGGCCAGCTCCAAAGCCGGTGTCCATGCCAATGTGGCGCCCGGGGAGGTGGTGAGTGGCTTCCCCGTGATCCCCAACCGCCTCTGGCTCCGGGCCTCGGCCCTGTTTGCCCGCCTGCCGGAGTTGAGTCGTAGTCTCAAACGGTTGCAGCGGCAGGTGGAGCGTTCCCGACAACCATGAACATCACTCTTCTGCCAGGCGATGGCATCGGCCCGGAAATCACGGCGGTGACCAAGGCTCTCCTGCAGGCCGTCTGCAGCCGCCATGGGTTGCGCCTCGCCATGGAGGAGGCGCCCATGGGCGGCGCAGCCGTTGCCGCCTGTGGTGAGCCCCTCCCCGAGGAGACCTTGCGCCGCTGCCGCACCGCGGATGCTGTGCTGCTGGCCGCCATTGGCGACCCCCAATATGATCG
This sequence comes from Synechococcus sp. SB0668_bin_13, assembly GCA_009836025.1. Taxonomy (GTDB): domain Bacteria; phylum Cyanobacteriota; class Cyanobacteriia; order PCC-6307; family Cyanobiaceae; genus Synechococcus_B. The sequence continues at coordinate 3,660 of VXWH01000185.1, read as the reverse complement.
GCTGCCAAGGTGGCAGCGGCCCGAGAGCGGGCTGCTGGCCCTGCGGGCCGGCCTGAACCTGTTTGCCAACCTACGCCCGGTGAAGGTCATCCCCTCCCTCCTGGGAGCCAGTTCCCTGAAGCCTGAGGTGGTGTCCGGGGTGGACCTGCTTGTGGTGCGGGAGTTGACCGGCGGCATCTACTTCGGCCAACCCAAAGGGCGCATCGGCAGCGGCGCCGAGGAACGGGCCTTCAACACCATGACCTATGGCGCCATGGAGGTGGATCGGATCGCCGCCATGGCGTTCAGGCTGGCCAGCCAGCGCCGCCATCAACTCTGCTCCGTCGACAAGGCCAATGTGCTGGACGTGTCCCAACTGTGGCGGGAGCGGGTGGAGCGCATGGCATCCGCCTATCCCGGCGTGACGGTGGAGCACATGTACGTGGACAATGCCGCCATGCAGCTCATCCGCCAGCCGCGACGGTTTGACGTGCTGCTGACAGGAAACCTGTTCGGGGACATCCTGAGCGACGAGGCGGCCATGCTGAGCGGCAGCATTGGTCTGTTGCCGTCTGCGTCCTTGGGGGACGGCGGACCGGGACTGTTTGAACCTGTCCATGGTTCTGCACCCGATATCGCCGGCCAGGACCGGGCCAACCCCTTGGCCATGGTGCTCTCCGCGGCCATGATGTTGCGGTTGGGGCTGGGGCAGGAGGATGCCGCCACCGCTTTGGAAACTGCGGTTGACCAGGTGCTGAAGGCGGGCTTCCGCACCCCGGACATGATGGCCAGGGGCTGTGTTGCCGTAGGTTGTCGCGCCATGGGGGACCACCTGCTGGCGGCCCTGGATGCCCCCGTCGAAGACATGGATGCCAGCGGGACGTCAACCGGGTCTAGCCAAGCGGCGCCCTAGGGCTGCACACTGGGATCGGTGTTGTCCCCTCCCCATCTTTCTTCCCATGTCAAAGCACCATCCCATTGTGGCTGTCACCGGCTCTTCCGGCGCCGGGACCTCCACCGTGAAGCGAGCGTTTGAGCACATCTTCCGCCGTGAAGGCATCAACCCCGCGGTGATTGAAGGCGACAGCTATCACCGCTTTGACCGCATGACCATGAAGGTGAGGATGGCGGAAGCCACCACCGCCAATCGCACCTTCTCCCACTTCGGACCCGAGGCCAACATCTTCAAAAAGCTGGAGGAGACTTTCCTCTCCTATGGAGAAACGGGCATGGGTGAGCGTCGCTACTATCTCCACAGCCCGGAAGAGGCGGCTGAGCAGAACCAGCGCCTCGGCACCAACTTGAACCCGGGCGAGTTCACCCCCTGGGAACCCTTCCCCGCCCACACGGATTTGCTCTTCTACGAAGGGCTGCACGGGGGCGTCAAGGGCGACGACTATAACGTGGCTCACCTGGTGGATCTACTCATCGGCGTGGTGCCCATCGTGAACCTGGAGTGGATTCAGAAGATTCACCGGGACAATGCGGAGCGTGGCTACTCGGCCCAGACCATTGTTGAAACCATCCTGCGCCGGATGCCGGATTACATCAATCACATCTGCCCCCAGTTTTCTGAAACCCATATCAACTTTCAGCGGGTGCCTACAGTAGACACATCGAACCCCTTTATCCGCCGTGATATTCCAACACCGGACGAGAGCTTCGTGATTATCCATTTCCGCCGTGGCGTTAAGGAGCAGTTTGCCATTGAACCCACCTACCTTCTCCAGATGATTCCGGATTCGTTCATGTCCAGTCCCACAAGTCTGGTGGTCAACGGAGGCAAGATGGGGTTTGCCATGGAGTTGATTCTCACCCCGATTATCCACCGCATGATTGAGGAGAAAAAGATGACGGCTTAGCTTCGGTTCAGGGTTAATCGCGCTTCAGCGTGGCTTCAGTTTCTGCAAGGGCTTCATGAGCATCTCGACCATGGTGCCCGTGGCGGCGGCTCTGCTGGGGGCATGTGTGGGCAGCTTTCTCGGCCTGGCCGCCTGGCGTCTGCCACGGGGAGAGAGCCTGATGCGGCCAGCCAGCCACTGCCCGGCCTGCGGTCGAACCCTGGCATGGCGCGACAACCTCCCCCTGCTGGGTTGGCTGTGGTTACGGGGTCGCTGTCGCACCTGTGGCGCGCCCATTCCCCTGCGGGACTGGCTGGTGGAAGCACTCACCGCCGGACTGTGGCTGGCTGTGGCGCTGTCGACCACGCCTGCAGCCGGTGGGCTTGCAGGCGTGCTGCGCCTTCTGGCCGGTTTGCTCTTCATCAGCGGGCTGCTGTTGCTGTTGCTGCTGGATCTGGATGGCTTCTGGCTGCCGGAGCCCCTCTGTCGCTGGGGCGTAATCATGGGCCTGGCAACAACGGCGCTGCTGGCTGCGGCCGCGGGCACGGGACCCGTCCCGCCCCTGGCCCACCACAGCCTGGCGGCGGCGCTGGCCCTGGTGGGGTTTGATCTGGCGCGGGTACTGGGGACATGGTGGCTTGGGGCGCCAGCACTGGGCGGAGGAGACGGCAAGCTGGCGGCCGTGCTCGGGGCCTGGTTGGGGGGGCGGGGCCTCCTGCTCGCCCTGGCTCTGGCGGTGCTCAGTGGCGGCTTGTTTGGCCTGCTGGCACGCCTCGGCGGGCATCTCAAATCCCGACAACCCTTTCCTTTTGGTCCCTTCCTGGCCACTGCAGGCGGTCTGGTCTGGCTCACCCCCCAGACCCTGCAGTGGCAGTTGCTGGCGCTCCTGTTGCCCTGGTTGAACACCGTGGGCTCGCACTTGCTCTCCAAAGCGGCTTGAATGGGCTTTTCCCTCAAGACAGCCAAGCGTGTCCCTCCTTGATTGGTTCGCCAGCCGCAAACGGGAAGCCCCTGCCCTGCGCAGCCTTCAGGACAGTGACGGCAGTGACGGACTCTGGAGCAAGTGCCCAAGCTGCAGTGAGGTGAGCTACACCAAAGACCTGTTGGCCAATGCCAGTGTCTGCCTGAAATGCGGCCATCATTTCCGCATTGACAGTCACCAGCGGATCCGCCTGCTGGTGGACGAGGGCAGTTTTCAGCCCCTTGATGAGCAGCTACGCCCCACGGACCCCCTCGGTTTCCGGGACCGCAAGGCCTATGTGGATCGTCTGCGCGACTATCAGAAGTCCACTGGGCTGAGTGATGCCGTGGTCACGGGTCTGGCCCGTCTCCACGGCCTGCCCCTGGCCCTGGGGGTGATGGACTTCCGTTTCATGGGGGGCAGCATGGGATCCGTGGTGGGGGAAAAGCTCACCCGTCTGGTGGAAACAGCCACCCGATCCCGCTATCCCGTGGTTATTGTCTGCGCCTCCGGCGGGGCGCGGATGCAGGAAGGCTTGTTCAGCCTGATGCAGATGGCCAAGGTGGCTGGCGCATTGCATCGCCACCGCCAGGCCCAATGCCTCTACATTCCTCTCCTGACGGATCCCACCACCGGCGGCGTTACGGCCAGTTTCGCCATGCTGGGGGACCTGAACCTGGCTGAGCCCAAGGCCATGATCGGCTTTGCCGGGCGGCGGGTGATTGAGGAAACCCTGCGGGAAAAGCTGCCTGTTGATTTTCAGACGGCGGAATACCTGCAAGAGCACGGCTTTGTGGACTGCATCGTGGAGCGAACCCGCCACCGGAGCGTCCTGGCTGATCTGTTCCGGATTCATGGGGTGCGGCCCGCCCCTGCCCC
>VXWH01000013.1 GCA_009836025.1 Synechococcus sp. SB0668_bin_13 | reverse complement strand
TCGTCGGCTGCGCCAGAGTTGTATAAGAGCCAGGGGCAGGGGTGGGGCGCAGGCAGGGATTCGCTGGTCCACCACCCGACCCACCACCACAATGGCGGGGGCTTGCAGGCCGGAGTCCCGCACCAGTCGGGGCAGGGCGGCAATGGGGCCGACGACGTGCTGCTGCAACGCGGTGGTGCCCTGCTGAATGGCCGCGGCGGGGGTGGCGGCATCCAGACCACCGGCCAGAAGCTGGGCCACAATGGCCGCCAGGCTATGGATGCCCATATAGATCACCATGGTGTCCGTGGCCGTGGCCAGGGCTTGCCAGTTCACCTTTTGACGGTCCTTGTCCACCAGTTCGTGGCCCGTGACGAAGGTGATGGAGGATCCCGCCTCGCGGTGGGTGACCGGCAGGCCGATGTAGGCAGGGACAGCGATACCGGCAGTGATGCCCGGCGTCACCTGCACGGGGACGCCCAGGGCGTGCAGGTAGGCAGCCTCCTCCGCCCCGCGGCCAAACACAAAGGGGTCTCCCCCCTTCAGCCGTACAACCACCTTGTGGGTGTGGGCCAGTTGGGCCAGCACAAGGTTGGTGGACTGCTGGGGGACGGAGTGGTGGCCTCGGCGTTTGCCCACAAACACCTTGTGGCAGCTGGGGGAGGGGAGAGCCAGCAACTGGGTCGGCACCAGGGCATCGTAGACCAGGGCATCGCAGGTGCAGAGCAGACGGTGGGCCCGCACGGTGAGCAGGTCCGGATCACCTGGGCCGGCGCCCACCAGGTAGACCGTTCCCAGAGATGCTTGGGCAACCATCAAGGTCCCTCGTCCGCGATGCTCCAATTCATGCCCAATAGCAAGTTCAGAATATGTAGCAGAAGGTACAGATGCCAACGGCCACGGCTGGGCTTAATCCTCTTACCACAGCGACGCTATCCTTCTGAAGCGCTGTGACCTCCTGCAACAGCATTCGTTGCCTTCTGCACCTTTTACTTGCAACGCCATGGTCACAACGCCTTTGCCGTCCTATCTGGAGGGGAAAACTCTCAACAAAATTGAGCAGAACAAGGCCGCAAAAGATGGCCTCTTGGTTGGCTCCGAACTGGAAACCTTTGCCCAGTTGGGCTGGGAGAACGTTGATGCCACAGATCTTCAGTTGCGGCTGAAGTGGTATGGAATGTTCTGGCGGCCCAAAACTCCGGGCAAGTTCATGCTGCGCCTGCGGGTACCCAACGGTATTGCCAGCGCAGACCAACTCAATGTGTTCGCTTCCATCGTGGCCCGCTACGGGGAGGATGGCGTCGGAGACATCACCACGCGCCAGAACATCCAGCTTCGGGGGGTGCTGCTGGAGGATCTCCCCGAAATTCTCGAACGCCTCAAGGCCGTGGGCATTACCACCCTGCAATCGGGCTTTGATAATCCCCGCAACGTGACCGGCAATCCCCTGGCTGGCATTGACCCCCACGAAATCCTCGACACACGCCCCCACACCCAGGCGCTGCAGGACCATCTGACCAATCACGGTCAAGGCAACCGGGAGTTTTCCAATCTGCCCCGCAAGTGGAACACCGCCGTGGCGGGATCCAGGGATAACTTCCTGCTGCACAACGATATTGTTTTCCATCCCGTGGAGAAGGACGGGGTGCTGGGGTTTGGCGTCTGGGTGGGTGGGGTGCTCTCCTCCGTGCTGAATGCCTATGCCGTCCCCCTCAATGCCTGGATTCCCCTGGATCAGGCTTGCCGCATGACCGAAGCGGTCTGTGGCCTGTGGCGCGACAACGGCGAGCGCAGCAAGCGCCCCAAGGGTCGTTTCCGGTTCTATCTAGATGCCGTGGGTGTCGAGGGGTTTCGGGCCATGGTGGAGGAGCGCTTTGGTCCGCTGGAGCCTGATCCCGGATCGGTGTTTAACCAGCAGCCACGTAATCTGTACGGCATCCAGCCACAGAAACAACCGGGCTTGAACGTGGCGGGGCTCCATGTGCCCGTTGGACGTCTCAATTGTGGCGCCATGCAGGAACTGGCCCGGCTGTCCCGGATCTACGGCTGCTCGGAGGTGCGCTTTACCGAGGATCAGAACGCATTGATTCCCGGCATCCCGGACCACAAGGTGGAGGCTTTCACTGCCGAGCCTTTCCTGCAGCGCTACCCGCTCCATCCCCGGGGCGTTGCCGCTGGAACCGTGTCCTGCACAGGCTCCAACTACTGTGGTTTCGCCCTCACCAACACCAAGGACCAGGCCATGGCCACGGCAGAAGCCCTGGACGAGACCCTGGATCTGCCCCAGGAGGTGAAAATCCACTGGACCGGTTGCCCCAATTCCTGTGGCCAGGCCTACATGGGCGCCATTGGCCTCACCGGAACCAAGGCCAAAACCGATCAGGGCATGGTGGAAGCCTATGACATCACCCTTGGCGGCAGTCAGGGCGCCCAACCCAGCCTTGGTGAGCTGGTCCGCAAACGTGTGCCCAAAAGTGAAGTGAATGCAGCCCTGAAAAAGCTGTTGATGGAGCACTACGGCGCCACGCCAAAAACCACTACAGCAGCTTAGGCAGCGCCCGCCTGAGCAACACGGAATTTCTGCCAGGAACTCTGATAAACTCTAAACAATGTATCCAACCTTCTTCTGATTCCCAGATCACTATGGCCAACTCTGTAAGCGAGATGGACTATGTCCTTCCCAATGAATTGGTGGATGGCATGATTGCCGCTGGCGGCAAGAAATCCCTTGTCAGTGCCAAGGACCTGCTGTTGCGGGGGTTTTATTCCGGCTCCATTCTGGGCCTGGCCACCGCTCTGGCCCTGACGGTGGCCAGGCAAAGTGGACTTCCCTTCCTGGGTTCCGTGCTGTTCCCCTTCGGCTTTGCCAGCATTGTGCTGTTTGGCATGGAACTGGTGACCGGCAACTTCGCCCTCCTCCCCATGGCCACCTGGGCCGGCAAAAGCACCTGGAACAAAACATTCCGCAACTGGCTTTGGGTGTGGCTTGGCAATTTCCTGGGTTGTTTCCTGGTGGCGGGCATTATGGCCATCAGCCTCACCAGTGCGGGCACCGTGGAGCCTACCGCCGAGGGGGGGGTCTGGCAAGGTGTGGCCCAAACCATTATCAATCTGAATCGCAACAACGTCATTGTTAAATATAAAGATCTGGGGGCAATGGGATTTCTGCTGGCCATCCTGCGGGGTGTGGTCGCCAACTGGTTGGTGTGCCTGGGGGTGACCATGGCCCTGGTGAGCAAGAGTGTACCCGGCAAACTGCTGGCCTGCTGGCTACCCATCACCGCATTCCAAACCCTGGGAATGGAGCACATTGTGGTTAACATGTTCCTGCACACCACCGGTCCACTACTGGGATCCGGCGTCGGTTGGGGTGACGTGTTCTTCTGGAACTTTTTCCCCGTCACCGTGGGCAACGTGTTTGGAGGCATGGTGTTTATCGGTATGGTGTTCTACAGCACCCACCGCTCCCCTCTGGCCAGCCTGCCTGACGTCAAGGACACCAAGCTGGCCCGTGAGTTGGCTGCACAGTTGGGCGCCCGTTGATTCACTGTCCCGTTCCTCTCCCATGGTTGCTGCCCAGCCTGGCCCTGCTGACGCTCTGGTGTGGCAGTGTCTGGGCCAGCGCCCCTGCAGGCTCACCCCCCAGGAGTTGGCCCGGTTCTTTCACCCTGAACGCCCGCAGGACCTGCGCCTGGCCCTGGCGGAGCGTCTGGGGATGCAGAACGAGCGGGGTCTACAGCCTTGCCTGGCGCTGATTGAGCGTTATGGTCCACAGCCGGAGTTGCTGATGGCGCTGGGCATGACCCATCAGCCGGATGCCCGTGCTGCACTCCTGCGCTACCTGGATGATCCTGATATTGATCGCCTGGCCCTGCTCCGCGCCCTGGCCGGTTGGGGACGACACGTGCCCCTTGCGGTGATCCGGGAGGCTTTGCAGCATCCCGGCCAGGCCATGCGGCTGGCCGGGATGGAGCTTCTGCAATTCCATGCCCGTCTGCTCACGGCGCCACAGCTTCTCCGTCTCGCTGAGCCCCTGCTGGGGGACATCCGCCCCCCTGTGGCCATTGCCGCCATCCGCCTGCTGCAGCGCCGCAATGAACCCCTGCTGGCTGGCCGCCTCGCCCACGTGCTGCAAGCGGATCCCCCGGAGGCGGTGTGGGAGGCGGCGCTCCATGCCCTGGGCTGTATCGGCACAGAAACCAGCGTCACCCTGCTGCTGGACTGCTGGCTTGCCTGCCGTGGAACGCCCGGAGCCGTGGATGTGCTCCACCAGTTGGCGGCCCAGTTCCGTCACCAGCACATCCTGCGCCAGCGCCTGGAGGAATTATTGCAGGAGGGCAAGATCACAGTGGACGAGACAGCGGCCCTTCTATTGGAAGTGAATGGGCAGGATCTGTTTGCAGACGGGCGCAAAGGGGATCTCGGATCTGACCAGGATCAGCCTGAAAAGGAGCGTTCCCCCAGTTCGTAGCGCCCTGCGCTTTTCAGGTGGTTGTCGGGAGCTTCAGTTGATGAGGCTGCGTTTCGCCTGTGGGTTGTTTTTGATTGGCGTCCCTGGGGCTGCTGGATGTGAAGGGGTCGGGCTGAAGATCCATGGCCAAAAGACGGCGGTGGCGCTGAAGGGAGATTTCCCTTCACAGAGCGCAAGTGACGGTGCTGTAGCGTCTTTCATATTCCTGGCTTCCGTCTTCCCAAGCCATTGTGGCATCCCGATAGCAATGTTCACCTCCCTGCACCTGAAACAGTTCAAGTCCTGGACGGATACCGGCCCCGTCACCTTGGCGCCGGTCACGCTTGTGTTGGGCACCAACTCTTCGGGAAAATCGTCCCTCATCCAGAGCCTGTTGCTCCTCAAGCAGACGGTGGAGTCATCGGATCGCACCATCCACCTCAACCTGGGCGGGGATCCCTCCACAGACCTTTTCAACTTTGGAGACTTCGAGAGCATCCATAAACAGGGGGCAACGGATGATCGTTTCTCCATCAGCTTCTCCTTCAAAGGGGCTAGCACCAGACAACGCAAGGAGCGGGTCAACGGTGGACATTTTTCGGCTTGTTACCGCCAAACCCCGGCAGGTGCAACAGTCATTCAGGAACTTC
>VXWH01000059.1 GCA_009836025.1 Synechococcus sp. SB0668_bin_13 | reverse complement strand
CCCCAATCGTCCCCAGGCACGACCACCCCTGCGCAGCATCGCCAGCACATCCCGGCCCCCCTTCCTCACCCTGAACGACCACGGCAGGGTCTACGTGGCGGATCTCCCCAAGCTGAGTGATGGTCAGTTGGCCAACCTGATGCGAGAAGCCAGGGAGGTGTTCGCCAGCTTGGAGCAGCGCATTGCCCAGTTGGAAGCGGACCTGGACACCACGCCACGGGATGCGGTGATCCGTGCCTGCACCAAGCGGGATGTGACCGCCCGCTTCATGAAGGCCATCGAAGAAGAGCAGAACAGCCGGCGCAACAACCCTCAGTTGATGGCCGCCGCCGGTGAGTCCATCTCCCGCACCTTCATGGAAGTGGCGCGGCACCGGCTCCCGGGGGGCATGTTCGACTCCTTGCTGCAAGAGGCGGTGGGCCTCGTGAATCAGCAGGAGGAAGGGCGCCAGCGGGATTCCTGTCTGACGGAGCGCTTGCCCGTGGTGGTGTCTGACATGCCTGCCGCCTGAGCGCCCATGGCTCAACACGTGCAGCGGCTCAGCATCTCAACCTCTGGCCAAGGCTTCATCAACATCACCGGCAACGTTGCCGCTGTTCTTGAAGACAGCGGACTCAGACAAGGCCTGATCTGCCTCAGTTGTCTCCACACCAGCGCCAGCCTCTGCATCAACGAGAACGCCGATCCCCACGTGCTGGCGGACCTGCTGGCCCATCTGACCGCTCTCGCCCCCACAGAAGGCGTCCGCTCCCTCAGTGGGCGCGGGGCTGTTCGCGCCTACCGCCACAGCAATGAAGGGCCTGACGACATGCCTGCCCACATTCGCACCATGCTCACCAACACCCATCTCAGCCTCAGCTTTACCAAGGGGCGCCTGTTGCTCGGCCAGTGGCAGGGTGTCTATCTCATGGAACACCGCGCCAAACCCCAAACACGGGTGGTGAATGTTCACTGTCTGGGGGATTGACGGGGCAGAGACAGGCTTACGCCCCCAGCAAACCTGTCTCCTTGAGAAAAGGCGCCAGCCCACCGGGGACACCATCCCGTCTCCATCTCCACCAGCGTCCTTGACCCAGGTAAACGTCTTCTCCTGTCAGGTAAGATCTGGCCAACTCGGCCGAGGGGACATTGATCAAGGTTGGGTCAGTCGATGATCCATTGTCCTGAACCGTTCCCAGGTCGCCCTGACCGGGCGTCTGGCGGCGGGAAACCCAGTTTCTGGGCGGTCCAGGCGGCTGTGGCTGGCGCCAGAAGGATGCCATTGCGGTAGTGGCCACTGGTGAGCAGTAACCCTGGCGCCGGGGTTGCCAACACTGGCGCCGGGCGGCCCACGGGCCGGGCCCGCACCCCCTGCCAGCGGCGCAACACCTGAGCCTGCCGTAGCCACGGAGGAGCTGCGCCATCCAGTCGCAGCATCTGATCAAGGCAATGGGCCCGGCTCTGGTCACCGGGCTCGACGGTTGCCCCCATCCACAACTGCCGGCGCTGCGGGCGGGGGATCAAGTGTACCCCCCGCCACACCACCGGCCCTGGCAAGCCCTGGGGCGGCAGCATGGGGCAGTGGAGTTCAGCCGCCTGGCCCAGCACGGGCAGCATGGGCCAGTTCAACTGGATGGCCGGATCCAGTGCCGCCAACAACGGACCAGCGCCCAACCCTGTGCAAAGCGCCACGGCTGAGGCCGGGAGGGTTGTCGGAACGTCGGGATCACCGGCCTGGAGTTGAAGGCGCCAATTCCTGCCGTCAGGCTTGAGGCCTGTCACCTGGGCGGGCCAGCGCTGGACGCCCAGGCGCTCAGCAGCCCCGGCCAGGGCCGCCAACAGCGGGGCAGGATCCATCTGGCCGTCCTGGGGCGACCAGAGGCCGCCCTGCAGATCGGTGGCCGCCAGGGCGGGCCAGCAATTGAGGAGTTCGTCACGGGTGCGCCAGGCCAGGGGGCATCCCTCCCCTTGGCGGTGGCGCACCAGCGTCTGGAGCCGCTCCACCTCGTCAGGCTGGTGGCAGAGCACCGTGAGACCCCATTGCTGGGGGATGGGACCCAGCAACGGCAGCCACTGGCGCCACAGGGCAATGGCGGTGCGCCGCAACCGCCAGTTGCGGCCACGGAGGCGCCGGCTGCAGTGACCCATCAGCACCCCCAGCGCCGCCAAACTGCCCGGCTGCCCTGGCCCAGCGCCATGGCCCTGGGGGGGGGCAATCCACACCACCTGGGCGCCACAGCGGGCCAGCCACCAGGCTGTGACGCTGCCCACGCTGCCGGCGCCCACCACGGCAATCACGTCACGGCAAATTGGCATGGGTCAAGAGCCGGTCTGTCTTCCAGGTGTACCTTCAACCCAACCACGCAACATATGTCCATGAGGCTTCAGCGCTCCCGTGCCATCTTCACGCTCCTGCGGCTCGTTGTGCCGGTGTTTGTCATGGCTTTCCTGTGCCTGGGGCCGCTGGCCGCTCCCGGTTTCGCCTTCATGGACATCAGTGAGGAGGTCATGCAGGAAGTGATTGACCCCTGCTTTCTCGCCGTTGCCCGCAAGGCCAGGCTCAGTGAGCCTGACATCTACAAGGGCATGAGCGATGATGATCTTCTCAGTGCGATGAAAGCGTTGAGTCCGGAGGCCCCGCTGACCATGGCCTTGGACTTTTCCGCCTCCATGAACCTTCAGAGCATGACCCGCAAGGAGCGTTTCAGAATCTATGAACTGGGCCGGGAGATGTGCATCTCCAAGACCGCGGGGAACTGAACCCCCGGCAGCCGGGGGAATAGGCTTGCAGGATTGTTGCAGCCTTCATGCCTGCCAGCGCCACCATGTCCGGCTTCACCAAGCTCACCCCGCCTCGAGCGGGGAGCGCCATCCGCTTCGAGGCGGGGCGCCCCGTTGTCCCTGACGAGCCCGTCATTCCCTTCATTCGCGGGGACGGAACCGGTGTGGACATCTGGCCCGCCACCCAGCGGGTGCTGGACGCCGCCGTGCAGGCTGCCTATGGCGCCAGGCGTCGCATTCACTGGTTCAAGATCTATGCCGGTGACGAGGCCTGTCAGGTCTACGGGGACCTGCAGTACCTGCCGGAGGACACCCTGAACGCCGTCCGCCAGTACGGCATCGCCATCAAAGGACCCCTCACCACACCGGTGGGGGGCGGCATCCGCTCCCTGAACGTGACGCTGCGGCAACTGTTCGACCTGTACTGCTGCGTACGACCCTGCCGGTACTACCCAGGCACCCCCAGCCCCCACAGACGCCCGGAAGAACTGGACGTGGTGGTGTATCGGGAAAACACGGAAGACATCTACATCGGCGTGGAGTGGGCCGCTGACGATCCCGTCGGTCAGGAGTTGCTGCGCCACCTGAACGAGACGGTGATTCCGGCCAACGGCAAGCTGGGGAACCGCCAGCTTCGCCCCGGCTCCGGCCTGGGCATCAAGCCGGTGAGCAAGCTGGGCACCCAGCGCCACGTGCGCCGCGCCCTCCAGCACGCCCTGGGGCTGGAGGGCCGCAAACGCCATGTGACCCTGGTCCACAAGGGGAACATCATGAAGTTCACCGAGGGCGCCTTCCGGGACTGGGGCTACGAACTGGCCACAACGGAGTTCCGCGCCGTGTGTGTCACGGAGCGGGAAAGCTGGGTGTTGGACAACCTGGCCAGGAATCCCCAACTGTCGGTGGAAAACAACGCCCGCAACCTTGACCCCGGCTACGACAACCTCACCCCCGCCAAACAGCAGGCCGTCTGCGAAGAGGTGCGGGCCATCCTGGACAGCATTGGCGAATCCCACGGTCAGGACCGCTGGCGCCGGATGGTGATGGTGGACGATCGCATTGCCGATAGCGTGTTTCAGCAGTTGCAGACCCGACCGGGGGAGTATTCCGTTCTGGTGACCCTCAACTTGAACGGGGACTACATCTCCGATGCCGCCGCGGCCATCGTCGGGGGCCTGGGCATGGCCCCCGGCGCCAACATTGGCGATAATGCCGCCATCTTCGAGGCCACCCACGGCACCGCCCCCAAGCACGCCGGTCTGGATCGCATCAATCCCGGCTCCCTGATCCTCAGTGGTCAAATGATGTTGGAGTTCCTGGGCTGGCACGAAGCCGCCGCCCTGATCCACCACGGCATTGGCCAGGCCATCGCCAACCGCTGCGTCACCTACGACCTGGCCCGCATGATGGAACCCCCTGTGGAGCCGCCACTGAAGTGTTCGGAGTTTGCCGAGGCGATCATCCGCCACTTCCCCCAACACTGACCAACAACAACAGCACGCCAAAGCCCAGGCGATACAGCACAAACACCCAGGTGCTGTGCTGCTGCAAGAACCGCAGCAGCCAGGCAATGGCCAGCCAGGAGGAGAGGGCAGCGCTCAACAGCCCCACCAGCAGGGGCAGCGCACCCCCCAGGCTGGGGCTGGTGATGGCCTCCTTCAATTCCGCCAAGCCCGCCATGGTGATGGCCGGAATCCCCAGCAGAAAGGAGAACCGGGCAGCCGCCACCCGTTGCCAGCCCATGAGCAGCGCCGCCGTGAGGGTGCTGCCGGAGCGGGACACCCCCGGCGCCAGGGCCAACATCTGGGCCAGCCCCAGGAGCCAACCCGCAGTGACGCTCACCTGCTCCAGATTGTAGCGGCGGCGCCCCAGCCGCTCCGCCAGGGCCAGCAGCAGCGCCATCACCATGGACACCACCCCGATCCCCGTCAGGCTGCGTAGTACCGATGCCCCGTAGGCCTCGTAGAAGAACAGTTGAATGATGAGGCCGGCCACAAGAATGGGCAAGGTGCCCACCGCAATGGCCAGCCCCAGCCGCGCCTCCGGGGCATCCAGGTTCCCCTGTCGCAGGCCCCGCAGCAGCCCCAGACTCAACTGGCGTACATCCTCCCGGAAATAGCCGATCACGGCCACGACACTGCCAAGCTGCAACACCGCCGTGACCGCCACGCCAGGATCACTCCAGCCCAGCAGGACGGGCACCGCCTTGAGGTGGGCCGTGCTGCTGATGGGGAGAAACTCGGTGAGGCCCTGGACGACACCCAACACCAGGGCGCGCCAGCAGGCCAGCACCAAGCCTGGGGCGCCATCCGGGGGGGGCAGGGC
>VXWH01000053.1 GCA_009836025.1 Synechococcus sp. SB0668_bin_13 | reverse complement strand
CAGGTGGGCAGGGCCTCGCAATGCTTCCGCGCCGGAGGATGGGGCCTGCTGGACGGCCGGCTGATGGACGGGTTGCCGCTGCCGCGACTTTTCCCCCTTATCCATAACTGGGGTTATGTATTGTAACCCTGACCATCCAGCCAAGCCCGACGCAGCAGGGCATTGACCACCGCCGCCGCCAGTCCGGCCCCACCCCGGCTTCCTTCCAGACGCACCTGGGGCCAGCCGCTGCGGGCCAGGGCTGCCTTGGCCTCCTGCACTGCCACAAAGCCCACCGGCATCCCCACCATCAACACCGGAGGTTCAAGACGGCCCTGCGTTCCCAAGGTCAGCAGATGGAGCAGGGCCGTGGGGGCGCTGCCGATCACCACCACGCTGCGGGGGTGGCGCTCCACAGCGGCGGCCAGGCCCAGGGCGGTGCGGGTCTGTCCGGGCGGCGCTGCATCCGGCGCCCAGGCCAACCCATTGATCACGGGATTGGCAAAGGTGCGCCGGGCCATGGGGGTCACTGCCGCGGCCGCCATGGCGGTGTCGGTGAGGATGGGTGCTCCAGAAGCCAGGGCGGCCATGGCCTGTTCACAGGCGGCAGCGGGGCAGCGTAATGCCGTTGCCAGGCGCCAATCGCCGCTGCTGTGGATCAGCCGCACCAGCACGTCCTGTTGGACACCGTGGAGTCCGGTGGGGGGGAGACGCTGCTGGATCAGCGCCAGGCTCTCCCTCAAAATCGGGTGATCGATGGGGGACGGTTCCATGCCGGTGCATATCTACTGGGGTGATGACACCACGGCGCTGGAGTGCGCCGTGACGGCCCTGGCCCAAGAGGTGCTGGATCCCGCCTGGGAAAGCTTCAATCGGCAACGCCTGGACGGACAGCAGGGGGATGCAGCACCTCTGGCGTTGACCACTGTGCGCATGGCTCCCTTTGGCGGTGGCGGGCGGTTGGTTCACGTAGCCAACAGTCCCTTTTGTGAGCGCTGCCCGCCGGAACTGCTGACGGCTCTCACCGCCACCCTGCCCCAGATTCCCCACAACTGCCACCTGTTGCTCACCTCCACCCACAAGCCCGATGGCCGCTTGAAATCCACAAAGCTCCTCCAGAAGGAAGCCACGGTGAAACCCTTTCCGCTGCCCGCAGTGTGGGATAGCAGGGGGCAGCGGCAGATGGTGCAGCGGGCCGCCAAGGCCGCCGGCATCACCATGGAGCCTGCGGCGGAAGCGGCGCTGGCGGAGGCGGTGGGCAGTGACAGCAGCCGCCTGATAGGAGAGTTGGAGAAGCTTTATCTTTACAGCGACGGCAAGGCAATCACCGCCGCCGCGGTGGCGGCCCTGGTGGGCGCCACCAGCCAGACCAGCTTGCAGGTTGGCGAGGCCCTGCTCCGCAACCACATTCCCGCCGCCCTGCACCTGCTGGATGAGCTGCTGCGGACCAATGAACCAGCCCTGCGCATCCAGGCCAGCCTCGTCAGCCAGGTGCGCGGCTGGCTGTGGGTGGCCTGGATGACTGCCGCCGGAGAGAAGGATGCCCAGACCATCGCCAAGGCTGCTGGTTTCGGGAATCCCAAGCGGGTCTACGTCTTGCAACGGCAGGTGCAGGGGTGTCAGCCCCAGCGGCTGCAACAACTCCTGGCAGCCCTGCTGGAACTGGAATGGGCCCTCAAGCAGGGCACGCCACCCCGGCAGGCATTCCGGGACCACCTGTTGCCCCTGGCCCAGGGGCGCCAGAGCGGATAGTCACCCCATCAAGTGGGGCGGCCATGGCCCTCCTATCGCAAACCTCAGGCCCTGGGTGTGACTGGTGGATGGTGACCCAGGCGCTTGAGGGCGGCGGCCATGGCCGCTGCCAGTCGCCGATTACGGGGGCGCTTGCCCACGGCAATCCGCAGCCAATGGTCACCAAGCCCCAGGAAGCTGCGACAGTCCCGCACCAGAATGCCCTGCCGTGCCAGGGATTGCTGCAGGGGTGTGAGGGAGTGGTTGCAGGACAGCAACCGATAGTTGGCGGCGCCAGGGTAGACCTGCAGGGATGGACATTGGCGGCCAAGGCGCTGCGTCAACCATGGACCCTCCCGCGCCAGCCAGCGCCACACCCGTTGCTGCCACAACGAATCCGCCAGGACAGCCAGGCCGCCCCGAACCGCCAGGCCGTTGACGGGCCATGGATCACGCCAACGGCTCCACCGCTCCAGCCGCGCCGGTGCGGCAACGGCATAGCCAAGACGCAAGCCGGCCATGGCAAACAGTTTGGTGAGGCTGCGAATCACCACCAGATTGCCGAACCTTGGCGCCAACGGGATGAGAGAGTGTTTCTCGCCGCCAGGAACAAGGGGGAGGAACGCCTCGTCCACCACCAGCAGGCCATGGGCATGAAGCAGGGGTTCCAGGCTGTCCCGGCGCCAAAGCTGGCCGGTGGGGTTGTGGGGATTGGTGATCCAGAGGGCGGTGTGCCGGGGAGGGTCAAGACGTTGAAGAGCCGAGGGGTCGGCAAGCGCCTCAACCCAGGACTGGGGGCCGTCACCCCAGTGGAGGCGAAGGGGCAGGGACCGGCTTACAGCTCCCCATGTGGTCAGTGCCCGTTGGTAGTCCGCAAATCCGGGGGTGGGCAGAAGGTTGATGAAAGATTGGGCGTCACGGGCAGCCCAGGTGAACAGTTCCGCCGCCCCGTTGCCCGGCAGGATCCAGCCAGGATCAAGGCCGTGCATCCGGGCGATGGCCTCCCGCAGGGCTTGGTACGAAGGATCGGGGTAGGGAACCACGTGGTCGTTCAATGCCTGGCGCAGTGCCCGCCGCAGGCTGCGGGGCGGCCCGAACGGCACCAGGGAGGCACTGAAATCCAGAATCCGGCGGGGGTGGCAGTTCAACTGACGGGCCAGTTGCTCCACGTTGCCCCCGTGGCGTGGCGGCGCCTCTGCCATGGGGTTCCTCACTCAGTTGGCGGCATTGGCCATGGCCCGGTGGCCCGCCAGAGGGGCGGACAGGGCATCCTGTAAGGGAGCTTTTCCGTAGCGCTCCTCCAGTAAATCCATGACGGTGCGGCCAAACGCCTGGGGATTCCGGGCGAAGGCCTCCAGGCAGACACGCCCGAAGGCGCTGCCCATGGGTTCAGGGTTCCACAGCAGCTTGCGGGCCACCCAGGGCATCATGCTCATGGGGTTGTAGCCGGGCTTGAGGAATCCCTTCTCCAGGGCGTAGTGCTCCAGATGGGTGTGGGGTTGCAGGCCAATGAAAAAGATGGCCGGCTCCACCTGTTCCGCCCCGAAAATACCTTCCAGCTCCCGCTGAAAGGCCACGGTCTGGCCAATGGTCTCCGGTCGTTCATCGATCACGTTGAAGGAATAGTTGACGGAGATCTTCTCTTGAAATCCTGCCTGTGCCAGGAGGCGACAATTGTCCAGAACGACGCGCAAATTGTAGCCCATTCGCATCTTGCGGATCAATTCCTGGGAGCCGGACGTAATTCCAATTTCAAAATAACTCATGCCGCTTTCGACCATGAGTTGAGCCAACTCCTCATCCAGGTTATCGGCACGGATATAGGCAGCCCAGTGAATGTCCGTCATGCCTGCAGAAAGAACAGCGCGCAGCAGTTCCTTGGCATCGGAAATATAGCGGCGGGCCGGGATAAACTGGGCATCCGTAAACCAGAATCCCCGAACACCCCGATCATAGAGTTGACGCATTTCCGCCACCACCTCATCCACCGGATTCAGGCGCACTTGTTTGCCCTCCACAACGGTATAGATGCAGTAGCAGCAGTTGTGGGGACAGCCGCGCTTGGTCTGCACGCCCACATAAAAATCACCACCGTCCAGATACCAGTTGAACTCGGGCCAGACGGTCTCAATATAATTATAGTTGCAGGCGGTTTTGGGCAGGGGCGATGGCTGTTCATGGATGAGACCCGCCCGGGGAGTCTCCCCCGCCACGTAACAACGCTCAGCCGCCAGGGTTTTGCCCCGGAGCAACGTTTCCAGCAGTCGCTCCCCTTCCCCGATGGACACAACCGTTCCCCGGGGAAGCCGGGACGCAAGCTGCTCGTAGAACACACTCACCGCGCCGCCTCCCACCACCACCCGGGCCTGGGGGCGATGGCGCCGCGCCTGGCTCAGGCCCGTACGAATCAGGCCCAGATTGCGCCGAAGCTCCCCGTAGTAGCTCCAGGTGAGCCGCAGACCCCCCAGGACGCCCCGCAGGCGGCGCAGGGGATTGGCCCCGTAGAACGCTTCGAAGGAGTGCTGCAGGGGATTACCGCCCCGGCCGTCCACGGGTGCATAGATCTGAATGTCTCGCCAGGAAAACACCAGCAACGTGGGCTGCCACTGATCGATGGTCTGGCGGAGCGTGGCCCGGACATTCAGCAAGGGCACGGTGGCCAGATCCAGGATGCGCTGGGGCAACCGGGGGAAAACCTTATGAATGTGGTCGGCCAGGTAGACCGGTCCGATCGGGAAGATGGGGTTGCAGGGGAGCCGGATGTAGAGAATACGCTCCTGCACAGCGGGAAGAGTCCGGCGAACTCAAGGTGGAGTAGGTGGCAGGAGGCTAGCAAGGGCAACCGGAATCCGTGGTTCGGAAGGACACGATCCACTTGCGTGCAGCGCCCACGACAACACGACCATCAGATCCCCAAGCCATGGCCAACGGCGGAAACGCCATGGGCAATGCCGTGGCCAAGACCAACTGCGCCATGTCCCAGCGCCCGTGCTCCACCACCTAACCCATGACCAATAAAGGAAACGCCATGGGCAATGCCGTGACCAATGCCAACTGCGCCATGTCCCAGCGCCCGTGCTCCACCACCTAACCCATGACCAACAGCGGAGGCGCCATGAGCAATGCCGTGGCCAATGCCAACTGCGCCATGTCCCAGCGCCCGTGCTCCACCACCCAACCCATGACCAATAAAGGAAGCGCCATGGGTAATGCCATGGCCAATGCCAACTGCGCCATGCCCCAACGCCCGCACGCCATGCCCCAAGCCATGGCCAACAGCGGAGGCGCCATGGGCAATGCCGTCACCAACCCACCTAACTCCAGCACCCAGTTTTTGGGCAATGCCCGCGGCTATATCTCGATGATCATCTCCAAGAGTATGGATGGGGCTAAAAATAGAATAAAGCCAGTTGATTATCTGCCTTAACTTAAAAATCAAGATTAATAATAACAAGATTTGTATGG
>VXWH01000068.1 GCA_009836025.1 Synechococcus sp. SB0668_bin_13 | reverse complement strand
AGTCCTTCCCATCTTCATGCCTGGCCTGAAAACACGTTCCCCAGCGTTTCCTTAATGATCAGCCCGCTGGACCTCCTCGACAGCGAGACGTCTTGTGGCTCAATGATGACCTCTTTTATGCTGATCTGTCGCAGGCAAAGTTGGCCAAGCTTATACCGGAAGAGATTGGAAAATGCTTTGGCCTTGAGGATATAAAGGCCGCGCTAGACTACAGTTTCAGGCGTTCTGCACAGGATGTTCAGGAATATGTTGAGGCGAATTTCGATCTGTGCCCAGCCTGCACTGTTTCAGAGGAAACTCCCAAGAAGGTAGAAGGATCGCCCCCCAGCGAACCCCAAGAGCCGAAGCCAAGTTTCAACGGCGGAGAACCACTCGATAAACCAGACGAAAGTAGCGATGTTCCCGACACGCCCCCAGGCGATGTAGGTACCGAACCGCCTGTCAAGAAGAAAGCTCCACCTCGGCATCCTCCCACGTCTCCCCCTAATCCTAATAAGCCTCCTGCGAAACCAAGGGGGCTTCCAGGGGGGTCTTCAGACAATCAGGCCATTGCATGGCGAGCACGCGAAATCATTAAGCATGTTGAACGTTGGCTTGGCTTCGAGCCAGTTGATAGAGAATCTGAAAGACTTGGCTATGACATCGAGAGCAGAGTGCCTGGTACCGAGAGGCTTCGCTTCATTGAGGTCAAGGGCCGCTCCGCAGGTTCTCCAACGCCAAGAATTACTGTTACCAGAAACGAAATTATCTACTCGCTAAATAATCCAGATAAATTTATTCTCGCCATTGTTGAATTTAATGAGGATACCTCAGACAACGATTGCAAAGTCCAAGTCGACTATTTGCGAGAACCATTCCTGTGCAAACCAGGCTGCAAACCAGATGAAAACGTAGTTAGCATGAGTTACGATCTTGGTAGATTACGAGTACGAGAAGGAGCAGAAATGGAAGATACAAAAAGAATGACTTTCAATGACGAAAGAATAATTCTTAGGAAAAATCTACATGGTGAACTAACGGACAGAACCTACCATTGCACGCTCAACATCTCTCACCGGGATCTTGAGTAGTTCGGCAGCCTTGAATTCCGAGACTATATCTTTGGCCAGCGCCCTGAAACAGAGACGGTGGAAACGCCTAGATTGCTCTGCCCAACCCAGAGGGCAAGGTTGCTTTATGCACCAAGTACGTCCTACGCCGCGGAAAATGCTCTGTGCTGCTGCGCCGCCCAACATCTCGGGCAATCTCTTGTCGCGGTGCCAGCAAAGCCCCGGCAAAACGGGGGCAGGCCTTCTCTTCATCCACGCCGCCGGACACCTCCATCGCCATACGGCCCAGCTTGTGGGCCAGGGTGAACCTTTGCCGCTCGACTGACTTGGCGTGGAGCAGACCACCACGGTTATAGAGCGATGAAGACGGGCGAACTGGACATCGTTTCTCAGCGGCGCTTCCGAGCAAGCTTTAGGCGTTCACTGAACACAGCCAGCCCCTAAGCTGATTCCATTCCAGGACCATGAAATGCGGGCCACCTACTTTGGCGCCAACGGCTGGCAGTTGAGCTTCCCGGATCTGAACGTGCTACTGGATCCCTGGCTGGTGGGTCCCCTCTGTTTTGGCAACAGTTCCTGGTTTTTCGAGTCCCGCCTCCCGCAAGACTGGCCCATCCCATCGGCCGTTGATCTGGTGCTGCTCACCCAGGGCCTGCCCGACCACGCTCATCCCCCCACCCTCAAACGGCTGGAGCGCTCCATTCCCGTTGTGGGCTCTGCTGCCGCAGCACAGGTGGCCAGGGAACTGGGATTTACCCAGGTGACGGCCCTGGCGCCCGGCCAGAGCCGCCAACACGCCAGCGTCTCCGGCGCCCACCTCGCCGTCACGGCCACGGCAGGGGCAGCCGTGCCGGGGCAGGAGAACGGCTTTCTGCTCCAGCACCCTGACGGGCGTCTGTATGTGGAGCCCCACGGCTTTCTGGATCCAACTCTGCCGCCACAGAACCTGGATGCCGTGATCACGCCCGTGGTGGATCTTGGCCTGCCCCTGGTGGGCGCCTTTGTGCGGGGGCAAACCGTGTTGCCGCAATTGCTGGAGCGGTTCCAGCCCGGCTGGGTGCTGGCCAGCACGGCCGGGGGGCGGATGCAGAACTCCGGACTGCTGCCCAAGCTGCTCTGGAGTCGCGGCAGCATTGCCACGGCTACGGCCCTGCTCAACAGTTGTTCCCCGGAGACCCAACTGCTGGATCCGGAACCGGGCCGCTGCTACCCACTGACCCCTTCCTGAGGTTGCCGCCATGTCTCTGCTCCCCCTGCCGCCTGCTGGACCCATCCGTTTCGGCACCGACGGTTGGCGTGGCGTGCTGGGTGTGGACGTGACGGCTGCAACGGTGCTGCAGGTGGCCACTGCCGCAGCCCAGGAGTTGGCCGCTGCCGCCCCGGAAGGCCTCGACAGCCGGGAGGTGCTCATTGGCTTTGACCGCCGCTTTCTGGCCCCGGAACTGGCGGAGTTGGCTGCTGCCGCGGTGCAGGGGTGCAACCTGCTGCCGCTGCTGGCCACCGATCCCACCCCCACCCCCACCATGAGTTGGTCGGTGCGGCAGCGGCGGGCACTGGGGGCATTGGTGGTCACCGCCAGCCACAACCCCCCCGAATGGCTGGGCATCAAGATCAAGGGTCCCTTTGGCGGATCGGTGGACTCCGCCTTTACAGGACGGGTAGAGCGCCGCTTGCGGGCCGGTTCCGTGGTTCCCCCCGGCCGTGGTCCCATCAGCCGTTTTGATGCCTGGACCCCCTACTTGGCGGGCTTGTCCCAACTGGTGGATTGCCAGATGCTGGTGCAGCGCCTGAAGCACATGGGTTTGCGGGTGCTGGTGGATTCCATGCACGGGGCGGCGGCAGGGGGACTGCCCCGGCTGCTGGGGCCTTCAGTGGGGGAAATCCGCCATTGCCGGGATCCGTTGTTTGGCGGCCAGGGGCCGGAGCCCCTGGCCCCCAATCTGTGGGACCTGACCCGTCGGATCAAGGCCGCCAGGATCCTTGAGAAGACCGTGGTGGGCCTGGCCTTTGACGGGGACGGGGACCGCCTGGCCGCCGTGGACGAAACGGGCGCCTTCTGCAGCACCCAACAGTTGATTCCTTTGCTCATCGACCACCTGGGCCGCGATTCCTCCCGGCCCGGTGTGGTGGTGAAGACCGTCAGCGGTTCGGATCTGATGACCACTGTGGCTGCGGACCGTGGCCGGCGGGTTGTGGAGACCCCTGTCGGCTTCAAACACATTGCCGCCGTGATGCGCCGGGAGGCGGTGCTGCTGGGGGGAGAGGAGTCCGGTGGGGTGGGCTTTGGATGCCACATGCCGGAGCGGGATGGGCTCCTGGCGGCCCTGCTGGTGCTGGAGGCCCTGGTGACGGCGGAGCAGCCCCTCGGTGAGCGCCTGGCAACGCTACAGCAGCGCTCCGGCCTGCAACTCCACTACGACCGCCTGGATCTGCGCCTCAGCAATCTGGCCACCCGCAACCGCCTGCTGGCCGTGTTGGAGCAGCAGCCACCCCAAGCCGTTGCCGGTGAACCCGTGACGGAGATCAACCACCGGGACGGGATTAAACTGCGATTGGGGAAGGGCCTGGGCCATTGGCTGATGCTGCGGTTCTCGGGGACGGAACCGCTGCTGCGTCTCTATTGCGAGGCCCCCACCCCGGAGCAGGTGCATGCCACCCTGGTTTGGGCGGAGGCGTTTGTACAAAGTCTATGATGGACCCATCATATGTGGGTCAGCCTCTGCGCCCGCTGCCGGTGGGGTGTAGCGACCCCAATCCAGGCCAGGCTTCTCGCCGTGCTCAGTCTGGCGGTACACAATGACAATCCAGTCAACAGTCCTGCTGGAGGAGTCGGAGATCCTCGCCCTGCTGCGGGAGCGGGATAAGCCATGGGCAGCGCCGGTTGCAGACTGGAAGGTGGAGACGGGGGAAGACTCCCTTGACTCCCCGGCTGCTGGGTCTGGGTCATCCTTGAAACCTTCCAGGAGTTTGAGCAACGGGATGCAATCCGTAAACAGGTGCGGGAGCGGATTGCCCAAGCAGGAGACGATCACTGGGTCTATGTACGATTCCGGGCAAAAACGGAGCAAGATGACCTGGATGCCCTGGGGCGCCAGGAAGCGCTTGAGAAATCTCAGGAGGCGTCAGTGTGAGCCTTGCTGATGTCATTCGCGCCTTTATTCATAGAAGTGTAGTAGATGTTTGCCAGGAAAAATCCCAGTCCGAGAATTTGGGAAGTGCTGGTAGACTGTGAGACTTCTGATAATCTAGCCTACATGGCAGGCACTTTTTTTGATCTTCGAGATATGCGCAATGAGGCTGACTAAAATAATATCCATAGCCTCACCAAAGCAGAAGCTATGGATATTATTGATGAGGCTAAGGAAGTTCACAAAAAATGGCATAACATCAAAGAAGACGAGATAACAAACCCGAGTTTTGGATAAGGTCAGAGTGTGGTTGGGATGGTGTGCATGGGGTTGGGGATGGTGAAGTTGCCGATGTTGCCCTTGGGTTGTGCCAAGGTGGTTGCCGCCAGGCAAGAGAGAATATGGACCAGGGCCGGGCCGGGGAGCGGTGGCGGGTGTGCTCCAGGACCATGCTGGACTTCAGCACCTCAAAGAGGGTCGTCTCGATGATGAATCGTTTGCCCAACAGCACTGTGTCCAGCAGGGGCAGCAGGTAGTTCTTCGTGTTGCGGCCACCACCAGTAATCAGGTGGTGGTCCCGTTGCCAGAGGCGCGCCAGCAGCGATTTGGACAGGGTACCCTTATCAGTGAAGACCTTCCCGTGCAGGGCAGCAGTCAGGGCCTCAGGCGGTTGCCGGCCATCAGTATTGCCCGCTGTCACTTGAAGTCTACAAGCTGGCCCTTGTGCTTGATGTGCAGATGGAGGAAGCCCAAGAACCAGCCCATGGTGCTGCGGTGGAAGACCCGGTTGGCTATCCCTGCCCCACAGCAACAGCAGCGGCACTGCACCCAGGCGGGGCAGACTCCTGGCGCTACTGGCATCGGGCGCTGTTGCCCTGGCATCGCCCGCCGTTGTTGCCCAGCCAGATGTGGGGACTGGATATCTGGCCAGTTCTTCAAGGAAGCAACGGCAGCGGATGCGGAGCTTCCATACTTAACTATTGAAAGGGAGGGGTCCGGCAAGGGTCAAATTG
>VXWH01000030.1 GCA_009836025.1 Synechococcus sp. SB0668_bin_13 | reverse complement strand
CCAATTTGACCCTTGCCGGACCCCTCCCTTTCAATAGTTAAGTATGGAAGGTCCGTGTGGACCGGCGTGGAGCAACCCTGGACCGCGGCCCGGTCTCCGTAGACCACCACCATGGGGTACGTTGCCAGCATGCCTGTTGCCCAGTCCGGGAGTAAACTTTTCATCAGCGGTTGACTTGATCCTGTCCAGCTTCCTTGCCGCAGCGCTCCAGCTCACCAGCACCCCTGACCCTGCCGCCAACCTGCAGGCAGCGGAAGAGCAGATCGACCTGGCTGCACGCCAAGGCGCAGCCCTCGTGGGCTTGCCGGAAAACTTCGCCTTTTTTGGGGATGACCAGCAGAAGCTCGCGTTGGCACCCATGCTGGCGGAGCGGTGCAGTCAGTTTCTAGTCACCATGGCCCACCGCTATCAGGTGACCCTGCTGGGGGGCGGTTTCCCCGTGCCGGCCGAGGATGGGGCGGTCTACAACCGGGCTGAACTGGTGGGACGGGACGGGCAGTTGCTGGCCCGCTACGACAAGATCCACCTCTTTGACGTGAACCTGCCCGACGGGAACACGTACCAGGAGTCCGCAACTGTGCGTTCCGGGGAAGCCCGCCCGCCGGTGGCACACGTGCCTGGGTTGGGCTGCCTGGGGATCTCCATTTGCTATGATGTGCGTTTCCCTGAGCTCTATCGCTTTCTGGCCAGCCGTGGCGCCCAGGTGTTGCTGATTCCGGCGGCCTTCACCGCTTTCACGGGGAAGGACCATTGGGAAGTGTTGCTGCGGGCCAGGGCCATTGAAAACACGTGCTATGTCTTTGCACCTGCCCAGACCGGGGTTCATTACCATCGCCGCCAGAGCCATGGACATGCCATGGTGGTAGACCCATGGGGAACGGTGTTGGCGGATGCGGGCACCAGCCCTGGTGTGGCCATGGCGGAGATGGGCACGGATCGTCTGGAGCAGGTGCAGCGCCAGATGCCCAGTCTGGGTCACCGCAAGCTCTCCCTCTTCCCTCTTCATTCTTGAGCCGGATCCACATCCATGTCCTGGGTCCATCCTCCGGAAGATCTCCCCATCGGCTTGTTCGATAGCGGACTAGGGGGGCTGACGGTGCTCCATCAACTGCAGTGCCTTCTCCCTGGCGAGCCCCTGCTCTATCTGGCGGATTCCGCCCGGCTGCCCTACGGGGAACGTTCCCCCAACGAGATTCGCGCCATCGCGGAAGAAGCAGCCCACTGGTTACGGGTGCGCCGGGTGAAGGCCATGGTCATGGCCTGCAACACCATGAACGCCGTGGCCGCTGACGTGATCCGTGCCGAGGTGAAGGTGCCGGTGGTGAGCTTGATTGATGCCATGGCCGCCAGCTTGAATCTGAATCCTGGAGATCACGTGGTGGTGCTGGCCACGGCAGCCACGGTACACAGCGGGGCCTATGGCTGTGCCATCCGCCGTTGCTTCCCTACGGTGCGGGTGCAGGAAATTGCCTGCCCGGGGCTTGTGCCCGCCATTGAAGCGGGAGAGCGGGATTCAGCCCGGCTGGAGCAACTGGTCACCGGCTATCTGGCTCCCATCCTCCACGAAACCAACCCGATTCAGGCCTTGATCCTGGGCTGTACCCATTACCCCATTGTCCGCCCCCTGTTGCAGCGCCTCCTGCCCTGGCCGATGCCCCTCCTGGATCCCGCCCTGCCGGCGGCCAGGGCGCTGCAACAGTTGGTGCAGACCACGGGCTTGGCCGCCCACCAGCCCAGGGGTTCCATGCAGTTCTGCTGCACGGGGCAGACCACCCACTTTGCGGCGGAGGTGTCCAGTTGGTTGAGGCAACCGGTCCAAGTTGAGCAGGTGAGCCTGCAATCCGTGCCGCTCAGCCACTAAGATCCAGGCCAGTCAAGGCACTACATGGCCTCGGTCGCTCAAGTGTTGCAGCCGGTGGAGGCCGACCTGGAGGTGCTCCTCGGCAATTTACGAGACCTGATCGGGGCGGGGCATCCCATCCTCCAGGCAGCAGCGGAGCATCTGTTCCAGGCCGGCGGCAAAAAGCTGCGCCCCGCCCTGGTGCTCATGCTGGCCAGGGCTGTTACCCCTGGCGCGCCCATGGATCAGCGGCAACGGCGGCTGGCGGAGATCACCGAGATGATCCACACCGCCAGCCTGGTCCATGACGACCTGGTGGACGAAGCTTCCACCCGGCGGGGCGTGGCCACGGTGCATCACCTGTTTGATCCCCGCATGGCGGTGCTGGCGGGTGATTTCCTCTTTGCCCAGGCCAGTTGGCACCTGGCCAATCTGGGCAGTCTGGAGGTGGTGCGGCTCCTTTCCCGGGTGATCATGGATCTGGCGGAAGGGGAGGTGCGGCAGGGGCTCCACCGCTATGACAGCGGGCAGACGCTGGAGGACTACCTGGAGAAGAGTTACCGCAAAACAGCCTCCCTGATGGCCAACAGCGCCCGGGCGGTGGGGGTGCTGGCGGGGTTGCCGGAGCCGCGGCTGGAGAGCCTCTACCAGTTTGGTCGCCAGTTGGGCATGGTCTTCCAGGTGGTGGACGATTGCCTTGACTTCACTGCCAGTGACCAACAGCTTGGCAAACCCGCAGCATCGGATTTGCGGGCCGGTTACCTGACGGCGCCCGCCATCTTTGCCCTGGAGGAAGATCCCACCCTGGCGGAGCGGGTGGAGCGTCGCTTTGCTGTTCCTGGCGACCTGGAAGCGGCCCTCAACATTGTGCGCCAGGGGTCCGGCCTGGAGCGCACCCACACCATGGCCCACGGCTTTGCCCGGGAGGCGGAGGCAGCCCTGACCTGGTTGCTCCCCAGTCAGGAAAAAGCCGCCCTCCTGGGGCTACCGGAGGTGGTGTTGCGGCGGCTTAACTGATCTAGCGGTCCGCCCCGAACGCAGCCATGAGATTGCTCACGCGGGCCGAGGAGATCTGCGGCAAGCGGGCTTCGGTCTGCATCAGGCTGTGCAGGTGGTCGACCATGTCGCTGTCTTGACGCTTATCCCCTAAATAAATACAGACCAAGCAAGGGAGAAATCCATGATCAAGTCGTTTCGCCATCGCGCCCTGAAGGCGCTCTACAGAACGGGAAAACCACGGTATGTGAACCCGGGCCCATAAGGAGAAATTACGGGACATTCTGGTGGCCCTGGACCATAGCAGCGGGCCAGAAGACATGAGGCTCCCAGGATTCGAGTTGCACGAGTTGCAACGCAAGCTGAAGGGGCACTATGCCGTCTCGGTCTCAGGCAACTGGCGGGTGACGTTCCGATTTGAGGATGGCCGGGCAGTTGATGTAGACTATGTGGACTACCACTAAGGCTTGAGCGATGAGTCTGCACAACCCGCCCCATCCAGGCGGCGTGATCAGGCGCCAATGCCTGGAGCCCATGGGACTCACCGTCACCCGGGCTGCCCAAAAGCTTGGCATCACACGGCAGGTCCTGTCAGCATTGATCAACGAACACAAGGGAATCTCGCCGGAGATGGCGGGACGACTGGCGGAGGTGTTCGGCTCCACAGCGGAGACCTGGCTTGGGATGCAGACGGCCTATGACCAATGGCAGGCCCATGGCGTCAGCAGCCACGCGACTCGCAACCCAGGTGTTCCCGGGCAAGCGCCGGCAAAGCCTGTCAAGCACCTTGCATTGCGGTAACAGTTATCAACAGGTGGGTAGGCTGTTCCCATCCACCACCCGGTCCGATGCCTGCCACCGTCCAAACGCTGTTGATGATCGTGACGGCGCTGGGCATCTGGGCCGGTGTGGGCGTCACCATCCTCATCTTCCTGTGGAACAAGCTGGACAAGCGGTTTGACGCTCAAGACAGGCGATTTGACGCTCTCCATGACGAAGTGAAGGGCCTGCCCTTGAAGATCATGGAGATGCTGAACAAAGCGCCCCGCTAACCCCACGCCACAGGAACCATGCCCCACAACAACGGCCGTCACCGGAGCGGCGGCCTCTTGGCGCTGCTGGAATACCGAGGGGTTAAACGCTCTCTCTGTGAAGTTCCCTACCCCCCGGTGGGTTCAGGAAAAGATCAGAAAAGGAGGATCCTTGCCGCTCACCGGAAACCCAGGGGGGATTAGCAGTAAAACCACTTGCTATGACTGGGTTTTGGCCGTATTCGTTGCTGTTGCCGGAAAAATAAATATCGCCCTATAGGGAGAGGGATTGTTGCCCAACGGCGCCCCCGCGGGGGCGCCGTGAAGGGACGCGGCCCGGTGGGAGGGCAGGCCCTTAACGGTAGCGGCCTTCGTTCAGCCGCCAATAAACATCCGTGCCCCATAGGGGGGAGTTGCGAGGTACGAGTTCCACAGGGGTCTTGCCAAACTGATCCCGTGCCTCCAGGTCTGCCCCGGCGTCCAGTAACGCCTTCACTACCTCTGGGCTCCCGTCTGACGCCGCCGTGTGCAGGGGGGTAGCTCCAAGATCAGTCCGTGCCTCCAGGTCTGCCCCGGCATCCAGCAACACCTTCACCACCTCTGGGTTCTCCGCCACGTGCAGGGGTGTCCATCCATCCTCAGCCCGTGCCTTGGGGTCAGCGCCTTGGGAGATGCAGCGGCCAACATCCGCCGCTGTTGCTTGTTTGAAGAACTCCTCGGTATTCCAGTCGTCACAATCCGGGCGGGCAAGTGCGGCGCCCGCTGCCAGCAGCAGGGAAGAAGTCAACAGCGCCAGGATACCGCCGCTCCGGTGACGGCCGTTGCTGTTGTTGCTGTAGGTCATGGCTTTTTTCCGGCGTAGGACATATGGGCAGAGTACCATGCCTCAGCCGGCAAGACTTTAGTGGTCTGGTGTGGGGGTAGTGGTGGCCTGGCGTAGCTGCATGATTCAAGGGAAACTCACCGCTCCCCAGTGACGGGGTGTTTGGACGTGCGCAGCAACTCCAGGATCTTCATCGGCAGTTCATCCACTTTCTGCCGGGTCTCCTTCTGGTCTCTCCGTAGCTCCTTCATATCGTCTTTCAATTCGTCAATCCGCTTGTTCACGCCATCGCGTGATTCGTCAATCCGTCTATTGAGCCTGGCCTCACCGGCCTTCTGTTCATACCAGAGAAGGCCGAGGAAGGCAGTGATGATGCCCGATGGGAGCCATTCGGTGAGGCCGGGGGGTAGCGCCGGCATGAATCCGGTGACGGGGTACAGGGTCAGGTTAGCCCTCCCCATAGTGCAATGTTCATAAACCCATCCGTTAAGGGGATGTGTCTCGAAGGTGGTGGAAATTGAAGGGGGCGTAATCTCCGGGTAAGT
>VXWH01000197.1 GCA_009836025.1 Synechococcus sp. SB0668_bin_13 | reverse complement strand
TTACAACCCCACGCCGCCATCCTAAATCATCCCTTGCCGCGGTGGCTCTGACTTGTTAAAAACACCACGGCCCGGGGTGGGGGATTGGGTTGGGGTGGATTTAGCCATTGGCGGGGAAGGAGGGTAAGACGGAAACAGGTCTTTACAAGTCTTAATCATTATCGGTCCCGTACTTCACCCTTAGTTCCTTGATTTTCTTTTTCAAGCCTTCAGACTGTAGCCTTTCCGGTACAATGCCCCATTGAAGCCAGATCCACAAGTCTCCCGTACTTTCCTTGAAAGCGTTGTCTTGGGCCAAAGTAGTGACAAAGATAAAGACAACGATGCCCAACAGAAGAAATCCTAAGAATGGAAGTACCAATAGCAACTCTTGCCAATGATCTGTAATGAAGGCCCCAATGAAGACAAAGAGCAGGAAGACCGCCAGACCAAAGCCGCTGAAGAGGGTCCACAGCGCTTTGAGCATTACAAGCAGGGCAAACCCTGAACAGTCCATCGCGGCTTCCCCACCCATCAAGACTTTTAACATAACTTCATTGTTTCAAAACGTTCCGATTCTCGGGACCCAAGCCGCGCCGCTGGATTCCCCGTGTCTACAGAGGAAGATGGCCGCCCTATTGCTCATGGATTGTCCCATGATGTAACCGGCTGTCCGGCTGTGGTGGTGGGGCCAAGGGTAAAGGCTCCATGGAGTGGATCGCAGAATCCCGATGAGGAAGTTCAAGGACGGCTCCATGGAGCGTCAATACACCTCCACCGGCACCCGCACGGAGCGACGGGAAGCTTCCGCGCAGCCGGTGGGGGTGGGGAAGAGCTTGTTGGGGTTGGCCCGTTGCTGGGGGTCGATGGCTTGGCGCACACGGGTCATGGTGTCCAGGTCCATGGTGCTGAACATCAGGGCCATGGCGCTGCGCTTGTCGGCGCCGATTCCGTGTTCTCCCGTAATGCTGCCCCCCATCTCCACACAAAGATGCAGAATATCCGCACCGGCCTGCTCCACCCGCTGGATGATGCCGGGCTCGTGGTGATCGTAAAGAATCAGCGGATGCAGATTGCCGTCCCCGGCATGGAACACGTTGGCAATGGGGAGGCTGTAGCGGCGGCTGATGGCGGCAATGGCCTGGAGCACCCTGGGCAGGACGCTGCGGGGCACCACCCCGTCCTGAACGTAGTAGCTGGGGCTGATGCGGCCCATGGCGGCGAAGGCCGCCTTGCGGCCCTTCCACAGCCGCTCGCACTCCGCCGGGGAATCAGCCTTCCGCAGGCCGGTGGCCCCGGCGGCCGTCAGCAGGTCTTCCGTGGCGCGGCAGGCAGCCTCCACTTCAGCGGCCTGGCCGTCCAGTTCCACCAACAGGGCCGCCGCCGCACTCCTGTTGTACACACCGGTCCGGAGCAGGTCTTCCGTGGCGTTGAGGG
The DNA here is from genome assembly GCA_009836025.1 of Synechococcus sp. SB0668_bin_13. Lineage (GTDB taxonomy): Bacteria > Cyanobacteriota > Cyanobacteriia > PCC-6307 > Cyanobiaceae > Synechococcus_B. The sequence goes on along the minus strand of VXWH01000197.1, from coordinate 3,836 downwards.
TGAAGTTGTCCATGATTTCCATCCCGGCGGGCAGGATGCCGGCCGCAGTGATGCGCCGCACCCCGTCCCCCGCCGCCGCCATGGCGGCAAAATCAGCCAGCACCACCCGCACGGTTTCCGGCTGACGCAACAGCCGCAGGCGGATGGCCGTGGCAATGCCCAGGGTGCCCTCACTGCCAATGAAGAGGCCCCGCAGGTCCAGGCCGGGCATTTCCGCCACAGGGCCGCCAAAGCGGGTCAGCCCGCCATCGGGCAACACCACCTCCAGTTCCAGCACGTGGTTGCTGGTGACGCCGTACTTGAGGCAATGGACGCCGCCGGAGTTCTCGGCAATGTTGCCGCCGATGCTGCACACGTTCTGGGAGGACGGGTCGGGGGCGTAGTAGAAACCGTCCCCCGCCACCGCCCGGGTGACCCAGTTGTTGATGACGCCAGGCTCCACGAGAACACTCTGGTTGTCCACGTCCACCTCCAGAATGCGGCGCATCCGGCTGGTGACGATCAGCACCGCCTCCTCACTGGGGATCGCCCCGCCGGAGAGTCCGGTCCCGCTGCCCCGGGCCACAAAAGCAAGCCCCAACTCGGCGCAAAGCTTCACGGCGGTCACCACCTCGGCGGCGGAGCGGGGCAGCACCGCCAAGTTCGGGGCGCGGCGGTGCAGGGTGAGGCCGTCACAATCGTAGGCCAGCAAATCCTCACGACGCTTGAGGACGCGATTGGCGCCCAACTCGGCAGCGAAGCGTTTGTGGACGGCGGGCCAGGCAGGGGGGGGAGAAGGAGCCACAGCAAGCAGGGGGAACTAAGGCGTTGGCGAAGGGGTTTGATCGGTGTCTCCCTGCTCCGATCCCGGGGTTGGCCCCTGTGTGGGGCCCGGCGTCACCTGCAGAAACAGATCATCGGGAATCTGGATGGGGCCGCTGCCGCTGTTCGCCACCGAACCTGTGCTCTGCTCCTCCTCCGGGGGCGACTCATCCGGCCACGTGAAGTCCTCCAGGGCGGCATCCATGGTCTCCGCCGGGTCTGTGGCGTACTGCAGGTTGCGGGCGTTCTGGAGCTTCTGGATCAGGTCGGAGGGATCTGTAAAACCTCCTCCCGACTGGCGGCCATGGTCAAAGTTATAGAAACGCTCTTCCCGCTGGTCTTCCCGGGTGATGCCCGGGGCAGAGGACGATGTGTCCCCCCGCGCCGCGGGGGCGTTCAGCAGGGAGACCGGCAAGGCAAGAAGCATGAGGGGTCTTAAGCGCGCCATGGCACGTCAATCCGGTTCTGTTCTCCAATTTTATGCCTGATTTTTGCCTGACGCCTGAATTGAATGCCGGGCGCCTGGCCCTTGATTCCCGATCCCCCCAGGCTTTTGCTGGGCAGGTTGCTTGTGAAATCCATGCGCATCGCCACCTGGAACGTCAATTCCCTCCGCGCCCGTCTTGGGCAGGTGGTCAACTGGCTGGAGACACACCAGCCGGACGTGCTCTGTCTGCAGGAGACCAAGGTGGCCGACGACCTGTTTCCCCATGGGCCACTGAACGCCGTGGGCTACAGCGCGGCCACCAGTGGTCAGAAGGCGTACAACGGGGTGGCGCTCATCAGCCGTGAACCCCTGGATGATGTGCGCATCGGCTTCGATGGGCTGTTGGAGGAAGACGGGGAGGCCGTGATCCTCAGTGGGCAAAAACGTGTGATCAGTGGCCGTCTGGGTTCCCTGCGCATCCTCAATGTTTACGTTCCCAACGGGGCATCCGTTGGCAGCAGGAGCTACAGTTACAAGCTGGCCTGGCTGGAGTGCCTGGGCCGCTATGTGGCCGTCCAGTTGGAGCAGGGTGAACCCCTCTGCATGGCGGGGGACTTCAACATTGCCCCTGAAGACAGGGATCTGCATGATCCACAGCAGTTCAAGGGCCGCATCATGGCCAGTACACAGGAACGTGAAGCCCTCCAGGTGGTGCTGGGACAGGACCTCAAGGACGTGTTTCGGCGCTTTCACCCGGAAGGCGGCCACTGGAGCTGGTGGGACTACCGTGGTGGGAGTTGGCGGCGGAATCGGGGCTGGCGTCTGGATCATGTTTACCTCACCCAGGACCTGCACGACACCGCAAGGGACTGCTGGATTGACCGCCAGCAGCGGGGCCTGCCCCGACCCAGTGACCATGCCCCCGTTGCTGTGGAGTTGTTTGCCTGTGCCGCCGCGGACCATTAGGGGTAGGTTTACCCTTAAGGTTTGACCCATCGAACTCGACGACGTGGCCCCAGCTTCTCCGCTGAATACGACCCGCTCCGAAGAGATCTTTGACGCAGCCCAGGCACTGATGCCCGGGGGCGTGAACTCACCGGTCCGGGCGTTTCGCTCAGTCATCGGCAAGCCCATTGTCTTTGATCACGTCAGAGGCTCTTCCGTGTGGGATGTGGATGGCAACCGCTATATCGACTATGTGGGCAGTTGGGGACCAGCCATCTGCGGCCATGCCCGTGCCGAGGTGATCAGCGCTCTCCATGACGCCCTGGACCGAGGCACCTCCTTTGGCGCCCCCTGCCTCCTGGAGAACACCTTGGCGGAGATGGTGATTGAGGCCATACCTTCCGTGGAGAAGGTGCGCTTTGTGAACTCCGGTACGGAGGCCTGCATGGCGGCCCTGCGGCTGATGCGCGCCTTCACCGGTCGGGACAAGCTGATCAAGTTCGAGGGCTGCTACCACGGCCATGCGGACATGTTCCTGGTGAAGGCAGGCTCCGGCGTGGCCACCCTCGGTTTGCCCGATTCCCCGGGCGTGCCCCGTTCGGCCACTGCCTCCACCCTGACAGCTCCCTACAACGACCTGGAAGCCGTCAAGGCGCTGTTTGCGGAACACGAAGACCAGATTGCCGGCGTGATCCTGGAGCCTGTGGTGGGCAATGCCGGCTTCATTCCCCCGGATGCCGGTTTTCTGGAGGGTCTACGGGAACTCACCCATGACCAGGGCTCCCTGCTGGTGTTTGACGAGGTGATGACGGGCTTTCGGATCAGCTACGGCGGCGCCCAGGCCCGCTTTGGCGTCACCCCCGATCTCACCACCATGGGCAAGGTGATTGGCGGTGGGCTACCGGTGGGGGCCTACGGCGGTCGGGCCGATGTGATGGCCATGGTGGCACCGGAAGGTCCCATGTATCAGGCTGGAACCCTCAGCGGCAATCCCCTCGCCATGACTGCCGGGATTGCCACCCTGGAGTTGCTCAAGCGCCCGGGCGCCTATGACCACCTGGAGACCATCACCAAGCGGCTGGTGGCGGGAATCCTGGAGGCAGGCCGGGAGGTGGGGCTGCCCATCACTGGCGCCAGCATCAGCGGCATGTTCGGCTTCTTCTTCCGTGATCAGCCCGTGCGCAATTTTGCCGATGCCAAGGAAGCGGACCATGGGCGATTTGGCCGGCTCCATCGGGCCCTGCTGGAGCGGGGCGTGTACCTGGCGCCCAGTGGCTTTGAAGCAGGCTTCACCTCCCTCGCCCACAGCGATAACGACATCGACACCACCCTGGACGCCTTTCGCGAGTCCTTTGGGGAGATTGCCTGACAAACCCCAATCCTGGATAAGGGTTCAGGAGGGGTAGAGATGGTGTGCATGGTGGTAGGGAGGGGGAAGGTGGCGTGTTGCCCTTGGCTTTGCCCGGGTGGTTGCCGCCAGGCAGGAGAGACGATGGACCAGGGCAGTGCCGGGCCAGCGTGGCGGCTATGCCCCAGGCCCCTGCTGCACTTCAGCTTGCCACTGAAGGGCTCGATGCTGAGCCGTTTGCCCAACAGCACTGTGTCCAGCAGGGGCAGCAGCTAGCTCTTCATGGTGTGGCCACTACCAGTAATCAGGTGGCCA
>VXWH01000196.1 GCA_009836025.1 Synechococcus sp. SB0668_bin_13 | reverse complement strand
ACCAGCGCCCGGCCCAGACTCACCCTGAACGTCAACGCTTCGCCCGCTCCCAACACGCCCGCGCCCACCCGCGCCAGACTCACCACCGTCGGGTCATCGTCGCGGATGTCGACCGTGACGCTGTTCGTGGTGAGATCGTCTCCATACTCGATCACCACAGTCAACGTGCCGTCCGGCTCGTCCATGTCGTCGTCATCCGTCCGAAGGTTTATGTTCCAGATGTGGCTTGATCCCCATGAAGGCTTATAATCGAACAGGTCAACCTCATAGGGACACGCGGCATTGCCCGTACCGTCGCCACTCATGCAGTTCTGGAAGTCTTGGGGGGCTTTCACGTAGGGAGATATGAAGTCCCCCGTGCGCGTAAACTGAACCGTTACCGGCAGGGAACTGGTGAGATTCTCCGAACTTTCGATAGGGAATCGGGTGGTCTCCCCCTCCAGGAGACCCGATGTATGGGGGTTGGAGATGGTGAGTGTAGGCAGCGTCTCAGCGGCGGCGGCCGTGACAGAAGCCCCCAACAGGAGCGCGAACACCCAGACGGGATGAAACGCCTTCCCCCTCCGGGTCAGCAACCCGACATAACGCAACATTGTGACGGACGCCTGCGCCCTGCTTGTCAGGTTTCCACCCATCATGTTGCCCTGGCTCGGTCGCGAGAGAGTAACCGGGGCTTGCGTCTGCGCCACCCCCGATGAAGATGAAACGGTCGGTATTACTGCATTATTGCTCATCTCAATCGCCCCTGGAGCGCCCGGTAGCGGAGCGTGAGGGTAGCATCTTTCCTTCCACCATCACCCAGCCAACCAACTAAGGACATTATGAATCAAGAACACCGGCATTGAGAACAAATTGCCTGCCTGATCTTAACAGTAGCCCCAATTCTGGATAAGGGTTCAGGAGGGGCATGGGCTGCTGTGCATGGGTTTGGGGATGGCGATGTTGCTGACCTTTTCCCCGTCAGAGCAGCGGTCAAGGCCTCAAGCGGTTGGCGGGCATCACTATTGCCCGCTGTCACCTTGAAGGCCATGGGTTGGCCTTTGTGGTTGATGCGCAGATGGAGCTTGAAGCCAAAGAACCACCCCATAGTGGTTCGACCACGCTTGGCCAGACCTCGGAAGATCCTGTTGCGGCTGATGCGGGCGTTATCACAGAGGGCCGGCTTGGTGCCCTCGGCAAAGTAGATGCCGGTCTCTCGCCGCGGCAGTAATGGAGCAGCAGGTACAAGGCAGCAGCAGGTGGGGCGGCAAGCTCGCAAACCGGCCATAACGGGGGAGAGCGCCAAAGCAATCCCGGTACTCGTGCCTCAGGCCGTAGTGCCAGCAATGCTTGAAGTCCTTGTAGGCCGAGATGGGGAACAGCACCAGGATGAGCAGCATCTCGCCGAGGGAGAGCTTGCCGCCTCGCCTGCACTGACGATTGGAGGGGAGCAGGTGGGGCGTTCCACTGCTCAAACAGCTTGGCGAAGGCATCGAGACAGCAGAACAAGGCAAGGGTAGCCTCAGGCAGGAGGGGGTCTTCCGCTTGCGTGAACGGCACGGATACCCAATCAGGCTATGGCCGATTGGGAACCAGTCCCCCCCACCGCACAGTCCGGGAAGCCGCAACAACAGGCGCCAGCAGGCTTCCCACAACAACACCAGCCCAGCAAAGCTGGCACTCTCTGCTCCCCTTATCCACAACTGGGGTACTTGTTAAGCAGTGCATGGGGGCACGGCGACGGGTAAGGCAAGACCCCAGCACATCCGCCTATCTCGCCGGCCCCCCACGCCTGTGGCTGAGGTCAGCTTGCCGTTGCCGCCACGTCAGGGGAGTGGACCGCTTTGCTCAGATGCAACCTGTTGCCGCCACAGCCCTCCTCCGGCTGAACCACAATGGTGTCCCCCTCGGAAAAACCACCCTTCAGAATGGCTTTGGCCATGGGGGTCTCCAGATGTTTTTGAATAGCCCGCCGTAGTGGTCTGGCCCCATAGACGGGGTCGTGACCCATTGTTGCCAGCCAGTCATAGGCTTCTGACGTGAGCATCAGGTGGAGGCCCCGCCCTTGCAGCCGTTGCTGGAGATGGCTCACCTGGATCTCCACGATCCGCCGGAGTTCCTGCTTCCGGAGGGCATGGAAGATGATGGTCTCGTCAATGCGGTTCAGAAACTCGGGGGGGAAGTGGTTCTGCAGGGCTTGCTTGACCCGGGCTTCCATCTCTCCATGGCGGTTATGGTCCCCGGCCAGATCCAGAATCGCCTGGCTGGCAATGTTGCTGGTGAGGATGACAATGCTGTTGGTGAAGTTCACCGTACGGCCTTGGCTGTCCGTGATGCGCCCATCATCCAGCACCTGGAGCAGCACGTTGAACACCTCGGAATGGGCCTTTTCCACCTCGTCCAGCAGGATCACCGCATAGGGCTTGCGCCGCACGGCCTCGGTGAGTTGTCCCCCTTCCTCATGGCCCACATAGCCGGGCGGCGCGCCAATGAGCCGGGATACGGCGTGGCGCTCCATGTACTCCGACATGTCAAGACGCACCATGGCGCCCTCATCATCAAAGAGTTGCTCCGCCAGGGCTTTGCACAACTCTGTCTTGCCCACGCCGGTGGGACCCAGGAAAAAAAACGAGGCAATGGGGCGCCGTGGGTCCGCCAGACCAGCGCGGGAGCGCTGGATGGCATCGGCCACGCTGCTGACCGCCTCCTGTTGGCCCACCACCCGTGCATGGAGCCGCCGCTCCAGATCCAGCAGCTTTTGCAGCTCTGATTGGGCAAGGCGTTTCACCGGGATGCCGGTCCACTTGCTCACCACCTCCGCCACGTCCTCTTCGCCGATGGTTTGGCGTAGAAGTCTTTTCTCGTTGTTCTGGAGTCGCTGCTCTCCCTTCTGCAGACGGTGTTGCAACTGGGCTAGCGTGCCATACTCCAACTCCGCAGCCCTGTTGAGGTCATAGCTGCGTTTGGCTTGCTCCAGCTTGACCTGCACCTGCTCAATTTGTTCCTTCAAGGTCTGGAGATCATCCAGCGCACTTTTCTCCTGGTTCCATTGGACCATGAAAGCACGCTGTTGCTCCATGAGCCTGGCCAGATCATGGTTGATGCGCGCCAACCGCTCTTTGCTGGCCGGGTCGTTTTCCTTGGCGAGGGACAGTTTCTCCATCTCCAGTTGCAGAATCCTGCGGTCGATCTCGTCAATCTCCTCGGGCTTGGACGTGATTTCCGTTTTCAAACGGGCGGCGGCCTCATCCACCAGATCAATCGCTTTATCCGGCAAGAAGCGGTCGTTGATGTAGCGACTGCTCAGTACCGCCGCGGCCACAAGCGCGTTATCAGCAATGCGCACGCCATGGTGGACCTCGTAGCGCTCCTTCAGGCCGCGCAGAATGGAGATGGTGTCTTCCACCGTGGGCTGGGACACCAGAACCTGCTGGAATCGGCGCTCAAGGGCTGCATCTTTTTCAATGTAGCGGCGATGTTCGTCGAGGGTGGTGGCGCCAATGCAGCGCAGTTCCCCGCGGGCCAGCATGGGCTTGAGCAAATTGCTGGCATCCATGGACCCGCCAGTGGCCCCGGCCCCCACCACGGTGTGGACCTCGTCAATGAACAGCACAATCTGATCTTTCCCCGCTGTCACCTCCTTGAGCACCGCCTTGAGGCGTTCCTCAAACTCGCCGCGGTACTTGGCTCCAGCTATCAGCGCACCCATGTCCAGCGCAATGAGACGCCGGTTCTGCAGCGCCGTCGGTACATCCCCGTTGACGATCCGCTGGGCCAGTGCTTCGACAATGGCGGTCTTGCCGACGCCAGGCTCACCAATCAATACGGGATTGTTCTTTGTACGGCGTGAGAGAATCTGGATGGTGCGGCGGATTTCTTCGTCCCGGCCAATCACGGGGTCAAGCTTCCCCTGACGGGCTGCTTCGGTCAGGTCACAACCATAGTTCTCCAGGGCTTCATAGGTGGCCTCCGGGGTTTGGCTGGTGACCTTCTGGTTGCCGCGGATGGCTTGAACGGCGTCCCTGATGGTTTGACGCTGCCCGCCAAAGTCTTGCAGAAGGGGTTTGCCACAGCGGCTGTCCTCACACAAGGCCAGCAGCAGATGCTCAACGGCAATGAAGTGATCCTTCCAGGCTTGCCGTTCCTTCTCCGCACGGTCCAACAGTTGATCCAGGCTGGAGCCCAGGGAAATGGTGTCCGGAGGGGAACTAAGCCTGGGCTGTCTGGCCAGGAATTGCTCCAGGCTCTGGTCCAGTGCAGCCACATCCACACCGCCTGCTTCCAGAATCCGTACGGCCAACTCCTTCTGCTGCAGCAAGGCCTTCAGCAGATGTTCGCTCTCCAGCGTCTGGGATTTACGGGCCCGCGCCAACCCATGGGCGGAGGTGACGGCTTCCCAGGCCTTGAGGGTAAAGGTTTCGGGGTTGGGCTGCATGGCGTCTCGGGGGATCAAGATCTACCCGGCAGCCTAAAAAGCCCTCCAGACCAACACCAGCCGGGAGACCGTACCAACCACTGCGGTCAACCAGAACGCGGGCTATCGCACGGCGAGGGAGTTGGATTACTGAACAGTGATGGTACCCACCATCCCCGCACCACGATGGGGCTCGCAGTAGTAGTTATAGGTGCCAGGCTCATTGAAGTCTTGCTCCCAACTCTCTCCGGGGGCAAAAGCCAGATCCGTGTGGCTCAGTTCGCCATGACCTTCCACCACGGCATTGTGGGGGCCGAGCTTGTTGTTCACGAACTTGACGGTGTCGCCAGCACTGATGGTTACCGTGCTGGGCTCAAAAGCCAGAAGACCGCTGTCGGTTCCCATTTGCACCTCAACGGTGGCGGCGGCGGCGGCGGCCCCCCATCCCAGCAGACCAGCAAGACTCAGAACGGCAGCAAGGCAGATGCCCAGAAGGCGAGACATGATGCACTCGGTCACTTGTGAAAAGTGTATGTGTTCACCCCGGCCAATGGGGCCATGGGGGTAAGGAGTGTTACGTGTGGGCTCGGGTTGCAAACCGTCTGGTGCGTGATGGTCGCTCTTGGGGTGAGCCTTGTAAACCCGAGTTCTGGATAAGGCGGAATACCGGCCAGGGAGTGGAGGTTGGCCAGACACCCTCCCCATGGGAGGCCAGTGGCCGTTCTTGTGGCCAAGCCTCAGTTTCAGAACAACAGGGAGAAGCGCAGCGTGAGGGAGTGGTCTGCGGAGGTGGTGGCGCTGCGTTGTTCTCTCTCCCCCTGGAGGGCCACCTCCCATGGTTCTGCCTGGGCCTGCTGGGCATAGGGGGCCAGTGCCCAGCCCAGG
>VXWH01000079.1 GCA_009836025.1 Synechococcus sp. SB0668_bin_13 | reverse complement strand
GCCGCCATGTGGAGGGGTGTCTCCCATACAAATCTGGTCCGTGCATTTAGATCAGCACCCTGCGATAGACAACGGGCCACATCATCCGCTGACGCCTCCCTGAAGAAGCTTGCCGAGTTCCAGCTTGCGCAATCGGGAAGAGCTGCTGCCGGATCGCAGGCCATGCACCCCAGAACAAGTGGAGTCGTGAACAGAGACGTGAGCCTGGGGGCCACGCTCTTCTTGATCCAGCGGGTGGGCATGGGCACGGCCATGATGATGAGAAGAGTTGGAGGTGATGGGGTAGGGACGCGGGAATTACAGCGTAGTAGGTTTCTCCTTGCGCTTTTCCCATCTTTCCCTGGATCTTCCCCATTAGTCATACCCCAACAGATCAAAGATCTCCCGATCCTTCAAGGGCTCCGCCTCAAGGGGTTCTACGCTTTCCAATAAACAACGGGCCAGGTTTAGATATTCCTGCTGCACCTGCAATACATCGGGGCTGGATTCCATCTCGAAAATTGTACACTTTTTGAGCCGGGAACGGCGGATGGCGTCCACCGCTTTGAAATGGGCCAGGGTGCGGAGGCCGGCGCGGGCATTGAAACGGTCGATTTGATCTGTGTCCTGAGAGCGATTGGCCACCACACCCCCTAGCCGCACCCGATAATTCTTGGCCTTGGCCTTGATTGCCTGCACAATGCGATTCATGGCAAAGATGGAATCAAAGTCGTTGGCGGTGACGATCAGGCAGTAGTGGGCATGTTGCAGGGGCGCGGCAAAGCCGCCGCACACCACGTCCCCCAGCACGTCAAAGATCACCACGTCCGTGTCTTCCAGCAGGTGGTGCTCCTTGAGCAGCTTCACGGTTTGACCGGTGACGTAACCACCGCAGCCGGTGCCCGCCGGTGGGCCGCCGCTCTCCACACACATCACCCCGTTGTAGCCGGTGTAGACAAAATCGCCGGCCTCCAACTCTTCACTGTGGAAGTCCACCTCCTCCAGGGTGTCAATCACGGTGGGCACCATGCGCTTGGTGAGGGTGAAGGTGCTGTCGTGCTTCGGGTCACAGCCAATCTGCAACACCCGCTTCCCCAGATGGGAAAAGGCGGCGGACAGGTTGGAGGAGGTGGTGGACTTGCCGATACCCCCCTTGCCGTACACGGCAATCACCAGGGCGCCTTCTTCGATGTTGAGCTTGTTGTCCTGGTGGACTTGGACGCTTCCTTCGCCGTCTTCACGACGTTGCTGAGGGGCTGTGGTGGTGGCGGTCATGGCCTGTGGGGTTGGTGAGTGGTGAGGAGTTGGTGGTGGCTGTTGTCGTCAGCGGCCGTAGTGGGCCTTGGCCTCGTAGAGGGTGTCCACGGTGATCAGGTCGATGCCCTGGGTCTGGGCAAAGGCTTCCGTATTGCGGCGCACCTTGCCCCGCACGAAGAAGGGCACCTTGCCCAACTCCGCCAGGCCCTCCTGGCTCCAGCGCCGGGTCTTGGCGGTGCTTACGCTGACGGCGGCGCCAGGCTCCGGCTCCGGTGGATCTTGTGAGCCCTCGGCTTTGGATGAATCCATGGGTTTGGCGCCGCCGGCGTGGAGATGGCTTTGATGGCCGTCCACGAATTCGAAGTCCTCCCGGAACATGCCGATGAGGTGCTCCTCCAGACCCATCATCAGCGGGTGAACCCAGGTGTCGAAGATCACGTTGGCCCCCTCCCAGCCCATCTGGGGGCCGTAGCGGGCGGGCACGTCCTGCACGTGGATGGGGGTGGAAATCACGGCGCAGGGAATGGAGAGGCGCTTGGCAATGTGGCGCTCCATCTGGGTGCCCAACACCAGTTCGGGGGCAGCCTCGCCGATGGCCTGCTCCACGGCCAGGTAGTCGTCGGTGACGAGGGCCTCCAGGCCGTAACCCCTGGCGGCAGCGCGCACCAGCTTGGCGCTCTCCCGGCTGTAGGTGCCCAGGCCCACCAGTTCAAAGCCCAACTCCGCTGTGGCGATCCGCGCCGCGGCCAGGGCATGGGTGCCGTCGGCAAACACGAACACCCGCTTACCCGTCAGGTAGGTGGAATCCACGGAGCGGGAATACCAGGGCATGCGGGAACGGGCCCGTTCCGTGCTGCCGCCGTGAAGCTGGGGAGACCACAGGTCACTGGCCCCCACCACCTCCGGCCGCAGGGCCATGGTCACGTCCACGTCCAGGGCGGCGCCCACCTCCTGGAGAAAATCCCGGGTGGCGCCGATGCCAATGGGCACCGTATACACACAGGGCATGGCGAGTTGCCGCTGTAGCCAGTCACAGACAGGCTTGGCCACCTCGGGGTAGAGGCAGATATTGAGATCAGCCTCCGGGATGCGCCGCAGATCGGCGGGGCTGGCCCCCAGGGGCGCCACCACGGACACCTGCACGCCAATTTCCCCCAACAGCCTGCACACCTCGGTGACGTCGTCCCGGCAGCGGAACCCCAGGGCGGACGGCCCCAGGAGATTCACCTTGGGCCGCACCCCGGGGGCGCGACCGGGGCGCGCCGTGCCGGGAGGGGGAACCTGGTCTTTCAAGAGGCTCCGCACCAGTTGGTAGAAGGTCTCGGCGGCGCCCCAGTTTTCCTTCTTGGAGTAGGCCGGCAACTCCAGGTTCACGATGGGAATGGGGAGCCCCATGCCGCTGGCCAAGGCGCCGGGCTGATCCTGGATGAGTTCCGCCGTGCAGCTTTCCCCCACCAGCAGGGCCTGGGGCTGGAAGCGCTCCACCGCTTCCCGCACCGAAGTTTTCACCATCTCGGCCGTGTCCCCCCCCAGATCCCGCGCCTGGAAGGTGGTGTAGGTGACGGGGGGGCGTTTGCCCCGCCGCTCGATCATGGTGAACAGCAGGTCGGCATAGGTGTCCCCCTGGGGCGCATGCAGCACGTAATGCACCCCCTCCATGGAGGTGGCAATCCGCATGGCGCCCACGTGGGGGGGGCCTTCATAGGTCCAGAGGGTCAGTTCCATGGTGTGGTCTCCAGGGGGAAGGCTCAAAGGTGGAGGCGTTGACGGCGGGTCAGGGGACGGGCAAACAACTCCGCCAGATCCCCCGCCTGCTCATACCCCTGGATGGGGCTGAACACCAGTTCAATGGACCACTTGGTAGCCATGCCCTCCGCCTCCAGAGGGTTGGCCAGTCCCAGACCACAGACCACCAGGTCAGGTCGTGCCGCTCGGACCCGCTCCAACTGGCGGTCCACGTGCTGCCCTTCACTGATGGTGGTGGCGGCGGGCAATTGCTCCAGCTCGGCGGCCATGAGCAACCGGTCCAGGTAGGGAGTGCCCACCTCCTGGAGCACCATGCCGCACTCCTGATGGAGGAAACGGGCCAGGGGAATTTCCAGTTGGGAATCCGGCAGCAGAAACAACCGCCTGCCCACCAGTTGTTCCCTGTAGCGGGCCACCGCCTTGCGACCCCGCTGCCGGGCCGCCTCCAGACGGGGTTGCACCGCGCTGGCGGCCAGGCCGAAGGCCCCTGCAGCCGCCTGAATCCAGGCGGTGGTGCCCTCCACCCCCAGGGGGTAAGGGGCGGCAACGAGTTGGGCGCCCCGGGCCTGCAGCGCCCGGGCAGTGGCGCTCAGGTAGGGCTGGCACAGCAGAATGCGGGTGTTGGGACCCACGGGGGGAAGATCCGTGGAGCGGCGCGGGGGCAACGTGTGGACCCCGGGCAGACCCAACTGGTGGAAGAGGCGGCACAACTGGTCCTCCACCTGATCCGCCATGGTGCCCACCAGCAACAGGCTCCTGGCCTCACTGTGGGGCAACAGGGGCACCATGGCCGCCAGGGCGTTGTCTTCCCCCTGGGTGAAGGTGGTTTCAATGCCGCTGCCGGAATAGCTCACCACCCGCACCCGGGGCAGGTGGCGCTGGCTCAGGCGTTGGGCGGCGGTGGCCAGATCCAGCTTGATCACCTCGGAAGGGCAGGAGCCCACCAGAAAGAGGGTGCGAATCTCCGGACGCCGCGCCAGGAGTTGGTCTACCACTCGATCCAGTTCGTCGTTGGCGTCCGCCAGGCCCGCCAGATCCCGCTCCCCCAGGATGGCGGTGCCGAAGCGGGGCTCCGCGAAGATCATCACCCCCGCCGCGGACTGGACCAGGTGGGCACAGGTGCGGGAGCCCACCACCAGGAAGAAGGCATCCGGCATGCGGCGATGGAGCCAGACAATGCTGGTGAGGCCACAGAACACCTCCCGCTGGCCCCGTTCCCGCAGCAGCGTCAGCGGCTGGGCGCATCCCCTGGAGGCCGGGCTTGAGGGTCGGGGCGCAGCATCGGACTGTTGAGTCAAGGCCATAGGCGGAGGAAGCGGCGGGATTCATCATCCAGTGAACCGCAGTGAACCAGCGCTGTGCGCCAGCCACCGGTGCTTGGAACAAGTGTGGCGTTGCTCCCCCCTAAGTCTTCAAAAAATGCTTTTTTTCATAGGATTTTGGAGACAAACCTTTGAACATCTGTAATGTGACGCTTCTTAACAGTAATCGGTTGGTGAGTTAAAGCATGCCACTGGGGAAAGGCGCGACAGTTGCTCCGGAACCCGGGTTGTGGATAAGGTCAGGAGGGGCATGGGATGGTATCCATGGGGATGGGGATTTTGCCAATGTTGCCCTTGGGTTGTGCCAGGGTGGTTGCCGCCAGACATGAGAGAATTGGACGAGGACATTGCTGACATTGCTGGGGGATCGGTGGCGGGTGTGCTCCAAAGATGGTTTTTCATGGTGCGGCGAATACCGGTGGTGACCAAGTGAAGGCCCCGTTGCCAGAGGCGCTCCAGCAGCGACTGGGAAAGATAGCTTTTATCAGCAAGGACCTTCCCTTGCAGAGCAGCGGTCATGGCCTCAAGTGGTTTGTGGTCGTCCCTGTTCCCGTCAGGCTTCCTAGAGCACCAACCAGGGCAAGAGGACCTTCCCCGGAGGCTCCTGATCCACAACTCGGGTTATGGTAGGCTTGGCTGCCAGTTGGGCAGATTTTCCCTGTGTCGACCAATTTAGAGACGCTACCGGCCTTATGAAGAAGAAAAATCTCACCGGGGGGTTTGGCGAGATGAAAAGGGACACAGCCTCCCCAACATCCGTAAAAGCTGGCCAGTTGAGTAAGGAAGCTGAAATCACCTACGGAAAACTCATTGAAGAATCAAGCATCTGCTGGAGACAAGGCGCAACGCAAGAGGTGATTTCCTTGCTGAGGAAGGCCCTTGTCGTCAAGCCCAACTCTCTACAAGCACTCATCAACCTGGGCATTGCCCTCCAGGCGCAAGGGGACCTGCAGGCCGCTATTGACGCCTATCGCCAGGCACTG
>VXWH01000177.1:3097-30363 GCA_009836025.1 Synechococcus sp. SB0668_bin_13 | reverse complement strand
ACTTACCCGGAGATTACGCCCCCTTCAATTTCCACCACCTTCGAGACACATCCCCATGTTCAGTTTTAAGAGACTGCCCTCTTACTCCGGTCTCCACCTCACCCGAAGACTGAATCATGGTTTTTCCTCGTTCCTTCCTGTGATTGCTTGACAGTTTAGACTTGCCCAATTCGCCCGACCCATTCCCGGACAAGCTCACTCTTCCCAAAAAGTGAGCAGGTAGCTGATAGAAATGAATTCCTTCAGCGGAAACAAAGTGGATTCAAGAACAGCATATGGACGGCTCATTTGGGAGAAAGAAGGAAGAAAGGAGACCAGGAAAAACCTGGCCCCCATCGTCCCTTTGTTTTCTGACCATGGACAAGTTTAACGTCGTTCCGGGACAAAGCCGATCACATTGCTGTAGTTCGTGCTCTACTTAGCACGCTTTTCCAGGCTGTGTTTAGTCATGCTGTCTCCTCGTTAGCGCCAGTGTCTCAGTCTGATTCTGAGTCTGATCGCGCCCTGTTGCCCGCTTCACTCAAACCTGTTGACACTCGGGTCTCTGTCGGGCCAGATTGGGAGTCGCTCTTGTCCTCAGCGGTGGGACTTGCACCAACATCAGCAGGAGAGTTCAGATTCCAGTCCTAGACAGGGTTGATCCCCTCAAACAACGGACCTGTCCTCTTCAGAAAGGAGTCTGGATGGCTTTTGCTGGAAGTGTTTTACCAGCCTCGGACCATCAACGAGTCGCACTGGGAACCGAACCCACCTTCAAGAGCCTGAGAGTACACTCCTCGGCCCGGAAACCTCCCTTGGTCAGCCGAATACCCTGGGCAGTACTGCCCTTCTTGAACCGTGGAGCACGGAACTTGCCTTTACCCTTCCACCCGTTACGGAAGGCTTTGTCCAGATCCCGGATGCTTTGCTGCAGGGGGATACACCTGGGACAACCAGGCCCTCTCCGGAGTCCGCTTCGCCTGGGTCATGCAGAGCTTCTGCAACTCCCCAGCACCTGGATACTTCCCACCCTCTTGGTAGAGTTGGTTGCACAAGGCCAACCGCAAAGAGCAGCGGGCCTACGACAGGGAAGCCTGCACGTGGCGCCATCGAATCGAGAACTTCTTTGCCAGCGGCAAGGAGTACCGGGGCAGTGCCACCCGGTATGACAACACCGCCAGCAGCTATGCGCCAACTGGCGCCTGTTGGCAATCCCCCTCCCTTCTCGCTACACACCACCTGGCCACTGACACTAGTACCCGTTCAACTTCCCTGGCGCACCGAGTCTTCAGCAGGGGCTGGAGAAAGGCGGTTCCAGCGGAAGGCATGGAGAAAGGGGCGGCCCAGGGGTGTTGTGGAAGCTTGCCAGGCCAGCATCCAGCACAACTTGCATGAGTTCTGCGATGACGGCAGCCAGGGTGCGCACCAGATAGAAAAGCATGGCAGCACAACGGCGAGCAGGAACAATAGGGACAGTGGCACAGCAATGGTGCATCAAGACGAGCAACGCTTTGACCTGGTGGTGGTGGGGGCCGGCTCCGGCGGCCTGGCTGCCGCAAAGCGGGCCGCCTCCCATGGGGCCTCTGTGGCGATTGTGGAAGGCAGTCGGGTGGGGGGCACCTGTGTGATCCGGGGCTGTGTGCCCAAGAAGCTGCTGGTCTACGGCTCGGCCGTGGGGGAGCAACTGGCGGATGCCCCCAGCTACGGCTGGCCCGTGCCCCCTGTGGTGCCCCGGACCCAGGTGCTGCTGGACCATGTGCGCCGGGAGGTGGACCGTCTCAACGGCATCCATGAAGCGGCCCTCAACCGTGCTGGGGTGGCGCTGGTGCAGGGTTGGGGTAGATTCCTGGATGACCGGCGTCTGCAGGTGGGGGAGCAGGTGCTCCGGGGCGAGACCATCCTCGTTTCCGTGGGGGGGCAGCCGGTGTGTCCCAACCTGCCTGGGGCCGACCTGGCCATGGTGAGTGACGACCTGTTCCTTCTGGAGCGCTTTCCCGGTTCCATGGTCATCGTTGGCGGCGGCTACATTGCCTGTGAATTTGCCTGCATCCTGCAGGGTCTGGGTGTGGCCGTGACCCAGATTGTGCGGCGCCAGTTGCTGCGGGGTTTTGATCGGGGCTGCGTGGCCAGTGTGGAGGCGGGCATGGTGGAGAAGGGAACGGTGTTCCGCAAGGGGGTGTCTCCCCAGGCCATCACCAGCACCGCCGCGGGCTGTCGGGTGGAGCTTTCCGATGGCGACAGCGTGGAGGCGGACGCCGTTCTCCTGGCCACCGGCCGCAAGCCGCGACTGGTGGGGTTGAATCTGGAGGCCACTGGCGTGGCGGTGGAGGGGGGGCGCATCCCCGTGGACGGCGACCAGCGCACCAACGTGGCCCACGTGTTTGCCGTGGGGGACGTGACGGATCGCATCAACCTGACGCCCGTGGCGGTGGACGAGGGGCGCGCCTTTGCGGATTCCCGGTTTGGCGGGAAACCCCGCCGCACGGACCACGGTCTGGTGGCCAGCGCGGTGTTCACCCAGCCGGAGTTGGCCACGGTGGGTCTGTCCGAGGAGGAGGCCCGGCAACGCCATGGGGAGGACGTGCGGGTGTGCGAGGCCCGTTTCCGCAGCCTGTCCCGCGCCCTGCCCAAAACCGGCAGCCCCTGCCATTTGAAGCTGGTGCTGGGCCCCCAGGAGCGAGTTCTGGGCTGCCACATGGTGGGGGAGCACGGCGCCGAGATTATTCAGATGGCCGCCGTTGCCCTGGGGATGGGGGCCACCAAGGCGGATTTCGACCGCACCATGGCCCTCCATCCCAGCATCAGCGAGGAGTTTGTGACCATGGGATGAGGTCGGGGGCGCCCGATGACGGCGGCTTGACCCGGCCACAGCCAGGACCAGGGGAACGTTAAGGTTTGTGGATGCCTCTCTGTTCAACTGATCCGCACCTGCACTTTCTGTGGACCGCCAGTCGTCGCAGCGTCCTGTGGGGGGAAGCTCCGGTTCAACTCAGTCCTTCCTGGCGCTTGATGCTTATGGGGGACGGGAGTCCCACCCGCCATTTGCAGTTGCTCACCGGCCGGAGGGTGGAGGTGGATCTCATTGGCATGGAACCGGAAATCCATAGCTCCGGGCAACGCCCCGATGAGGTGGCTGAACTCAGCGGTCCGTTGCTGAGACGGCGGGTCTGGCTGCGCTGTGGCGTGGAAACCCTCATGTGGGCCGAAAGCTGGTGGAATCAGCAGGATGCCCAAGGCCATCTCCGGGACCTGCGCCAGCCCGTCTGGGCCAGTCTGTGCCAGGATCGGGTGGAGTTGTTCCGGGAGGTGGACGGCCTGGGTCAGGTGGAAAGCGAAGCACTGGAGCAGCGCTTTTCCGTCGCCAGCCCCCTTTGGTGTCGCCACTATCGCTTTTTCAAAGGGGGACGGGTCCTCACTGTGATTCGAGAGGTCTTTTCCCCGGCTCTGGAAACCTATCTGGGCAGCAGTTCCATGACCCCATCCTGACTTTTATTTATTGAGAATTTGGCAACAGGTTAGTATGAAACATGCAGTTAATCGCATATGAATCTCTAAACTTAATGATAATTAATCTTTTTAACGATTCAGAGCCTTTCTGGAAAGAATCTGAAACTTCCCCCATTCATGTTGTCAGTTTCCAGGGGAGGACCAAGCATTTGTAAAGCTTCGCTTCGCATCCTGCCTGAGACATCAATGCAGAGCTTCTCCCCCTCGTCTCCTTCGTCTTCATCCCCCAACAGCCAGCAAATCTGGCTCACCTTGACCGAGCTTGGCCGACACTTTGGCATCTCCGCTGTCCACTGCGGTCATCACCTCAGCCAAGCCGGGCTGCGGGACAAGGATGGACTGCCCCTTCCCCAAGCCCTTGATCAAGGCTACGCCTACAAACGACCTGAGCAGAACGCCAACCGCAGTGTGCTCTGGAACTACGGTCACTGTAGCGGAATCCTGCAGCAGCAGGGTCTGCACTCCGTTGAGGAGCAGCGGCTGGTGGAGCAATGGGCTGATCTTCTGGAAGCCCTGCACATGGGGTCGCCAGCCATTCTCCTCACCCCCCAGGAAATGGCGGATTCGGACATGCCCCACCACCTCCGCGATTGCGTGAACCAGTGCCTTGCCGCACGGGGCAGCCAACTGCGCATCCGCAAGAAGGACACGCAGGCCGGTCAAGCTTCTGGAACCGAGGCTGCCATGGGCGAATCGGAAGAAAGGAACCGTCTCCAGGGAGAACTGTCTCCGGGTGTACCCATTGGCTGTGGCTTAAGCGTTGTGGGGCGTAAGACAAGCAGGGCAGGAACCACAGGATGCCCCATTCAATAGGCGTCCTGCATCTCGTAGAAATCCGGCTGCACATAGTCCTTGCGCAAGGGCCAGCCTTGCCAATCCTCTGGCATCAGCAGCCGTTTGGGATGGGGATGCCCCTCGTAGGAAATCCCGAACATGTCGAAGGATTCCCGCTCCTGCCAGTCTGCACCGCGGTACAGGCCGTAAAGGGATGGAGCAACGGGGGTGGATCGGTCGTGGAACACCTTGAGACGAACCTCCTCCACACCACAATCTCCCCTGGTGAAACCACCCATCTTCACCAGGTGGTAGAAGCTCACCAGGCGACGCCCTGCCCCTTCGTCGTAGGCGCCCTGGCACTGTAAGTAATCAAAGCCGAAGGCTTTGAGAGCCGCGGCCACGGACTCGAGCGCCAGTGGCTCTACGGCAATGGTCTCCACCCCCAGGTGGTCCGGTTCCAGCATCTGATGGTCGAAGCCCTGACGACGCAGCCGCTGGCTGACCGGTCCCGGTTCCGGCCCTGGGGGCGTCTCCTTGGGGGTGTCTGGAGAGGAGGAGGTGCTTTCACTCATGGGCTGGGTTGTCCTGCTGACGTGGAGGCATCAGGGGTGGCGGGCAGGGGTTCGGACCGGGACCGGGATGGCTCCACCGCCGCCAGGGAAGGCGCCTGGGAGGCGGCCAAGGCAGCCTGCTGGCTCTCCCCCTGAAGGTAGCGACCCGACACTGCTGGAGCCACAATTTTCATGGCATGGGGCACGGTGCAGTAGCGATGGGTGGGCAGCGTGTTGCCCCGTTCCGCTACGGATTCATTGGCCACCTTCTTGCGCAGCTTGATGACGGCGTCAAAAATGGCCTCTGGTCGGGGCGGGCAGCCGGGGATATAGAGGTCCACAGGAATGAGCTTGTCCACCCCCCGCACCGCTGTGGTGCTGTCTGCACTGAACATGCCCCCGGTGATGGTGCAGGCCCCCATGGCGATCACGTATTTGGGCTCGGGCATCTGCTCGTAGAGGCGCACCAGGGCCGGAGCCATTTTCATGGTGATGGTGCCGGCAGTGATGATCAGATCGGCCTGCCGCGGTGAACTGCGGGGCACCAGGCCAAAGCGGTCAAAGTCGAAACGGCTGCCAATCAGGGCGGCAAACTCGATAAAGCAGCAGGCGGTGCCGTACAGCAAGGGCCAGAGGGAGGAAAGGCGGGCCCAATTGTGCAGGTCATCCAGGGTGGTGAGAATGACGTTCTCGGAAAGATCACGGGTCACCTGGGGCTTGCCCACGGGATTGCAGGCCTCGTCCCGCAAGCTGCGCACCTGGGCGAGTTGCCCTGGCGGCACCATGGGCTGAACGGTGGACGTTGAAACTGATGCGGGCATCACAGAACTGGATCAGGGACACAGTGTTGCGGGGCTGCCCGGCGCCTGGGTGGCCTGGGTGGAGAACCATCTGGAATCATGACCACTCCAGTGCCCCCTTGCGCCAGGCATAGGCCAGGGCCACCACCAGGATGGAAATGAAAATCAGGGCCTCCACAAAGGCCAGTAATCCCAAGCGATGAAAGGCCACGGCCCAAGGGTAGAGAAACACCGTCTCCACATCAAAGACCACAAACACCAAAGCAAACATGTAATAACGGATATTGAACTGGATCCAGGCGCCGCCCTGGGGCTCCATCCCCGACTCGTAGGTGGTGGTCCGCTCCCCCTGGCGACGGTGGGGGCCAATCAACTGGTTGGTGAGCAGCGCCAGCACCGGCACCGCTGCCGCGATCAGGAGAAAACCCAGAAAGGCGTCATACCCGTCGAGAACAAACATCGGCAGCCCTGCGGTGCTTCGGCCCTCCAGTCTGACACCGCAGCGGACGGAATTGTGGGGCCCAACCCCAACTGCTGCCTGATTCCGGCAATACAGTCACCTGAGCCGCGTCCGGAGAACAGGCGCCATGTCGTCCGACCACAACTCTGCCCCGCCAACGCCAGCATCCCCAGGGGAACCCACCAATGGCTCCGCTGGGGATGCCCCGACCATCGGTGTCCAGCGCGGTGTCCAACGGCCACGCATCACCCGGGCTGCAGAAGCCGAGGCCATGGCCCGGCAACTGGAGAGTGATCCCGGAACCCACAGCTATGAATGCCGCAGTTGTGGCTATCGTTACGATCCTGCCGAGGGTGTGGCCAAGCTGGGCATTGCCCGGGGCACCCCGTTCACCGCATTGCCGGATGACTTTCTCTGCCCTGTCTGCCGCAGTCCCAAAGCTGCTTTTGTGGATGTGGGTCCCCGGAGCCGACCCAGCGGCTTCACCCAGAACCTGGACTACGGCCTGGGGGTCAATCGCCTGACCCCGGGCCAGAAAACCATTCTGATCTTTGGCGGTCTGGTGCTCGCCGCCGCATTCCTGCTGTCCTTCTACTCCCTGCACTGACCTGGCGGTATCTCCCCGCCGAACACGCCCCACTCCTTCTGTTGCTCCATCCCATGTTCCCTCTGCTTCGCTCTCTGCTCAGCCTGTTGCTGGTCTGTGGTCTGCTCGGCGGCTGCGTCAGCACGAGGTTGGCCACCGCTGCCGAGAGCCCCTGGCAAGCCATCCCCCTGAACACCCGCTCCAGCGCCCTGGATCTGGCGTTCAGTGACGAAAACCATGGCATTCTTGTGGGCAGCAACCGCCTGGTCCTGGAGACCGACGATGGCGGCAAATCCTGGCAGGAGCGCAATCTGGATCTGCCCGCCGAGGAGAACTTTCGTCTGATCAGCATCGACTTCGCCGGAGATGAAGGCTGGATCGCTGGTCAGCCGGGTCTGGTGCTGCACAGCACCGACACGGGCCGGACCTGGAGACGTCTGCGGTTGACCGGCAAGCTGCCGGGTGAGCCCTATCTGGTGACCGCCCTGGGTCCGGACCAGGCGGAGTTGGCCACCACTGTGGGCGCCATTTACCGCACCGATGATGGGGGTGGCCATTGGACGGCCCTGGTGGAGGATGCCACCGGCGCCGTGCGGGATCTGCGCCGGGAAAAGACGGGCGGCTATGTGAGCGTCAGCAGTCTGGGGAACTTCTACGCGGATTGGCGCCCTGGCGAGGCTGTCTGGACCCCCCATCAGCGGCCCAGCAGCCAGCGGGTCCAAGCCATGGGCTTTACCCCCTCCGGCCACCTCTGGATGGTCAACCGGGGCGCCCAGATCCGCTTCCCCGACCCGGAGTCCACCCCCACGGACACGGGTGACCCCGCCTTTGGCGATGCCGTGATTCCCATCACCAACGGTTACGGCTACCTGGATCTGGCCTGGGCGCCAGACGGCAGCATCTGGCTGGGGGGCGGCAACGGCACCCTCCTGTCCAGCCAGGACGGTGGGTCAACCTGGTTGAGGGATCCCGTGGGTCAGCAGCAGCCCAGTACCTTCACCCGCATTCTTTTTGTCGGCGACGGCAAGGGCTTTGTGCTGGGGGAGCGGGGCAACCTGCTGCGCTGGATCGGCTGACCGGGTTGGCTGAGAGGTGTTACAACTGGCCGGCAAGATGGCATTGATACCCCTGGATGGAACCTTTCTTGCGTACACTCTGACAGCGAGTCGCGAAAGGCCATGGCTGCCGGTTCCACCGGGGAACGTCCTTTTTTTGAGATCGTCACCAGTGTGCGCTACTGGGTGATCCATGCTGTAACCCTGCCGTCCATCTTCCTGGCCGGGTTCCTCTTTGTCAGCACCGGTCTGGCATATGACGCCTTTGGGACACCCCGTCCCAATGAGTATTACCTCAGTTCCGAAGTGCGGCCGCCAGTGGTGAGCGACCGCTACGACAGCAAACTGCAAATCGACGAGCGCCTGAGCACCCCCACCCCATGACTTCCAGCCTGAACAACCCGGGCCAAGCGCCCCGCATCTATCCGATTTTCACGGTCCGTTGGTTGGCGGTCCATGCCTTGGCAGTGCCTACGGTGTTCTTCCTGGGCGCCATTGCCGCCATGCAATTCGTTCGTCGCTGAGACCCCATACACCCATGGAACGCAACCCCAACCCCAACACGCTTCCGGTAGAGCTCAACCGCACCAGCCTGTTTCTGGGCCTGCTGTTTGTCTTCACCTGTGGAATTCTCTTCTCCAGCTACTTCTTCAATTGATCCGAAGCCCTTCTTCCCATGAGCAAGTCCCTAAAAGGCCCTGACGGTCGTATTCCTGATCGGCTTCCCGATGGGCGGCCGGCAATTCCCTGGCGCTCCCGCTGGACGGAGGGCGCTCTGCCCCTGTGGATTGTGGCCACCGCCGGGGGAATGGCGGTGATTTTCGTGGTGGGCCTGTTCTTCTATGGGGCCTACACGGGCGTTGGCTCCGCCTGAGACCGAGACCGAGGCTCACCGCTCAGCAGCCGCGCCACAGTCCCGGATGCATCCACGGCAGCCACGGTCCACTCCTCTCCCATGGCCAGGCCTGAGCCTCGCAGCAGCGGGGCTTGATGCAGCCATTTCAGTTTCACGACGCCGGCCTGGGCCTCCTGCTCGCCGATGATCACCGCCAGCCGTCCTCCCGTGCGGTCTGCCCGCTTGAATTGGCGGGCAAAGGCGGCGCCGGAGAGGTCCAGTTCCACATGGAGGTTGGCGCGCCTCAGTTGTCGCGTCAGGACGAGGGCACTCACCTGGGCGGCGTCTCCCCGATTCAACACCACCACCTGGGGAGGCGAGGGCTTGCTCTGCTGCCCAAGAAGCAGCACCAGGCGCTCAACCCCCATGGCCCAACCCATCCCCGCCGTGGGAGGGCCACCCAGCATGGCCGCCAAGCCGTCGTAGCGACCACCGCCACAGACCGTGGCTTGCGCCCCCAGTTGGTCACAGGTGATCTCAAAGGCGGTGTGGGTGTAGTAGTCCAGGCCGCGCACAAGCCGGGGCTGGAGAACAAAGGGAATGGCCAGGGCCTGAAGCAGTTGGCAGACACGGTCAAACCGCTCCCGGCTTCCCTTGCCCAGTGTCTCCAGCAGTTGGGGCGCCGCACTGAGCAGGTGCTGTGTGTCTTTATTCTTGCTGTCAAGAATGCGCAGTGGGTTGGTGGCCAAGCGCTGCTGGGAATCCGGGTCCAGTTGGTGCGCCCGCCGCTCCAGCCAGCCCACCAACTGCTCCCGATAACAGCGGCGATCCTCGGGAGTTCCCAAGGTGTTGATCTGCAACTGCAGACCCTGAACCCCCAGATCCGCCAGCAGATCCCAGGCCAGGGCAATGGCGTCCACGTCACTGCGTTCATCGGCAACCCCCAGCAGTTCCAGGCCGATTTGATGGAACTGCCGCTGCCGTCCCGCCTGGGGCCGCTCATACCGGAACATGGGTCCCATGTACCACAGGCGCTGGGGACCCTGGCTGAGAAGACCATGCTGAATGGCGGCCCGCACCACGCTGGCGGTGCCTTCAGGTCGCATGGTGCAGGAGCGCCGGCCGCGATCCTGGAAGGAGTACATCTCCTTGCCCACCACGTCCGTGGCTTCTCCGATGCCCCGGGCAAACAGCACCGTGGCCTCCAGCAACGGCGTGCGGATTTCCCCCACCCCGGCTCGCTGGAAGTGGTGCCGGGCCTGCGCCTCCACCTGTTGCCAGACCATGGTTTGCGGGGGCAACAGATCCGCCATCCCCCGTAACGCTTGCAGCCGTTCCAACGCCTTGACCGAGACTGACCCCATATCTAAGACGTCCTCGACCCTGGAATGGGTCCAGTTGTCTGACAGCCAGTTTTCCGGCAGCCATGGCGGCGCTGATGCCAGACCCAGGCATGGCGCACCATGGTGGCGAGTTGGGACAACCGGGGCGACCAGCCCAGTTCCCGCCTGGCCTTATCTGCGGCCGCCACCAACACCGGCGGATCACCAGCGCGCCGCGGCGCCACGGATACCGGCAGGGAGTATCCCGTCACTGCGGTCGCCGTGGCAATCACCTCCCGCACGGAATGGCCCTGGCCGGTGCCCAGGTTGTAGGTGCGCACCGCTGGCCGCTGGCCGGGTGCTGGCCGGCAGACGGCTTCCAGGCCCAGCACGTGGGCATGGGCCAGGTCTGTCACGTGGATGTAATCCCGCAGGCAGGTTCCATCCGGCGTGGGGTAATCGTCCCCGTAGATCGTTAACGGCCCCGGACGTTTGCCGCCGATGGTATGCAGCACCCGGGGAATCAGGTGGCTCTCCGGCGTGTGGTCTTCGCCAAGGTCACCGGCGGGATCGGCTCCAGCCGCATTGAAGTAGCGAAGAATCACGGCGGGCAGCCCATAGGCAGCGGCAAAATCCCGGATCAACATCTCCACCATCCATTTGCTGCGACCGTAGGGATTGATGGGCTGCTGGGGGCAATCCTCGGTGATGGGCATCCGCTCCGGGTGGCCATAGGTGGCGCAGGTGGAGGAAAACACCAGGGGCATGGGCGGCGTGTTGCGGCGCCGGGCTTCCTGAAGCATGGCTTCCAGCAACACCATGGTGTCCCCCAGGTTGTTGCGGTAATAGGAGGCCGGGTCCACAACGGACTCCGCCACGGTGGTGTAAGCGGCAAAGTGGAGCACTGCTTCAACGTGCTGCTGGGTCAGGATGGTCTGCAACCGTTGGCGGTCCCCCAGTTGGGCCACCACCAGCGGCACCTGCAGCACCTGTTCCACCAGATCACGATGACCCTGAACCAGGTTGTCCAGCACGATGGGGTCATGGCCGGTGTTCTGAAGCGCTCGAACCGTGTGGGAGCCAATGTAACCACCACCACCGGTCACCAAAACGCGCATTTGTGCTGGGACAACATCATCCATCCCGACAGTAGGGCAGCGTGGGGGAGGTGTCCGGCATGATGACCGCTGGCCATTCTGGCGGTCAGCAGTTGGTGCTGGCGGGCGGCGGCCACAGCCATGCCCTGGTGCTGCGCCACTGGGCCATGGGTCGCTGGCGCCTGCCAGCCGCCACCGCCGTCACCCTGGTGAGCCGCAGCGGCGCCAGCCTCTACAGCGGCCTGATCCCCGCTGTGCTGGCGGGTCAGGCCCATCCCAGCGCCTGTGTGATTGATCTCCGCCGCCTCTGTGCCGCCGCAGGAGCGAGCTTCGTGCAGGGGGAGATCACCGGCCTGGATCTTGAGCGGCGGCAGCTTCATCTGCACAGCACCCTGGGGGCCACGTCGCCGGCATACCGTTCTCTCCGTTGGGATTGGCTGAGCCTGGACGTGGGCAGCGTGACCGCAGCGCCGGAAGGGGTGGCCGGCCTGCCCGTTCGCCCCCTGGAACCCTTCCTGGACTGGTGTGACCACCTGCCTCCAGTGGTGGAGGTGATGGGCAGCGGCGCTGCTGCGGTGGAAGTGGTTCTGGCCTTGGCAGCCCGCTCCCGGCGCCGCCGGCAGCCGTGTCGTCTCAGCCTGCGCACCGTTCCAGGTGGTTTACGGCTGGGCAGCGCCCCACTGGCGCGCCGCCTGGAGCAGATGGTGCAGGCCCAGGGCATTGCCATCGGCCCCATGACCCGCCATGATCCAGCCCCCCCCGATCGCGCCACGGTGCTGTGTACCGGCAGCCGTGGACCAGCCTGGCTCCAGGACAGCGGCTTGCCCTGTGATGGGCGGGGCCGCGTCCTCACCCATCCCACCCTTGTGGTGCAGGGCCATGGGCGGATCTTTGCGGCGGGGGATTGCGGGGTGGTGGCCTGCGCCCCCCGTCCAGCCGGGGGGGTGTGGGCCGTGCGGGCGGCCCCTGTGCTGGCCCGCAATCTGCAGGCGGCTTTTCAGGGGCGTCCCTTGCGGTGCTGGCGGCCCCAGACCCATGGTCTGGTGCTGTTGGGAGATGGGCAAGGGGGGGCTGTTGCCCAGCGGGGACGGTTCTGGCTGGGTCCCCATCCATGGCTCTGGCGGTGGAAGCAGCACCTGGACTACCGCTTCATGGCCATGATGAACGCCGCCGCCATGACAGCAGGGGCAGCAGGCCACCAGCCACCCATGGCCTGCCGCGGCTGCGCCGCCAAGCTCCCGGCCCAGCCCCTGAACAGCGCCCTGACACAGCTTTACGGCAACCTTCCCCAGCCCCGGGACGCCGCGATCACGGCCCGGATCGCCCCGGACCAGTTGCTCCTGGCCAGCGTGGACGGGTTCCCGGCCCTGGTGAGCGATCCCTGGCTCAACGGACGACTCACCACCCTGCACGGGGCCAGTGATCTCTGGGCCAGCGGCGCCTGTCTGGAGGGGCTCCAGGCGCTGGTGACTCTGCCCCGCTGCAGCGCCCCATTGCAACGGGACCTGCTGGCCCAGTGCCTGGCCGGTGTGCGCGCCACCGCGCAGCAGTTGGGGGCCGAGTTACTGGGGGGCCACAGCCTGCAAGCCCTGGCCGATCCCGATCCCCGCCAGCCCCTGGCCCTCCAGATCAGCCTTGGGGTCAGCGTCCATGGCCGGGTGCAGAGCCGCCAGCGCTGGGGCAAGGGCCCCCTCCGGCCAGGAGATGCGCTGGTGCTCACCCGCCCGCTGGGCAGTGGGGTGATCATGGCTGCCGCCCATGCCAACGGCGTCCCCCCGAATTGGGTGGATCAAGCCCTTGCTACAATGGGCCGTCCCCAGCAATGGCTGGTGCCGCTGCTGCGTCGCCATGGCTGCCTCGCCTGCACGGACGTGACCGGTTTCGGGTTGTTGGGACATTTGGGGGAAATGATGCGGGCATCTCCGTCCGGCATTCAGGTTCAACTGGATCCCCGGAGGATTCCCGCCTATGCCGGCGCCCTGGAATTGCTGAGGGCTGGCCATGGCAGCACCCTGGCGCCCCATAATGCCGCTGCCCTGGAGTTGCTGGCGCCGCAAGGGGCAATCCAACTGCGATCAGAGACCGACGCCGCCCGGCGGGCGTTATTGATTGATCCGCAAACTTGCGGTCCCCTGCTGGCGGCTGTGCCGGCCCGTCAGGCTCCGGTCCTGTTGCGGGCCATGGCGGCTGGCCACCCTGGCGGTGCCGTCATTGGCATGGTGCGGGGGTAGGGAGAGGGAGAGGTTGGGGAATCTCCATGTTGTGAAGTAAATCTTATCGTCCCTATAAAAAGCATAAATTGGAGCTGCCGCTATCACTACTAAAATAAATAAATCCCTGTTAAATAGCCTATTAGCCATAAAAGATAAAATATTAAAGAAGTCTTTACATAATGCCATTTCCATATGAACGACTCAAATTCTTTAATACTAGGACAACGACTACTCACATAAGATACAGTTATAGGACAATAGTGAAAAATTACAGATAATAGAATAGAATAAAAGAAGATATAGAGAAATAGTGCCAAATTATCATTAAATTGTGTCCATGATTTTTGAGGAGTAGGAGCGCCGTTGAAAAGACCAGATGCCATTGGATGCCCTTGGACTATGATATATCAATGTGTCATTGCAAAAAGATATGAATTATCGTAACCCGTCGTAACATCAAGCACTTCAGGATCCACCTTCCCTGGGCTAGTCTGCCTATGGTGAAGCGGCCTTCCTCCATATTGGGTTGCCACAATGGCAACAAGTGACATGGAGCCGGAGTAACACCATGACGGATCGACCAGCAAGCAGCACCATTTTCACCGCCACGCTCTATGGAGCGGTTCTGGGTGGCGTCGCCATGGCCTGGCTTTTGCTGGCCCCAAGGCAACGGGATCGTCTGATTAGCCGTCAACGGCGCATGCTCCATATGCCGCGCATGATCGATGACGGCGACTATGAAGAGGAGGACACTGTTGCTGATGGGAAGAGCCTCCCCAAGCCCTTGGAGGACCGGATGAGTCAGATTCAGAATTCCATTGAGGATGTGCGCCGCCAACTGGAGGCCATGGGCAACGATGGGTGAGACATTACCCGTCAGGCTTCACTCAGGACTTCACATCAGGACACCATCCGTCACGGTATGACCACTTCAACCGCCACTGCCACCCCAGCGATGCGTCGTTCCGCTGCCATCACCCAAGGGGTGCGCCGTACCCCCAACCGGGCCATGCTCCGCGCCGTGGGATTTGGCGATGACGACTTCAACAAACCCATTGTGGGCATTGCCAACGGCTACAGCACCATCACCCCCTGCAACATCGGCCTCAACGACCTGGCCCGGCGTGCGGAGGCCAGCCTGCACGAGGCCGGGGGGATGCCCCAGGTGTTTGGCACCATCACGGTGAGTGACGGCATCTCCATGGGAACCGACGGGATGCGCTACTCCCTGGTGTCACGGGAGGTAATTGCCGACAGCATCGAGACCGCCTGCAACGGACAATGCATGGACGGTCTCCTGGCCATTGGCGGCTGTGACAAGAACATGCCCGGCGCCATGATCGCCATGGCCCGCCTCAACATTCCCGCTGTCTTTGTCTATGGGGGAACCATCAAGCCAGGGCATCATGCTGGCCGGGATCTCACCGTGGTGAGCGCCTTTGAGGCGGTTGGTCAGCATGCAGCGGGGCACATCACGGATGCCGAGCTACTGGCTGTGGAGAAAAAAGCCTGTCCCGGCGCCGGAAGCTGCGGGGGCATGTTCACCGCCAACACCATGGCAGCCGCCTTTGAGGCCATGGGGCTGAGTTTGCCCTTGAGCAGCACCATGGCGGCGGAAGACTTCGAGAAATCGGACAGCGCCGCCGCCTCGGCCGACGTGTTGATGGGGGCCATCGGCCAACGAATCAGGGCCCGGGATCTGATGAGCCGTCAGGCGTTCGAGAACGCCATTCGGGTGGTCATGGCCGTTGGTGGCTCCACCAATGCCGTGCTCCACCTGCTGGCTGCTGCCCACGCTGCCGCCGTCCCCCTCACCCTGGAGGACTTTGAAACCCTGCGGGCAGACACCCCCGTGCTCTGTGATCTCAAGCCCAGCGGCCGTTACGTGACGGTGGACCTGCACCGGGCCGGTGGCATCCCCCAGGTGATGAAAATGCTGCTGGCGGAGGGGCTGCTCCATGGGGATTGTCCCACCATCTCCGGTGACACCATTGAGGAGACGCTCAAGGAGGTTCCCACCCGGCCGGATCCCCGGCAAGACGTGATCCGCCCCATCCATACCCCCCTCTACTCCACAGGTCACCTGGCGGTGTTGCGGGGCAATCTGGCGGAAGAAGGGAGCGTGGCCAAGATCAGCGGCGTCAAACATCCTGTTATTACCGGCCCTGCCAAGGTGTATGGCAGTGAGGAGGAGTGCCTGGAAGCCATCCTCCGTGGCGCAATCCAGGCTGGAGACATGGTGGTGATCCGCTATGAGGGTCCCAAGGGCGGTCCGGGAATGCGGGAAATGCTGGCGCCCACGTCCGCCATCATCGGCGCTGGGCTCGGCGACAAGGTGGGGCTCATCACGGATGGGCGGTTCAGCGGGGGCACCTTCGGGATGGTGGTGGGTCATGTGGCGCCAGAGGCGGCCGTGGGCGGCGCCATTGCCCTGGTGGAACCGGGGGACACCATCACCATTGATGCGCCCCGCCGGCTGTTGCAACTGAACGTGTCCGATGGGGAGCTGGCTCAGCGCCGGGCACGCTGGAGTCCGCCTGCGCCCCGTTTTCGTCGCGGTGTTCTGGGCAAATACACCCGTTTGGTGAGCAGCAGCAGCCGTGGCGCGGTCACGGACCTGGACCTCATTTGACGGCCTCAACGGCATGAAGGATGAAGCGCAGGGGACCCGCTTGAAAGCCGGGATTTTCCCCGCCGCTGTCATTGAAGCGGGAATGGAGCAACTGGAGACGACTCACCCGCTGCGCATCAAAGCGGATGGGCATGGTCACCGGCTTGGCGCGCACCACCGGCCGCAGCGCCGTGAACGGCACCACCACCGCATTGGTGGTGTTGGCAACCGTGTCGAACTCACTCACCCACCGCAGCCCACCGGGAATCAGGGCGCTGGCGCGGCTCACCGGATCATTACAAGTGAGGCCAAGCTTATAGCGACGTCCATCGCCACTCATCACCAAGCGTAGAGCGGAGAAGGGGCGCAGATCCAGGGGGGGCGCCAACTCGGGAGAACGACAACTGATAAAGCCACCCCCCTGGCGCACCACCTGGGCCGTGAACTCCAGCCCCCAACTGCCGCAGTGGCAGTGGCCCTGGCTTCGTCCGCCCATGATGGTGTCATTGAGGGCCTGCCACCCCACAAAGCCGTCACCACGGAACAGGGTTGTTGTGTGCATTGCGGGGTGCTGCCGAGCGCTATCCGACCTATCGTAAAAGTCTGGCAGCACCCAGGGACGCACGGGCCAGGCCGGGTTCAGACCGGTCTGGTGAGGGTCAGCTTGAGGCCCGTTGCCGTGATCCGGCTCGAAGTCCATTGGCGGCGGTCACCAGGTCCATCAGCCGTTGTCTGAGCGCCGGATCATCCAGGCAGAGGTGGCCAGAAAACAGCTTCTGCCCCAGGGCGACGGCATCCGCTGCGCCCGTCTGCAACCACTGGAGCGCAGTCTCTGGCTCAAGCCCGCCGGCAGCAATGCAGAAGGGGAGTGGCCCAAGGGGGCCCCGCAGTTGGGACCAGTAGTGAGGCCCCAGTGCAGCGGCGGGGAACAGCTTCACCATGGCGCAGCCGTGGCAGCGGGCCTGGTATATTTCCGTGGGCGTGAAGACACCCGGCACCAGGGTGATGCCCAGGTCCCTGGCGCGCAGCAGGAGTTCTGGCTGCCAGATGGGCATGAAGGCATAGGACAGCCCAGCCGCGGCAACCTGTCCCAGTTGCCGGGCCGTGGTTACACCGGCAGCCCCCAAACGTACCTGGGGGCACCGTTCCCGCACCACGGGGATCAGTGTGGTCAACCATGGGGCCGTCCAGGCCAGTTCCACATGGCGCCAACCCACAGCGTGCAACACGTCCACTTCCGCCAGGGCGCGCTGGGGATCCTGCGGCCGCAACACGGCCAGCAAGGGCTGGCGGGCCAAGCCAGACGCCAAGCCAACAGGGTCAGGTGCTGGATCGGCCATCCCTAACCTTGATCAAGCCGGGCGCACGCCCGTGGTTGCAATGCCCGGGGAGCTAGAGATAAGCCGCTGCCCGCACATCCCGAGCCACCAGAAGGTTTTGCAGCTCATCGGCATCAACGGTTTCCTGGTCCACCAGCATTTGGGCCAGCTCATCCAGAATCAACCTGTTTTTGGTGAGCACATCCTTGGCGCGGCGGTAAGCTCCATCCACCAAGCTGGCCACCTCATCATCAATGAGGGCAGCGGTGTCGTCGGAAAAATCCCGCTCGCTGGCCATGTCACGGCCCAGGAACATGCCGCTGTCCTGGCGGCCCAGGGCCACGGGTCCCAGACGGTCACTCATGCCAAAACGGGTCACCATCTGACGGGCCACCCGGGTGACCTGCTGCAGGTCGCTGGACGCTCCGGTGGTGACCTCTTCATCTCCATAGACAATTTCTTCGGCCACACGCCCCCCCAGAGCAACAGCCATCTGGTTCTCCAGATAAGCGCGGGAATACAGGCCAGAATCCAGACGCTCCTCGCTGGGGGTAAAGAAGGTGAGGCCACCGGCCCGGCCCCGAGGAATGATGCTGATTTTCTGCACAGGATCGTAGTCCGGCATGAGGGCGCCCACCAGGGCATGGCCGCCCTCGTGATAGGCCACAAGGCGCTTGCGGCGCTCGCTCATCACCCGATCCTTTTTCTCCGGGCCAGCCATGAGACGTTCAATGGCGTCATTCATCTCATCCATGGACACCTCCGTCAGTTGACGGCGAGCAGCCAGGATGGCGGCCTCATTGAGCAGGTTGGCCAGGTCAGCCCCCGTGTAGCCGGGGGTGCGTCGGGCAACTTTGCTCAGATCCACCCCCTTGCAGAGGGTTTTGCCCCGGGCATGAACCTGGAGGATTTGCAGGCGTCCCTTGTAATCCGGCCGGTCCACCACCACTTGGCGATCAAAGCGGCCAGGCCGCATCAGGGCCGCATCCAGGACGTCCGGCCGATTGGTGGCCGCCACAATGATGATGCCGGTGTTCCCCTCAAAGCCATCCATCTCGGTGAGCAGTTGATTGAGGGTTTGCTCCCGTTCGTCGTTGCCGCCCCCCAGGCCGGCCCCCCGCTGGCGACCCACGGCATCGATTTCGTCAATGAAGACAATGCAGGGGGAGTTCTTCTTGGCCTGCTCAAACAGGTCCCGCACCCGGCTGGCCCCCACACCCACAAACATCTCCACAAATTCCGAACCGGAGATGGAGAAGAAGGGAACCCCCGCCTCGCCGGCAACGGCCTTGGCCAGAAGCGTTTTCCCTGTACCAGGGGGACCCACCAGCAACACGCCCTTGGGGATTTTGGCGCCCACCGCTGTGAAGCGATCCGAATTCTTGAGGAAGTCCACCACCTCGGTGAGTTCCAGCTTGGCCCCCTCGATACCCGCAACATCATCAAAAGTGACCTGGGTCTTGGGCTCCATCTGGACCCGGGCCCTGCTCTTGCCAAAACTCATGGCGGGATTCCCACCGCCGGACTGCATCCGACGGAGCAGGAAAAAAAGACCTCCCAGCAGAAGCAGGGGAAACGCCAGGCTGAGGAGCGCAGCCTGCCAGGCCGGTGGTCCGGAATCGGGCAGCACGGTAATGTCAACCTGGTGCTGGCTCAGC
Source organism: Synechococcus sp. SB0668_bin_13 (assembly GCA_009836025.1). Lineage (GTDB taxonomy): Bacteria > Cyanobacteriota > Cyanobacteriia > PCC-6307 > Cyanobiaceae > Synechococcus_B. Next base: position 11,593 of record VXWH01000177.1, on the reverse strand, counting down.
AGGGGCAGGAGGTTTTGGTCAGGGGCCAAGTTGACCAGGGAGCGCCGGTTGTCCGTATGCACCACCTGGGCGCTGCGTTGATCAGCAGCAATGGCCACCTTGGCCACCTGGTTGGACTCCACCTGGTCGATAAAGTCGCTGTAGCGCAGAGGCTGCCGTGCGTTGGACTGCCCCCGCTGGGGAATAAAGGCCGTGACAATGGCCACGAGGATCACAATCAGCAGGGCATAGAGACCTGCATTGCGCCAGCGCTTGCTCACTGTCCTATGCATCGAGGTGAAGCAACCCTAACGAGCCATCGGGTCTGTTGGGTCACGACACCCCCATGACGTCAGGCTGCACGCAGCACATCCACCACGGAGCGGAAGGCGAACCACTCGGGAATGTCCTCCCCGCTGCGCAGCATCTGGCGGAACTTGGTGCCGCTCAGGGTCTTGATGTGCAGGTTCCTCTCTTCGGCCTGATCTGCGCTGATATAGCCCTCTTCCTCTGTGTACACCAGGTTGAGGGATGGCACAACCTGCATGCCTAACTCGTGGCAGTGGGTTCTGGCCAGGTCCTGGGCGTCGTAGGGGCCGTAAAAATCTTCGCGGGTAATGGAGGATTTGCAGCCGGCCATATCCCGACCAATGATGAAATGGGTGCAGCCGTAGTTCTTGCGGATGATCATGTGCTGGAGCGCCTCTCGCGGGCCAGCCATGTGCATGGAGTAGGGCAGGTAGCTCCAGTAGATGCGGGGATTGTTCACCTCTGCGGCAAGGCGCTCATAGGTTTTCACCCGCACTTCGCCAGGAATATCGTCCCCCTGGGTCGGACCGCAGGTGGGATGTACCAGCACCACCGCATCCGATTCCACATTCTCCGCCTCCAGCGCCCTTGTGAACAGTGCATAGTGGGCCTTATGAATGGGGTTACGGCATTGGAAGGCCACCACGTCACACCCCTTGGGAAGGCGATCACGCAGTTGTGCAGGGGTTTCGCAGGGAAATCCACGGTGGGGCAGACTTAACCCATGCACCGAGCCGCCCAGGTAGTAGCGGCCCCGTTCCCCGCTGATCATGCGAACCGCAGGGTGCTCAATGGATGTTGTCCCGTAGCACTGCCGGGCTTCCCATGGCTTGTTGGGGAGCCACTTGCTTGACACATCCATCACGGCCAGAAATTGGCCCCGATAGGTGAGCAGGAGGCGATCACCTGGCGCAATATCCTCCCGGTCGGTGTGGAACACAACGGGCAACCCGAAGAGCAGCCCGCTGCTGGTGCGCATGGTATCGATCACGGCGTGATAGTCCTGCTGGCCCATAAAACCGCGCAGGGGGGAGAATCCACCCACCAGCAGCAGTTCCAGGTCGCAGGCTTCACGGTCACCGCAGGCCACGGTTTTGGTGACGGACTCCATCAGTGCGGGCCGGTCCGCTTCGGAGACCATGCGGTTGACCAGGCTATTGCCGTGGGGGGCAATGATGTGGGACGGAGGACTGATGGTGGCGGTCATCGGGGAGGACAATGCAGTAGCAGGAGCTTGCTGCATTGTGCAGCAGGCTCCTCGTAGCGCGAGAATCAAGCACAGGGGTCAAGGTAAGGTGGTGCGCCGGAGCCAACCACCACCTTGACGCCATGTCAGGTCAAGAGCAGGTCAGGCTTTGTCCACACGCCCATAGAGTTCCCCGGTGATCCTGAGGTCCAGGGGTTCTTTGCTGCCCATGTCCGTATCAGACTTCTGCAGCCCAGTAAACAGGCCACTGAATTCACCGGTCTCCCCGTCCACACGGGTGATGGACAGGCTCAGCTTGCCCTCGCTCTCCAGGTAGCGCTTCACGTTTTCCCGCTCCAACTCCTCGGAGGTGCCCACGGGTACAAGCCCAACAGCACTGTCATAGCCCGTGGTCAGGCCACGGCCCTTGGGATCGAGGAAGTTGCTGGTGCGGTAACTGGGAACAGTGTAGGAGCCTTCAAAGTCAGTGCTGGTGGTAACGGCCTCGCCGGGGGCTGTGGCCACCAGATCCTTGCTGCTGAACACAAAGGGAATCTCCTCTCCACCGGGCATGATGACGGTGATCAACTGGAAGTCCATGCCACCTTTCTCGGAGAAGGTGATCTGGCCATCGGCAACCGTCAGGTCACCAAACACCTCATCCAGGGATGAGGTATAGCGGGTGAGGATTTTCCCATCCACAAAGCGGGGTTCCTGGCGTTTGTTGACGGGTTCCACCAGCACCTCAACGGAGGAGGGATGCATGCAGACGCTGGTGAACTGATAGCTGGCCTCTGGGTCCAATGGGATGACCCCCCGGGCGGACTCATCCACAGTGAAGCAGTCGTTGGCCAGGCCGGTGTTGAGGATCTCGTCATAGGTAAGGCCGGCGCGGGTCTTGGCCTTGGCATCACCACCACAGGCGGTAACGAAAATCAGGCAAAGCGCCAGAACAGCCGCGACCAGGGGGCGGAATCGCATTGCTCGAAAAGCACCATCAGTCCATGATCCTACAGGTGCAGACCAACCATCATGCTTACGATGTCGCAGCTTGCAACAGGCCTCAATGACCCAACCTCCTGGCCCATCGAGTCCGAGTCGGAGCACCACAGCGTGCGGGGCAACGGCTGACCACCGCTTGCAGGTTCTTCGGGACACCGTGCAGGCCCTGGTTGCTGATCGCCACAAGGATAGTGCGGGCCTGCTGGAACTGTTGCGGGAGCTGGAGCGCTTTCACCGTCAGATTGAGCAAGGTCCCTTCCGTGAAGCACTCCCTGATGGGCGCAACGCCCTCTATCGATTTCTGCAAGACATGGAACGATCCGGCGGCTGGCCTTACATCCCTCGCCCCCGTCTGCGCAGCCTCCTCAAGACACTGGATCTCTCCCCGGAATACCCGGGGCAGTAAGTCCGCAGGACATCCTCAGGTCCGGCCAAGCCGGGGTCCGGACCGTTGAAACTGATGGAGTGTCCCGGCCAATGCCGACCAGATGGCGCCAGCCATGGCGGCCTTGTCCTGGCTGGCCAAACCATGCTCCCGGCCATCCGCCCATAGGAGAACGCCCCCGTTGGGCTGGTTGCCGAAGCCACGGCCCGCAAGCCCGACGGGGTTGAGGACAATCCAGTCACACCCCTTGCGTCGCAGCTTCTCCCGTGCTCGGTCCCGATCCAGGCCGTGCTCGGCCGCAAATCCCAACATCCACTGCTCCCCGCGCATCCGCGCCGCCAGGTCCGCCGCCAGGTCCGGCGTGCTTCGCAAGGGCAGCGGGTTGGGCAGTGCGTCCTTGGGCCACTTCACGGCATTGGTCAGGACCGGGGAATGATCCGCCACAGCCGCCGCCATCACCAGCCCATGGACCTGGGGAAGATGCTGGGCAAGGGCTGCGCCCATCTCCGCAGCCGACACCACCGGGCAGGTGTCCAGTGGGTCCAGCCAACTGGCGGGCACGTTGCTCAGGGGGCCATGGACAAGCTGCACGGCAGCGCCCCGCAAAGAGGCCGTGAGGGCCATGGCCACGCCCATGCGGCCACTGCTGGGGTTGGTGAGGCAACGGACCGGGTCCAGGAACTCCCACGTGGGCCCGGCGCTGCAGAGAATGCGCAAGCCCTTGAGGTCGGCAACGCCCCCTGTGGCAAGGGCTGCTCTAGTGCCCTGCACCAGCAGTTCCGGATCGGGGAGCCGGCCCACGCCGCGGCTGTCGCAGGCCAGTAGGCCACGGCTGGGGGCCATGGGGAGCAGGCGGGGCCAGTTGCACAGGGTCTGCCAATTGGCCTGGACTACGGGCCCATGCCACATGGCGGTGTTCATGGCAGGGGCCGCCAGCAGAGGAGCCTGGGTGGCCAGAATGGTGCTGCTGAGCAACGTGTCCGCCAGCCCATGGGCAAGACGGGCCAGTGTGGTGGCCGAGAGTGGAGCCACCACCACCAACTCGGCCCACTCCGCCAGGGCAATGTGCAGTGGCCGCGGCTGACAGGGATCCCATTGGTGGCTCTCCAGGCTGCAGGGCTGGCGGGAGAGGCTGGCCAACGCCAGGGGGCTGACAAATTGCTCCGCCCTGGGGGAGAGAACACAGCGCACCTGCGCCCCCTGCTGCACCAGGCTGGACACCAACTGGGGCAGCTTGACGGCCGCGATGCTGCCGCAAACAGCCACCAGAATGCGCCGGCCCACAAGGGGATCCACCGGCGCCGGGTCTTCAGTCTTCGTCAAAGGGCTCCTGGTCGATCAGGTGGCGATAGGGCCGGACCAGATCCGGCCGGTGGATGGCCAAAGCCCGTAGCAGATGCCAATCCTGGAGGCCCGCGAAGGCATCGGCATAGTCGTCCTCCTCCAGGCGTCGAGCGATGGCGGCAACGGCGTTCCCGTCCATGGCGGCCAACTGCTGCCCAATCTCCCCGGTTGTGCTGATTGGATCAGAGACCATCATCCAGCAAGGTCGGTCTTCACAGTCTGGGACCAAGGGCGCGTATGGTGGACATCCGGGGGAGTTAGCTCAGTTGGTAGAGCGCTGCGATCGCACCGCAGAGGTCAGGGGTTCGAATCCCCTACTCTCCATGGCCCCGGTTACCACATGACTGTGATAGAATGTTTTCATGTCTCAATCCAAACGCGAGCAGGTGGTTAGCCATCTGCGCTACATCCGGCAAGAGTTGCGCGAAATGCACCAGGGCGTCCAGGAGGATGGTCTGCTGCCCGATCCTGGTGAGGTTCGTGGCGTCATGGCCCAGATGGAAGCGCTCCTGGAGTTGGTTGCCGGTCGTTCAGCCCGCAAAGCCAAGAGTTCCAGCAAGCCTTGAAGGTGTCCATGGGGCAATGCGCCACGGGCTGGTGCGTTGCAAACGGGGGAGCATCCCCTGTTCGCCGTTGTCTGTTGACTGCCGTTCGGGGGCGTCAGTGTGCCTAATATTGAAGCAATCAAGCTGACCCGGTGGCCATGGATGGGCCTCAAGTGACGTGAGGCAGCCATCCTGGCCGCTGCTTCAACCATATCTGGGTTACCATGGCGCTTGTCGGCGCTCGTCAAGGGGACCCAAGAAGGCGGCAGCCCCGCTTGACTGCAAGGTTGGTCTCTGCTCGGCTTTGCCGGTAAACTGCCCAGGTAGTCGAAGATCCAGGAATGAGCATCCCAGCCAACGCTACCGAGGCGCCATCCATAACCAAGGTCTGGCGGCAGGTGAAAGGCAATGCCGACACCTTTACCTCCGTCTGGGTACTGATCTTGATCACTGGGCTGCTTCACGCCACACTATCTGAGCTTCATCTGGTGGATTTCTTTGGTTTTCCTACCCTGGAAGAGAATATCAACAAGGTTGAGATCTCAGACCTTCCCAACTTGATAGGCACGATTGGCATAGGTACGATTCGCTTGCTGCCCACAACAATTATAAGTAGTCTGGCCGAAGTCTTGATTACGGCGGTTCCAGCAATTTATTATGCTACGAATCGATGTCCACAGTCTAACGAAATTTTTGATATCCTCATTCGCAAGCCATTGCGCTATGTATTAGCTGGAATGTTATTCGCCATCGCCCTCTTCATTGGCTTTCTGCTCTGTATTATTCCGGGTATCTTAGTGGCACTAGCGGAACCACTTTATGTGTATTATATTTTTACAACGGATCTGAATCTGATGACCTGCGTGAGTAAGTCATTTAAGGGGATGTTTCGGAATTTCGGCTCCTTTCTTATTGTCTCATTATTGTCCATTCTGGCTATAATTTTCTCATTAGTGCTATTTGCTACTTTATTCATGATTGCAGGATTGGGACTAATGAATATTTTTCCTCCTCTCGTCATCGTGCTATTTATCTTAATAATTTCAGTAGTAGTAACAATAGCAACATCTGCAATGGTTTTGATGCGAGAACTCTACATGCAAAACTACATCCACCACAAAGGGCTGGTTCGCGCCCGGGAGCTTGTCTGAGTTCAGGTGACAGGGAAGGTGGCCCAGCCCAGCAGGGTCCAGCCAGCCACCCGCACCAGCCAGTAGCCCAGCAGCAGCAGCAGAAGCATGGCCGTGGCGGGACCGGAGGGCAACGGCAGCGCCAGGCGGTGTTGCCGCAGGGAACGCCATGCGGCCCAGCCCAGCCAGGCCACCAGTGGCGGTCCGAAGATGTGGTGATGCAACGCCAGGCCCAGGTCTCCCCGCAGACTGGCCATGGCTGAGCGGGTGAGATGACAGGTGGGGCAGGGAACTCCGGTAATGCTCCGGAAGGGGCAGATGATCCCGGGCAGGTGAACCCCTTGGCCCCGGGCGACGAGGTAACCGAGGCTGGCCAAGGGCATGGGAGCAAGCCAGCGCTGGTGCCCGATCATGGCGCGCAATTCACCCCTGTGCGATGAGGGAAGCCTAGCAGGGCGCTTCAGCAACCACTCCGCCAGATCGTTACATGCTCCTGGACGCCTGTGGGGCACTTGTGGGGCGCCTGTACGCCACAACCGAAGGTTGACAATTTGGGTAACGGAGAGTTGACAATTTGGGTATTCGGCTTAGGATCGGGATGACTTGGAACAAAGCACATGATAGCATCGTTGCCCTTGGTGACTGCCGTGACGGGAATCGAGGGGGTGATCAAGTCTATCAATGATCCCATCAACAGTTTTGCCTGGGGCTGGCCCACGGTGATACTGATCGCTGCAACAGGCATTCTCCTGATGCTGCGGCTCGGCTTCATGCCAATCCGGCGGCTGGGTTACGGTTTCCGCCTGATGCTGAAGCCTGCGGACTCCTCAGAAGACAAAGACGGGGACATTACCCCCTTCCAGGCCTTGATGACCTCCCTCTCCGCCACCGTGGGCACTGGCAACATTGCCGGTGTGGCGGCGGCCATCTTCGTGGGTGGACCCGGAGCCGTGTTCTGGATGTGGGTCGTGGCCTTCTTTGGCATTGCCACAAAGTATGCCGAGGCGGTCCTGGCGGTGCATTATCGAGAGGTGGACCCCTTGGGCAACCACGTGGGCGGCCCCATGTACTACATCAAGAACGGCCTGGGGGCCAGTTGGAGCTGGCTCGGGTGGGTGTTTGCCCTCTTTGGCATGTTGGCAGCGTTTGGCATCGGGAACGGGGTTCAATCGTTTGAGGTGGCCAGGGCGCTGGGAACGGTTGGCATCCCCAACTGGCTGACCGCTGTGGTGATGGGGGCGCTGGTGTGCATGGTCATCATTGGCGGTGTCAAACGCATCGCCCAGGTGGCCTCCGCGGTGGTGCCTTTCATGGCCATCGTCTATGTTGTGGCTTGTCTGCTGCTGCTGGTGATCAATGCAGGTGCAGTACCCGGCGCCGTTGGCAGTATTTTTTCCAATGCCTTCACGGGTCAGGCTGCAGCAGGTGGCGTCATTGGCACGGTGATTCTTCAAGGCTTCAAGCGGGGGATCTTCTCCAATGAAGCAGGTCTGGGCAGTGCCCCCATCGCCCACGCAGCGGCAAAAACAAGTCAGCCTGTCCGCCAGGGCACCATCGCCATGCTGGGCACCTTTATCGACACCATCGTCATCTGCACCTTGACGGCCCTGGTGATCATCTCCAGTGGCGCCATAAGTGGGGGGGAGTCAGGCTCCAACCTGTCCATCGCGGCCTTCAACGAAAGCTTGAGCGGCAGTGGCTGGATTGTGACCCTGAGTCTGTTGTTCTTTGCCTTCACCACGGTGCTGGGCTGGAGCTTCTACGGCGAGAAATGCACCGAGTTTCTCTTTGGCGTCAAGGCTATCAAGCCTTTTCGCTGGATCTGGGTTGCGGTTGTGGTCATTGGCTCCATTGCCGGTGATCGCGGTATTGTCTGGGGTGTGGCCGACACCCTCAACGGCCTGATGGCAATTCCCAACCTGATTGCCCTGGTGTTCCTCTCCGGCACGGTCTACAAGCTCACCCGGGATTACGCCTTCTCCGAGTAAGGTAAGCCTGGAGTCAATCACGGTGATGCAGCGCACCCGCCTACGTCAGGTCATGGGGGAGAGTCTCCATGACCTGGCGCTTTGGGCGGCCAATCCCTGGCGCCATGTGTCCTTGCTGGCTGTGGTCTTCACGACGGCATTTCTGTTGGGGAACAGCATCACCACTGTTTCCGGGTCGCTGAACCTTCTGGATCCCATGGTGGCCGTTGTCACCATGGTCCTGACGGAAGTGTTGGTGCGACAGCGGCCGCGGCTGCGGCGACAGGCCAGCCATCTTTGGCTCCACCTGGTGGATAGCTTGCGTGTGGGCTTCCTCTATGGGGTGATCCTGGATGGATTCCGCTTGATGACCTAGAGTGACCAACCAAGGACAACATGGCGCGCCGACAGGACGTCACAACGCTTGTTGCCACAGGCCCACGGGTTCGGGCTGGCATCTTCGGGGGATCTCTGGCATTGTTGAAACCACTCGTTCCTTCCCCAATCCTGGTGATGGCTCGCTCCTTTCGTTTGCTGGCCGCAATTCCTCTGCTGAGTTTGATGGTGGCCCCTGCGTTGGCCAGCGGGCGCTACCAGGTGCAGCCGCGGGACAGCTTCTACAGCGTTGCCCGTAAGTGCCGGGTGGATG
>VXWH01000177.1:0-3087 GCA_009836025.1 Synechococcus sp. SB0668_bin_13 | reverse complement strand
CAGGTGCAGCCGCGGGACAGCTTCTACAGCGTTGCCCGTAAGTGCCGGGTGGATGTCCATGAACTCATGGGTCTGAACCCCCGCCCGGACAATGCTCTCAAACTGGGGGAAAAGCTGCGTCTACCTGGCAATGCCCGGTGTGGCAGTGGCGTGGGTTCCGCCGCCACCGCTTCAGCGTATCAGGTGCAGCCGCGGGACAGCTTCTACAGCGTTGCCCGTAAGTGCCGGGTGGATGTCCATGAACTCATGGGTCTGAACCCCCGCCCGGACAATGCTCTCAAACTGGGGGAAAAGCTGCGTCTACCTGGCAATGCCCAATGTGGGAGTAGCAGGGACCTTGCCGGTGCAGCCGTCAGGTATGTGGCCTACCAGGTGCAGCCGCGGGAGAGCTTTTATGGCATTGCCCGCAAATGCCAGGTGGATGCCAAGGAACTGATGCGCCTCAATTCTGCAAGCGGAACCACCCTGCAACCTGGCCAGCAGTTGACACTACCCGGCAATGCCCGCTGCCCGGGCGAACCCGCCACGGCGGCCAGGGCCGGCACAACCACAACACCGGCCCAGACAACGGCCAGGGGAACAATCTTTTATCAGGTGCAGCCGCGGGAGGGTTTCTATAGCGTTGCCCAGAAATGCCAGGTGGACACCAGAGAGCTGATCAGCCTCAACCCTGAGAGCCCCACCGTTCTGCGCCCCGGTCAGCAGTTGAAACTGCCCAGCCATGCCCGCTGCCTGGACGAATCCGCCACGGTGGCCAGCGCCAGCCCATCCCAAGGCGCCGCCGGCGCCAACAGAAGTACGGATACAACAGCGACCCAGACGACCCCCACAAAAAGCTATTACGAGGTGCAGCCGCGGGATGCTTTCTATAGCATTGCCCGTAAGTGCCGGGTCAATGCCCAAGCTCTCATGGCCCTGAATCCCCGCCCTGGCAACACTCTCCATGTGGGAGATCAGTTGGAATTGCCCGGCGGGGCGCAATGCGACCGCGTAGCGGCGGCAAATCCGGACGCTGCAGCCGCGTCGGCAGCCAACAGCGGTGGGGTAACCGTGGATTCCGGCTGGCGTTCCTACGGACCCCTCAAAGTCGATTGGCAAGATTGGCAGAAGATTGAAGGCCATTGGGTTGCAAAAAGCCTGAATCGCTCTGGCCAATCGTTCTATCTGGCCATCAACTGCCCGGCCAGGCGCATCAACCAAACCGGCAGCAATGGCCAGTGGTCCGCATGGGAGGTCCCGGATCCGGGTTTTGAGGAGCAACTCATGGACGACCTTTGCCAAGAGAAGAAAGATCTGGGTTAATTACATCATCAAGACCGAACCATCCAATATGCAATGTCCATGGGCTTGTTGATGCTGCTCACTTGTGGCGGCGCCTGCTGACCAGGGGCGGTGAGGGTGATCAGCAGCGCTTCGCTCCGGGCCTCCGCAGAATCCCGGGTCTCTACGGTGCGCTCCAGCACGGTCAAAAGACGGTGGGTGACAGGGTCGTAGTGGAGGGTGGGGGTGGCGCTCAGGCCGTGGTCCGTCAAAGCAAGCGCAGTCACCACACCATGGCCTGGCTGCACTTCCAACAGGAGGATGTCCTGATGGGGTTGACCATCCCTCAGGACGCCATCAACGGTGAGCAGCCAGATGCGCTCCGCGGTTTCGTCACAAGCAACGGCGAGAATGGCAGCCTCCCCTTCCCACACCGTCTCTGGCGCCAAGCCGGGACGCAAGAGCTCGACGGTTTTGATGTAATCGGGCTGGTGCTCCAGCACCACAGCCCGCTGCCCCGCACCACAGAAGGTTTTCAGGTCCCGGTTGCCGGGCAGGAGTTGGCGCTGGGGCGGCAGGGGCGGCAAGCTGACCACCACCAGCCCATTCTCATCGGGGAAGACGATCCCATCCCCGCTGGGCAGCAACTCCACCGGTCCGGCCGGCTGTTGATCCAGTGGCGCCACCTGTCTCCAAGGGGGAGAAATGCGCTGATCCTGCCGCCCCAGCCACTGCGCCCGCCAGGTCTGGCCGGGTTGGAAGAGCCGCAAAAACGGTGGGTGGTCGGCGGGCTGCTCCAAGGCGGCCCTGCTCACGCCCTGGAGCAGCAGCAGGCCGGTGTTGCTGCTGCTGAAATGGCTATGGAGGGTTGTGGGACCCGGCAGGGGGGATGGCGTGGCCTGCCGCCGCGCTGGGGGCTGGTGGCCCAACACCACACTGGATGGCTCCACCGCCACAAACCAGTTTTTCTGGCTGAGGGAATCCACCGCAGCGGCATAGACAACGCCCCGCCCATCCCGCAGAGGCAACACGTTGCTGATGCTGCTCTCCCATGGGGTGATGGGCCGCCACGCGCCATCGGGCCAGCCCAACTCCAGGCGTTGGCCATGGGGACTGGACACCAGCCCCAGCAGCAAGGGGCGGGGCTCCCATCGGAGACGGACCCGGTGGAGGGGCTGGCCCCGCTGGTCCTGGCCGCCCAGCCTCACCACCAGGGGGCCGCTGGCGCGATAGGGCTGGCTCAGGCGCAGGTGGACCGTGGCGCCATCCGCTGTGGCGCTGAAGGGCACATCAGGTGCAAGCTGGATGGATGCGGCCAGGGAGGCCGGATCCACGGGGCGGCTGTAGCGTAATTCCAGTACTGCCGATGCATCCACAGCGGGCCGCGCCGCCAACAGACGGCCCTGGCGCTGCTGGAGACCATACTGCTGGAGCAGCGCCAGGAGGAGACCTGCAAACAGCATGCGCCAAGCGGAACCATGGAACTGGCGGCACGGCAACGGACTAGGCAAGGACAGCGGCGGAAGGATTGGCAGGGCTTGGACATGACGCTAACCCCACCCAGCGCCACCGGTTCCTACGGAACCAATCGGCTTTCCGGGACCAACACGCCACAAGAGGGAATCCCCGCTCTTGTGATCCACCTGGGTCTTGAAGGACGCCTCTGGAAACCGTCAAAACACGTCCCTTCACCTCATTCCGTTTGTGTGGTACAGGTGGATACCGACTCAGGTCATGCCTGATTGGGGAACCTCCCCCCCCTCATGCTGAACGTTGTCCGCCCCCTTGTTCTCCGCCACCGTGGTGTTCCGGCCCGTCCTGTGACGT
>VXWH01000050.1 GCA_009836025.1 Synechococcus sp. SB0668_bin_13 | reverse complement strand
CTGCCGTCCTCCTGGGGGCCACATTCATCTCCTGGTTCTCAGGCCTGAGCCTAGGAAAACCTGAAGAGCCTTTGCTGGTGGCCATGGGCTTATCCTTGGGGCATCCATTGCCCTTGCGCCTGTGCTGCTGGCGCTGAAGCTGGACAACGTTGCTCTGATTGATGCCCTTGACCTTGAGTTTTCTCCTGGGCTGACCGTCCTGACCGGTGAAACCGGAGCAGGCAAATCCCTGCTCCTTGATTCCCTGGACGTGTTGCTGGGCGCCGAGGTTCCCAAGCACTTGCTGCGCCATGGCCAGGATCAGGCCCGGATCGAAGGCTGGTTTGCTCCCCATAAGAGAACATCTCTTCTGCTGGAACAGCGGGGCCTTGGGGTCATGGGACAGCAGCCGTCAGCGTTGGTGGTGACCCGTCGCCTGTCTCGTCGTGGCGGACGGATCAGTAGCCGCGGACGCATTAACGGCGTCAGTGTAAACCGCCAGACCCTCCTGGAGCTGCGGCCGTTGCTCATTGACCTGACGGTTCAGGGGCAAACCCAGAGGTTGGGGCGTCCGGCTCAGCAACGCTGTTGGCTGGATGGTTTTGGCGATCTCAGCCATCGACAGGCCCGCCTCCAGGTGGCGGCGGCCCATGAAACATGGGTTCGGCAGCGCTCCGCCCTGGAGCGCCTCAAGGCAGAACGGACAGCCTTGCAACAACGTTGGCAGGAGAACGCCCAGATGCTCATGGATCTGCGCCAGGCTGCTCTGGAAGACCCCCAGGAGTTGGTTACCCTGAAGCGGAGCCAGGATCGACTTGCCCATGCCTTGCGCCTGAAACAGGGCAGTTGGGCTGTGGTGCAGAACCTTCAGGAGCCTTTGCCCGGTCAGGCGTCAGCCCTGGACCTCCTTGGGCAGGCGGAGGGGGAGTTGCAGGCCCTGGCTGCCCTTGACCCCGACCTTCAGCCGCTCCTGCAACGCCTCCAACAAGCCCAGGACGAGGTGCAAGAGGTGGCTGGGGCGCTGCAAGACTACGGCCAGCAACTGGAGAGCCATCCCCTGGCCCTGGCCGATCTTCAGGAGCGCATCGCCCAGCTTCAACGCCTGGAGCGACGGTATGGGCAAAGCCTGGCCCAGTTGATCCGCCGCCGGGATGAACTCGAAGGGGCCACGACGGAGTTGGATTGGGAAGCGCAGCAGCGGCGCGTTGAGCAGGAGGAACGCACTGCCCATGACCGGCTTTGCCAGGTCTGTGGCCAACTGCGCCAATGCCGTCGCCAGGCAGCGGATCGTCTCGTGGCTGATCTCATGGACATGCTGAGACCCATGGGATTGGAGCAGATGCGCTTTACCGTGGAATTGAAGCCTCAGCCTCCCACCGAGCATGGCAGCGAGGAGGTGTGCTTCCTCTTTTCCGCGAATCCCGGTGAAACCATGGCCCCACTTGGGGATGTGGCCTCCGGAGGTGAAATGTCCCGTTTCCTCCTCTCCTTGAAAACCTGCCTTACCAAGACGGACCTCCCTGTCACCCTGTTGTTCGATGAGATTGACAGCGGTGTGAGTGGCCGCGTCAGTGCCGCCATGACCGGGCTTCTGCACCGTCTTGCACGGTTTCATCAAGTGTTTTGTGTCACCCACCAGCCCCTGATTGCCGCCCGTGCTGATCACCATTTTCGGGTGAGCAAGCACATGGAGGGGGGGCGCACCCGCACCCGGGTCATGGCGCTTTCCACCCTGGCTGATCGCGAAGAGGAATTGGCCCAGTTGGCTGGCGGCAACCCCCAGGAAGCACGAAGCTACGTGGCCAGCCTGCTACGGGACCGCCTGCCAAAGCATTGATCCAGGTGGAGAAGCAAGGCAGGGATGGCATGGCGGTGGGATGGGTGTCACCAAGTGACGCGATAGGTGGTGAAGAGCACCCATTCCGGTGCGGCCTGGTGCTGGTGCTGGTGCTGCGGTTGGGCGCTCCTGCTCACCCCCAGCCAGAGCCGGCCCTCGGCCAGGGGCAGTTCAACGGTGGTGGTGAGATCCACTTGGCGGCCACTGGGGGACAGGGGGGCGGAGAAGGAGGTGGCGGTACCACCCATTCTGGGGTGCGACCCGTGGGCAGGGAGAACCGGGCAGCACCAGCCTCCACCCGCAGGGGCTGGGCCAGGGAGAGGCGCAACCGGTTGCCGTTGCCAAAGGACCTGCTGGCCGCCAGACGGAAGGCGCTCGTACTCAGGCGGGAGATCTCCTCAATCAGGCTGCTGTCGGCAATGGCGGCACTGACCTGCCCCACCTCCCCCAGCGCCGAGAAGCGCCACCGCCCCGCGATGCCGGAGCGTCCACCATGGTGCGGACGGCTCCCATGGGTGGCGGATCTCTTGCAAGGCATTGTTGGGCGATCACCAAGTGGGACTTGCCTTCAGCGCAGGCCAGAACCATTTGGGCAGGCGGCGCCACCCGGGCGGCAGCGGGCAATGGGCAACACAGGAGCCCCCTTGGCGCGGCCCAGCCTCAACCTCAGAAGGGGAGGGAGAAGCGAAGGTTGAGGGAGTGGTTGGCGCTGGAGTCCGGGTTGTTGTCCTCCTGTCGTTCACCCTCCAGGGAGAGTTGCCAAGGTTCCGCCTGGCCAAGCTGGGCATAGGGCGCCACCGACCACAGCAGACTGTAGGTCCGACTTGTGGAGGAGAGTGCCACTGCCAGTCCTGGAGTGAGGGTGAGGCGGTTGTTGTAGGCGGGGAAGCCGTAGGCCAGGGTGGCTTCCAACTGCTGTTGCCCGTTGCCGTCGTCGTCCAGCTCCTGCAGGACGGTGGGCTTGAGCAGTGCATCCATGCCTCCTTCCGCCGTGGCGCCCAGGGAACGGCCGAGGGAGAAGGAGGGTCCGCGATTGGAGGGGTCGGGGTCCCATGAGAAGGAGAGCGCCACCCCCTGTTCTCTGAACTGCTCTTCTGCATGGGCCAGAAGGGTGCGGCCATGGAGATCGGCGCTGATGCCGCGCTCCGGGGCGTTCCAGGAGAGTCCGGCGGCCACTTCCACGCCGAAGCCGGATTCTGCATCGCCACTGTCCTGTCGGACGCCGATCTCCAGGGAGGGGAGGAGGGAGGCGCCGTCGGACAGGGGGAAGGGGCGTTCGGCCTCGATGCCAAGGCGGAAGCGGGTGACGTTGCCTTCTGAAGCGTCAAGGCCGTCCACCGCCTCCGAGGTGGTGGTCAGGGAGAGCAGGTCAGCCGTTGTTGTGAGGGAGAGGTCTTCAGCCCCGCCGTCCAGCAGGATGCCGTCCATGCCCACAGCGGCCATGCCCAGGTTGGCGCCGGGCTGGTACTCCCCATCCATCCCATCAGGTTGGAGGGAGAGTTGTCCCCAGCCGTAACCGGCCACGGCCCAGAGGCCCAGCCGTGGGGTGAGGCCGTAGCGGCCATAGGGGAAGAGGGCAGTGAGGGTGCTGTTGAGGTCCCCGTCCCGGTCTTCTTCTCCTTCATAGGAGCCGTCACCCCAGGAGCGGGAGAGTGCGGCGCCGGCCTGCCAGCGCTGGCTGCTCCACTCCGCCCCCACCAGGGCGGTGGTCACGTTCCCCTCCAGGGAGACGGCCTCTTCCGCTCCCTGGAAGGAGGAGAACGCGCCCTGGCCCCAGAGGGCAAAGTGGGGCGCACTCTCCTCCTGCCCCTCTTGCTCTGCCGGGGGCGGGGAGAAGGAGAAGTTGGAGTCCTGCACCAGTTGTTTTGTGGTGACGGGCTGGAATCCCAACGTTTTGGACAACGCCTGCTGGTTCCCCACCAAGGGGGTGGCGCTGGTGAGGTCTTCCCCTGCCACGGTGAGGCGCAGACCCGGGAGCGGTGGTGGTGCATTGAAGCGATCCCGGAGTGCGTCCACCACTTGTTGGGAGACGGTGCGGCCCAAGCGGGTGAGCCAACCCTGCGGCGCCGCCTTCGCTGGCGCAGCAGCAATCACCGTCACGGTGACGGTGCTGCTGACGCCGGCCCCGTCCCCTGTCAATGCGTGGCTGAGGGTGACGGGACCCGGCAGGGTGGTGTGTGGCGTTATGGTCACCGTCTGTGGCGTAGCCCAGTTGGAGGGTGTGAAGAGCAGCCGTCGAGGCTGGATGCTCAAGTCCGAAGCAGGGGCATCGCTGCTGATGGTCAGGGTGCGATCCTGATAGGGCTGTCGATCCAGCGCGACGGTGTAGCGGCCGCTGTCTCCTGCCGCCACCGTCAGGCGGGAGGGTGAGGCCACCACAGCGGGCTGGTCGTCATCGACCACGACTACGGTTGCCACGGCGCTGCTCTGCTCCAGGCTGTAGCCTGGGCCGGGAAGGACGCGGGCGATAATCTGGCCATCGGGTTCATCGGTGGCGTCGTCCTCGGTGAGCACCGTCAGGGTGGCCACACGGGATGGGGGGATGGTCACGGTTCTGGGTCCCGTCTGTCCCCCAGCGGCGGTGCTGCCGTTATTGCTGACCATCACGTTCACCATGATCTCCTCGATGGAGTCGGGGTTGGCACTCAGGGTGAACACCACAGGGTCGCCCTCGGTGACGGCAGGGCCGCCACTGATGCTGATCACCGGCTCAGCAGGAACCGTCTCGTCGTTGTCCTGCACTGCCACGGTGGCGGTTGCGCCGTTGCCGGTGTCGTAGGCGCTGTCTGTTTCGACTGCCACGGTTATTGCGCCGTGTGGTTCATCGGTGTCGTCGTCCACGGTGGGGACGGTATGGACCGCCGAGCGTTCCCCGGCCGGGATGGTCACCTGCTGGCTACCCTCGTTGCCGGTGGCCACGAAGTCCCGACCTTCTCCTTCCTGCTCTGATACAGTCAGCAGGACGTTCAGAGCTTGGGTTGTCCCACCGGTGCGGCGCACAGTGAAGCGGGCCGCCTCACCCTCCGTTATGTCATCGCCGCCGCTGATGCGCACGCTGGGCCTGGACGGGGGCGGAGTAGTGGCCCTATCACCACCGCCACCACCGTTATCTCTGTCGTCCGCCACCGGCGTGGCCGTGGCCTCGTCCGATTGAGCACCGTTCACACTCCCCGCCACCGCACGGATACGGAAGCTGTAGGCCGTGCCGTTGGTGAGACCGCTCACCGTATGGCTCACGGTGGTGGCGCTGCTGCCGCTGATGGCGGTCCAACTGCCGTAGCTGCCCCCACCCGCCTTCTGCTGATACTCGTAGCCCGTGACGTCACTGTTGTTGGGGTTACTCCATGCCAGGCTCACCGCGCCGTTGCCCGCCGTGGCGCTGAAGCCCGTGGGCTTGCCAGGGGCAGCCGCCACCGGCGTGGCCGTGGCCTCGTCCGATTGAGCGCCGTTCACACTCCCCGCCACTGCACGGATACGGAAGCTGTAGGCCGTGCCGTTGGTGAGACCGCTCACCGTATGGCTCACGGTGGTGGCGCTGCTGCCGCTGATGGCGGTCCAACTGCCGTAGCTGCCCCCACCCGCCTTCTGCTGATACTCGTAGCCCGTGACGTCACTGTTGTTGGGGTTAC
>VXWH01000003.1 GCA_009836025.1 Synechococcus sp. SB0668_bin_13 | reverse complement strand
TACCGTTTACCCCTCCTCCACTGGTACTTAGGGCGTTCTCCAGCGTTTCCTTAATGGTGTGCTTTGAATAAGCAATCTTATCTGGAGCCTTGTAGTCTCTAAATAAAAAAATTATGACAACCGATCAACAATCTTTATTAGCAAGTAAAAGAGAGAGAATTTGGTGCGTATTTTCGAAATTTCTTCGAACTTATATTGCCATTACAACAAAAGGAAAATTATCTCTATATCTTAAGAAAACTTGGATTTATAGAAGATCATTAAATCAGGTTCTCACAAAATTTTTAAGCATGAAGATGATCAGATAATCATTGTACCTGTACACGGTTCTACAAGACATATCACCCAGATTATTGCGGGAAATTGTAAAACAAGTAGATATGAAAGTTGAAGAATTTATTGCAGTAAGTAATTAAACGGACCTGTTGGTTTTGGGCTGATGAGTTGCCTGAAGGGTGTCCATGGTGGCCGGAGAGATGTTCCAAGGCTCTCTGATCTGCTTGTCCAGGATGGAGACGGGAAGGCTGGAGGAGGGCTTCTGAACGCCAAAGGGTATGATTTGCTTGCCTGGCCCTTGCGTACCAGAGCCGTCAAACAGTGTATCGTTGCGTGACTCTGATCTTCTCCAGATTGCCACGGTGAATCGATTACGGCATCGTGGCACTCTTCCTGGGTGGCCTTGCGGGCAGCCAACGGCCAAAAACCACTTGGGCATCGCCATAGTCCTCTCAACAATCGTCCCGGACAACACATTGAAACTGGACTTGCAACCATGGCAATTCCAGCGCCCGCTGCGCTTACCGTCCTGCTTACGGGCTACCCGTTGCCTGCCGCACTGGGGCCGACAGGGGTGCTGGCCCCAGCGCTTCTCCTCCAGATACTGGATGCAGGCTTGCCAGTGGCCAACGCTGGCTGATGCATCAGGTTCATGGCTCTCCTCAGGCGGCACACCCATGCTCAGACGCCCTCTCACACTGGCAAGCCCTAAACGACTAATTCCGTATCCATATTGCCTCCCATGCCAGACCACTTTCTTCTGTTGATGTTGGCAAAGTCGCGATAATAACAGCAACAAGGAAAATGAAAATGTTCTCCATTGATATGTTGAGGCATGAAAGTCTGCTTCAGCGTAGCATGTCTCTGCACTCCATATCCCGGACCAAGTGAGTACCGCCTTATTCAGGAGGAAGCCAACCAGTTCTCCACCGGCCCTAGGGGAGGCCCAGATCAGCCGCCACGCGGTGGGAACAGGCATAGCCACTGAAGGCCACCGCATTGAGACCCTGACCCGGGAAGCAGGAGTCCCCAACACAGTAGAGACCCGGAATTCCAGTACGGTTCAAGGGCATGGGCAGCAATCCCGGCAGGCGCTGTGCAGGCACTGGGCCGTAGCTGCCCCGGCTGCGACCCAGAAAGCGGCGGTGGGTGCGGGGTGTGCCAACGTCCCGATGCCCGATGGCCTCCTCCAGACCAGGCCAAAGGCGGCTCAGGCGCTTCACCAGGCGTTGAGCAGCGGCCTCCTTTTTCTGGCGATAGGCCGATGGACCCAAGCCTTCCCAATGCTCAAGATTGCTGGGGGTGAAGGCGTGGACAACGTGGCGACCGGGTGGGGCCAGATCAGGATCCAGCAGGGTGGGGATGGATACAAAAGCGGTGCCCTGCTCGGCATCCATCTGCTCCCAGCGCTCCAGCAACAGGTGGTGACAATGGCTGTGGGGGGGGATGACCCCGGATTTCACCCCCAGATGCAGGGAGAGGAAGGAGGGGGAGGGCTTGTAGCGCCGGCGCCACACCTTCTCCCGGCGGGGAACGTGCTCCTCCGGCACCAGCCTCCCGAAGGTGTCCCAACGGGTGGCATTGGAAATCACTCGCCGGGCCTGTAGTTGCTCCCCGTTGGTCAGGATCACCCCAACGGCGCGGTTCCGCTCCAACAGCACCTGGGTCACCCGGGCGCCGTAGCGAATGTCTCCCCCGTGCCGCTTCAGCCCCCGCACCAGCCGGCGGCTGATTTCTCCCACACCCCCCTTGGGATAGTTCACACCCCCCGCGTGGCGGTCCGCGAAGACCATGCCACCGTTGATCATGGGCGTGCGATCAGCCGGCATCACGGACCAGCAGTAGCACTCCATGTCAATGAGGCGCAGCAGTTGGGGATCATGGATGTGACGCCGGGCCACGTCCCCCACGTTCACGGGCAGCCAGCGGGCCAGACCCAGGCAAGCCAGGGGATTGCGGAAAAACACCCGGGCCAGGTAGCGGGGCTCCTCAAGGGACTTGAGGGGAATGGCGTCCAGACAGCGAAACACCTGCCAGCAGGTGTCGTAAAAGGCGCGAATGCCCCGGACTTCACCCGGAAACTGCTCCGCCAGGGTGGCAATCCAGGTGTTGTAGTCCCGGCTCACCGCCAGGTCCAGGTGATCCGGCAGGTGGTAGTGGAGTTGAACGGGATCGGGGATGGTGTCCAACTCTTCCCCCACATCGGCCAGAGCCCTGGTCAGCAGGTTGGTGGTGCCCCCCTTGCCAAAGCCGAAAATCATGGAGGCGCCCACGTCGAAGCGGTAGCCGGGACGATCAAAGCTGCCGGCACTGCCGCCAGGAATCAGATAACGCTCCAGCACCAGGGTGCGGGCCCCCTTGGCAGCCAACTGGGAGGCTGTGACCAGGCCGCCGATGCCCGCACCAATGACGACGGCGTCCCAGGCCGGGGTGGAGTGGGTTAACCCCATGGCCAGTGACGGGCCAGCGAAGTTGAGTTCAGCGGAGTTCCTTCATGGTGCGTCGGAACTGACTGAGGGCGTCGCGACCAATGATGAAGACCACCCAACTCAGGGCGGCCAGCACGGGGAAGGCAACGAGGAGCAGACGCCAATCCACGGGTTCAGCAGCAATCGTTGGCTCATACCCTACAACCGTGGCCCTTCAGGTGGGGTGCTGTGGGCTGCCTGGCCACAATCTGTGACCAACCCGTGACCAAAAACGCCCTCCGACGCCAGCGTCCCATGGGTGCGGGCCAACTGGGCATAGTGATCCGCATGGCGGCGCTGCTCCTCCAGCACCTCTTTATCGAGGGATCGCACTGGCCTGGCGGGAACACCGGCCACCAGCGTTCCGGGGGGCACGTCCTTGGTGACCACAGCCCCAGCGGCCACCATGGCCCCCGCCCCCACGGTGACCCCATTGAGCACGATGGCGCCGATGCCCACCAAGGCGCCCTCCTGCACACTGGCGCCATGGATCACGGCCCGGTGACCAATGGTGACCTGGGCCGCAATGACCACGGGAGCGCCTGGATCTCCATGGAGAATGGCCCCATCCTGAACGTTGCTGTTGGGACCGATGCGGATGGAGGCCAGGTCTCCGCGAAGCACCGCTGTGGGCCAGACCGAAGCGCCGGAAGCCAGTTCCACGTCCCCCACCACAACGGCAGAAGCGGCCACCCAACTGCCTGGGGCCTGGCGGGGTGAGGGCCAGGGAGCCGTAGTCGTGGGTTCAAGCATGGTCAAAGTGGCGCTTGCGTGATAGTCTCCATGGGACTGACCAATCAGGGTCGCTAGCTCAGCGGTAGAGCATCCGGCTTTTAACCGGCTGGTCCTGAGTTCGAATCTCAGGCGACCCATGGATTTTTCCCTGAAGTGTTTTGACTTCCTCTCCGCCCTGAAGGACGGGGCTTGCATCCCTGAACGGCAGTGGTCAGGTCCGAAGGTCCGAAGTGTGGCAGGGCCAATCACCCAATTGGTGGCTGGCATTCAACAGACTTTCTTCCAATCCGGTAAACTCTCCGTGACCACCGGACACCCCCTTCACTGCCATGGCGCTGGTTCCCCTTCGACTTCTTCTCGACCATGCCGCTGAGCACGGCTACGGGATTCCTGCTTTCAACGTCAACAACCTCGAGCAGGTGCAGGCGATCATGGAAGCAGCCCACGAGACCGACAGCCCGGTCATCCTCCAGGCCTCACGCGGCGCCCGCAAGTATGCAGGCGAAACCTTCCTCCGGCATCTCATCCTGGCCGCCACGGAGACGTACCCCCACATCCCCGTGGTAATGCATCAGGACCACGGCAATGCCCCCAACACCTGCTATTCCGCCATTACCAACGGCTTCACGTCGGTGATGATGGACGGCTCTCTGGAAGCGGACGCCAAGACCCCCGCCAGCTACGACTACAACGTGAACGTCACCCGAACGGTGGTGGACGTGGCCCACTCCGTGGGCGTCAGCGTGGAAGGGGAACTGGGTTGCCTGGGATCTCTGGAGACGGGCAAGGGCGATGCCGAAGACGGCCATGGTTTCGAGGGAGAACTCTCTCGGGATCAGTTGCTGACAGACCCTGGTGAAGCCGCCGACTTCGTGGCCAAGACAAAGGTGGACGCCCTGGCCATTGCCATCGGAACCAGCCACGGCGCCTACAAGTTCACCCGCAAGCCCACAGGCGAGGTGCTGGCCATCTCCCGCATCGCGGAAATTCACAAGGCTCTGCCCAACACCCACCTGGTGATGCATGGCTCCAGTTCAGTGCCCAAGGAGTGGCTGGACATGATCAACCAGCACGGTGGCGACATCCCCGAGACCTATGGGGTACCCGTGGAAGAGATCCAGGAGGGCATCCGCAACGGTGTGCGCAAGGTGAACATTGACACAGACAACCGCCTTGCCTTCACCGCGGCGGTGCGAGAGGCTGCCGCTGCCGATCCCAGCAACTTCGACCCACGCCACTTTAACAAGCCGGCCCGCAAGTACATGAAGCAGGTGTGCCTTGACCGCTATCAGCAGTTCTGGTGTGCCGGCAAGGCCAGCATGATCAAGCAGAAACCCATCAGTGTCTACGCGGATCTCTATGCCAAGGGCAGCCTGGATCCCCGCGTGGCTGTGGCAGTCTGAGGGGGCATTCCCTCGCTCCCGCCTGGTTGTGGGACCTGATGCAGAAAGGTTTCCCAGGGCGAGGGCTGGCCCTACCAGCCTTCGCCCTGGGGGATGCATTTGCTGCTGATTCGACCCATCCTCTGCAGGTGTAGAGAAAGTGTATCCTGATTGTGGAGGCTGTAAGCCCTGCTCCAATGGTCAAGCGCGTTCCCGTAGCAGCAATCCAGCAGTACTCACAGGAGCATCTGCGGGAAGTGCTGAACACGGCAGGTCGGCGGCTGACTCCTCAACGGGAAAAAGTGCTGTCTCTGTTTCAGAATCTGGGACCTGGCCATCACCTTACAGCAGATGATGTGCATCACCATCTGAAGCAGTCGGGGAACAAGGTGTCCCTGGCCACCGTTTACCGCAGCCTCAAGCTTCTGGTGACCATGAGGCTATTGGACGAGGGAGAATGGCAAGAGGGTTTACGCTGCTATGAATTGCGCCAGGGTGGCAGCAAGGCACACCACCATATGGTCTGTATGCGCTGCGAGCATACAGAAGAGTTTATCAGCGAGGTCATTACCGCAGCTTCCAGGGACGTGGCTCAAGTTACGGGCTTTGAGTTGACAGAGGTGCGTCTCATTCTGCGGGGAATCTGTAGACGTTGCCGCCAACGCAGTAAGGCCACAGCAGAAACACTTATTTAAGGAGCAACTGTGGACAACCTGAAGGCCACAGATCCGCAATGTGGCGCCTATTCAGGTACGTCTTTTCCTATGGGGGCACTTTGCTATATAAAGACTCAACATTTCTCTAGGCATGGTTACTCCATGCTCCCAGCAGGCTACACACTTTTGTCATTTGTCGGGCCAACTCGGGGTCCTTGCTCAGAGCCTTACTGATACGTCGAATCCCATAGAGAACAGTGGTGTGGTCCTTCCTCCCGAAGCATTGGCCAATTTTGCCGAGGGACAGGCTGGTGTGCTGCCGTAGGAGATACATGGCCATCTGGCGTGCCTGGCTCACGATCCGGTTGCGGCTACTGCCTCGCAGATCCGCCGCCGCCACTGCAAACACCTGGGCAACGCTTTCAATGACCCGTTGGGGGCTCACCTGTGCCGACTCGGCGGACGTGTTCAGAATGGGCGCCACTGTCCTGGCATTCAGCGGCTGGCTCGTAATGGAGCAGTAGGCCACCGCACGGGTCAGGGCCCCCTCCAACTCACGGATGTTGGAGATGAAATTGCAGGCAATGTAGTGGATCAACTCTTCAGGTAGCTCCACTTTGTCCTGGTCGGCCTTTTTGTGGAGGATGGCCATGCGGGTTTCCAGGTCAGGGGACTGAATATCGGCCACCAGGCCCATGGAAAAGCGGGAGATGAGTCGCTTCTGGAGTTGACAGATCTGGCTGGGAGGACGATCACTGGCCAACACGACCTGGCGGCCCGACTCATGCAGCCAGTTGAAGGTATGGAAAAACTCCTCCTGCGTGTACTCCTTGCCTTGAAGAAACTGGATGTCATCCACCAGGACCAGGTCGGCCTGCCGATAGTCATCACGGAAACTCTGCGTCCTGTCTTTGCGGATCGCCGTGATCAGTTCATTGGTGAACTGCTCGGTGGTGACATAAACAACCCGGTCTTTTGGCTTGACCTGAAGGCGCTGGTGACCGATGGCCTGCATGAGATGGGTTTTCCCCAGGCCAGCATTGCCACAGAGAAACAGGGGGTTGAAACGCTTGCTGGTGGATTCTGCTACAGCCATGCAGGCCGCATGGGCCATGTGGCTATTGCCCCCCACCACAAACCGACTGAAGAGGTAGCGGGGATTGAGGCCCCTACCGTTGGGGGGGTGCTGACATGGCGCTGAGGCGCCGACTGCCACAGCCCGACGGGCGGGATCGGTCCCTGGGGGATCAGCGACGGGGGCGCCGGTGCCCGGTGTTGTGTCAGCAGGACCGGCCTTCGTGGACGGCTGGCTGCTGGGCGGAGCATCTTGTGGAGCATCCTTGATGAGCACCTGAACAGGCTGCCCAGCGATACCAGAAGCCAGTTGGCCAATCAGGCCTTGATAGTTCTTCCGCAGCCAATTGGCCGCAAAGGGGTTGTGGGCGAGAAGCTCCAGGCACTTCCCGTCGAACCTGGCTCCCCCAACAGGATCAATCCAAGTGGCATAGCTGGGTTTGCTCAGGTTCTTCTGGAGTTCATGGCATATATCACGCCATAGCTCGGCACCTGACTGATTCTTGTCCAACGGAGCGCTTGACCCTGCGCGGTGGAGTTTGAGGCTTCACTCTCTAGCAGGAAGTCGCCTTCCATGGCAGTGCTCCATGAACCACACCGATAACTGCACGCCCCTGGTCCGATTGGCGGATTTGCATGGGAGCACCGGCCCTCCCTGTTGCCTGGGCAGGGACGAGAGACCTAGAATCCGGTCTGCCGTACAGGCCCCATGGAGTGAGCCAATTCCCTGGCCCTCAGCGCCATCATCCCGTGCCGCGTCCTCTCCTGCATATGTCCACGCGGATTGTCCTGCTGGGCCTCTGTTACGTCCTTGTGGGCTGTGCCTCCCTGCCTTCCGTCTGGCCACCCTCCCGTCGTGATCAGGCAGCCGGTCCCATTTCCGGGCCGGGTAAGCTGTCCAGCAGTGATGGTTCCGCCGAGCGCTCCCTGTTGAAGTCCCTTCCCGGGGACTTTGTCGTTGCGGCGGTGGAAAAGGTGGGTCCCAGCGTGGTGCGCATCGACACCCTCCAGGCGCGAGACCACTTCTCCTTCCACATCTTTCCAGGAGATGGCCCCCTGGACGACAATCCCCCTGAAGGCCAGGGCTCAGGTTTTATCACGCGCTCCGATGGCATCGTGCTCACCAACCACCATGTCGTGGAAGGAGCGGAAAGGGTTACGGTGACCTTGCGCAGTGGTCGCAGTTACACGGGCCAGGTGCTGGGCTCGGACGTGGTCACGGACCTGGGCATCGTCAAGATTGATGGTGCCGAGAACCTGCCTGTCGCCAGGTTGGGCAACTCTGACGAGGTGCGTCCCGGAGAGTGGGCGATTGCCATTGGCAACCCTCTTGGCCTCAACAACAGCGTCTCCCTGGGCATCGTGAGCGCCACAGACCGCACAACCGGAGTTCCAGGCGGGTCACGGGTTTCCTACATCCAAACGGACGCGGCCATCAACCCTGGCAATTCCGGTGGGCCGCTGATTAACGACCATGCTCAGGTGATTGGCATCAACACATTCATCCGCACATCTCCGGGCGGGGGCATCAGCTTTGCCATCCCCATCAATAAGGCCCGGGAGATTGGCGAGCAGATCATTACCCATGGGCGGGCCAGTCATCCGTTCATTGGGGTGAGCTTGCGCCGCATCACCCAGGAGCTTGCTGCCGAGATCAACCAGGCGGAGGCGGGCTGCGCCTACCCGGAGACCGATGGGGTGGCGGTTGTGGACGTGCTGCCGGACCATCCCGCTGCGCAGGCCGGTCTTCAGCCCTGTGACGTGATTCGGACCGTAGCGGGGGTTGAGGTGCGCACACCCGCCCAGGTGCAGGTGCAAGTGGACCGGGGTCGTGTTGGTGAACCGCTGAAGCTGGACATTGAGCGGCAAGGGTTGCCCAGAACTCTGATGGTGGTGCCCAGCGAACTGGACCTGGAGTTGTTCTGAATGCCGTGGTCCCAGTCCCAACGGGCAGGCCTGACGTCGTTCCGGAGCCGCCCGCCCTGGTTGGTGGTGGTCTTGTCCCGCTGGCCTGCCCCTGGCCGTTGCAAGCGCCGTCTGGCCCGTTCCATCCATCCTGTGGCTGCGGCAACCATTCAGTCCCGGCTCCTGGTTCATGTGCTCTCCCTGACCCAGCCTCTGGTGCGGGAAGGGCTGGCCCATCGCCGCCTGGCGGTGACAGGGGCTGGCCTCAAGGCATGGCGCCGCTGGCTTGCGCCGCTGGGGTATTCCACCCGCGGAACAAGTCTGGGTCGGCAAGGTGGGGGGAACCTGGGCTGCCGCATGGCCCGCCAGGTGCGGTGGGGGCTGGCCCGGCACTACCGGGGCGTGGTGCTCCTGGGCAGTGACTGCCTGGGACTGGAAACCGGAGATCTGCGGCAAGCGCTCCACCTGCTCAGCGTGGGGGAGAAGCCCCTTGTGCTGGGTCCGGCACGGGACGGCGGATA
Source organism: Synechococcus sp. SB0668_bin_13 (assembly GCA_009836025.1). Lineage (GTDB taxonomy): Bacteria > Cyanobacteriota > Cyanobacteriia > PCC-6307 > Cyanobiaceae > Synechococcus_B. The sequence continues at coordinate 21,911 of VXWH01000003.1, read as the reverse complement.
TTGGCTGATGGGGCAGCGCTGCTTCGACGCCGGCCTGTTCAGTGACGTGCCCTGGGGCGGCCCTGCGGTGGGATCCCTGACAAGAAAACGCGCTGGCGCCTCCGGTTTTCAGGTGCATACCTTGTGTTCTCGCGCCGATGTGGACCGCCTGGAGGATCTACAGCCCTGGCTGGCAGTCCTGAACCGGAATGGAATCACCTCTGAACTACCGGCGGCCATTGACCTCAATTCAACTTACGCCGTCGGAAGATGTACATCTGCAGTGGACCCAGGCTGGTGATGTTGGTGAGCATCCAGCCCTTGCTGCCCATCTTGTTGAGGAAGCGGCCCAACTGCTCCGCCGGATGAGGAGAGGGCTTGCGCCTGTATTGGTCGGGAAACTGCTGCTCAATGAAGTCCGGGCTCATGGAGCCCCCCAGCTTCTCGCTGGCTGCTGTGGCGGAAGGCTGCTGCGAGGTGTCCTCGTTCACGTGAATGACGCAGTACTCCCAACGCTCATGGTCTGGGAGGACAGTGCCTCCCAAGGCATCAAGGGGCGAACCGGTCCTGGCTTGCTCCTCGGGTTCGGTCGGATGACGGGGCTCCTCGGGGGTATCGGTTGCCAATGGTTGTCTGGTGCTGTAAGAAACCCTAGCTGTAGTAGTCCCTCTTGAGGGTTTCGCTCTTCTCCCCCCAAAACCAGCGCAGCATCAGGATCATGTTGCGCAGACTGGTGCGCAGCAGGCCATGGCGACGCCAGCGGCGGGCGCTGGTGCGAATGCTGTAGGGCAACTGCCGCACCCCGCCCCAACGGCGCAGGCGCAAGACCAGATCCACGTCTTCCATCAAGGGGAGATCCCGGAAGCCGCCACAGCCTTCATAAAGATGGCGATCAAGCACCAGCCCCTGGTCTCCGTAGGGCAGTCCCAGTACGGTCGTGCGCATGGCCACCAGCCATTCCAGGACACGGAAGCATGGATGGGGATCGTCCACCTTGAGACGAAAGCAGTGGGCCTGGCCAGAAGGCAACCGGCGCAGTTGCCGGCTCAGTTCCGCACCACCGGCAAGACGAGAGTCGGCATGGATCAACACCAGTCGCTGTCCCTGGGCTTGTGCGACTCCATGCCGCAACTGGCCACCGCGGCTGGGGGGGGAAGACACCACATGGGCCCCATGAAGCCGCGCCACCACTTGGGTGGCGTCCTGGCTCTCCCCATCCACAACAATCAGTTCATCTCCCTCCACCAGCCCATCCTGCACATCGGCCAGGAGCAGCGCCAGCCCCTGGGCTTCCTGGCGGGCAGGAATGATCCAGCTCAGGGTTGTGGCCGCCTCAGGAGGCATACCAGAAACAGCAGCGCTGGTTATCGGGCTCCACCTCCCAGCCCTGGTTCTGGTAGAAGCGGATGACGCCAGGATCGGCAAAGAGGGTGATGTGCTCCACCCCCATGGCCTGGAGCTGCCTGACAACAAACGCCATGAGCCCCAGCCCCAGCCCTGCTCCCTGATAGGCGGGGTGGATCACCACATCCCACACTGTGGCATTGATCACCCCATCTCCGATGCAACGGGCAAAGCCCACCAGCCGAGGGAGAAGCGGGTCATGACGCCAGACCCCCACCACCATCAGGCTATGGCGAAGGGCGCGCCGCACCCGGCGAAGCGGGCGCGGACGCCAACCGACCGCCGTGGTGATCCGCTCCAGTTCCAGCAGGTCCACCTCCCGCTCCAGGCTGAGGAACAGTCGCATCTCGGGATTGGGAACCTGCAACTCCTCAAAGCCGACGCCGTAGAGACGGTGCAATCGGTCGTTCTCGTCAACCTGGCCCTGGGCAGCGCTGACCTGGGCAGTATTACCCTGCCGGGTCTCCCACAACGGAGACGATAACAGTCGGGGGCGCCAAAGCACCAAGACACACAAGCGATTGCTTCAGACCAGCCTAAGGTCTGGACGCCACGCCAGGCGGTGATCATGGCGGCAATCGGCACAGTGGTCTGGCCCAGGAACAGCAGGCGGGAACACCATGCCCTACGGGCAGCCCATGCCTGGATCAGTTGCAGGAACATCCGAGCCCGAGGGTTCAACGGCAATCTCAAGAAGCCTTGGCCCCTGTGGGCAGGGGCGGAGCAGGGCTGACGGTTGGTGTTGCGGCAGGGGTGATGAGTGAATGGGGATTTGATCTAGTAGCATCACACTGCCCTTCAGTTCCAGCTTGGTGGACGGTTGTTCTCTATCCTCAGATCAGGTTCAGCAGATGAAGAACAGGGCAGATCAAGCTGTGAAGGATGTTGATACCCTACTTGACGCTGGCCCACTTGTTGCATGGGACCACAATGCTGAGCCTTGCCAGCAGCCACGGGTTGCCAGGCAGCTCCAGTGCAGCCTGCCGATAGCCATGGCGGGAATCCGTGAATGCGTTGATCACGCCGTTCAAATCCCGCCACTCAAGATACAGGGTATTAAGACGAAGGCAATCCCATTGATCCAGGATAGTGTAGATTGGGAAGGCTCTGGCCGTTGGATAGAACCCTTTGTCGGTTCGGCGGTCGTCCCCTTTAACATCAAACCTGAGCGCGCCTTGCTGGGTGATGCTAACCCTCACCTGATTCACTTCTATGCGGCGATACAGCGGGGGACGGTCACCGTCACCATCGTGCGCACATTTCTGGAGCGAGAAGGCGCGCACCTTCGACGGGACGGACAAGAACATTACTATCGCGTGCGAGAGCGCTTCAACGAGAGGCACGACCCACACGATTTCCTATTCCTGAACCGGGCCTGCTTCAGTGGCTTGGTGCGCTTCAACAAGAAGGGGAATTTCAATACTCCATTCTGTCGGAAGTCGGAACGCTTTCGTCCAGCCTACATCACGAAGATTTGCAATCAGGTCCAGCATGCTGCTGACAGCATGGGAGACAAGTCATGGGAGTTTATGTATGCTGATTGGACTGATATTCTAAGCCAAGCACGCAAAGACGATTTCGTTTATTGCGACCCACCGTATATTGGACGCTTTACCGACTACTTCAATTCCTGGACCGATGCTGATGCATTGCGATTGGAGAACGTTCTAAAGACGTTGCCATGCCAGTTTCTGTATTCAATGTGGTCTGAGAATAAATATAGGAAAAATGAGCGTTTGCATAAAGCATTCTCAGAATATGAAATTAGGACATTTTCTCACTTCTATCACCTGGGAGCGACGGAGAGCTTACGGAACAGAATGACCGAGGCGCTGGTAGTCGGATGAAGGATTTTATCCTGACTTCATCAGTGACGGAAAGGAGTGGCACAACCCGGGAGTTTGACAGGTCACGGATTCCTGCTGTGAACGTTGCCAGTGTTCCCCAGCGGAGCCCCCTGCGTTACCCTGGCGGAAAAACATGGCTGATTCCCCACATCCGCAAGTGGCTGAGCGGTCCGCCCACGCCCCTGTTGATGGAGCCGTTTGCCGGGGGCGGGATTGTGTCCCTGACGGCCGTCATGGAAGGGCGGGCAAATCGTGCCCTCATGGTGGATCTTGACCGGGACGTGGCAGCGTTCTGGCGTGCTGCCCTCGATCATTCAGAGGACCTGATCGCCCGGATTCTTGCTTTCTCACCAGACCGGGACGGGGTCGAACAGCTTGCCCGGCAAGCGCCCCGTTCTGTGCTGGACCACGGTTTCCGCACACTGGTGCTGAATCGTACACGACGGGGCGGCGTTTTGGCGCCGGGGGCATCCCTGACACGCCATGGCGAGAACGGCGGTGGTCTGTGCTCCCGTTGGTATCCCGACACCCTGGCCAAGCGGCTTCGAGACATCGCCCGTCATGCTGACCGGTTGTTGTTTTACGAGGGTGACGGCGTAGGCATTCTGGACACCTTTGCGGATTATTCAGGGTCAAAGTTTTTCGTAGACCCACCCTACACCGCTGCCGGTGGGAAGCGGGCCGGTTCTCGCCTCTATAAGCACAACACCGTTGACCATGCCAGGATCTTCCATGCACTGGCCCATAGTCACGCTGATTTCCTGATGACCTACGATTATTCCTCACAGGTGGTTGAACTCATTGGGAAACATCACTTCCATGCTGTAGTCGTTGACATGAAAAACGGACACCACGCCCGCATTCCTGAACTGGTTATCACCCGAGATTCCTTATTCTCATGAGCCGTTACGGAATTGGGGAATGGTACGGCCGACCGCTGATGTCGTTGACCCCAGCGGAGCGCCGCGCCTATGCAACAATTGCCATGGGAGAAGCGGCGGCACCAGCCTGTCCGTTTCGGCCGATGGTGTGCAACAAACGCGGTGGAGTGTGCTCCATCCAACCTTACCGCGAGGCAGAGCAGCGGATCAGCGGTGTTGCAGGTGAACCCGTGATTGTCTGCCCCACACGCTTTGAGCAAAACAAGATGTTGGTCCAGTGGCTGGCCGACATTGTCCGGTTCCAACTGGATGACGTGATGCTGGCCCGGGAGGTTCCTTTCATGCGCAGCACAACCACGGGAAAGTCTGCCGGCAAAATTGATTTGGTGATTGCTTCCGAGCGTCAAGGGCTGAGATGGTTTGGCCTGGAGGTGCAAGCCGTCTATTTTTCCGGTGCGGGCATGGAAGCGGAATTCATGGCCCTGCGGCAAGACCGGCATGACCAACCACCGTATCCACTGCACAATCGTCGGCCTGATTGGCGGTCATCCAGCGCCAAGCGGCTGATGCCCCAGTTGCGGATCAAGGGGCCGACCTTGCGCCGGTGGCATTCGAAGATTGCTGTTGCCGTTGATCGTCCGTTCTTTGCTTCCATCGGGGGACCATCGGCACAACCCAGTCAGGATCTGGATGCCGGTGACGTGGTGTGGCTGGTTCCCGAACTGCGGGATGGACAACTTGTCCGCGATCATTGGGAAGTGCAGACGCTGGAATCATCCAGCGAGAGGCTCTTGGCGGCAGACGCTGTAACCCGTGTTGATTTCGAGCGCGTTCTGCTGCAGAAGCTGCAACTGCTGCAAGGGGAATAACAAGCAAGGCATTGCTGCCGGTTTGCATAAGACGATTTGGTATTGTTCTGCTGCAGCGGGGACTTTGGATGCTCCGACTGAACCTTGCAGGCACCCCGCGCCAGGAGAAGGCACCCATCGTCACGCAGAAACACAAGGCGAGAACGTGGAAAGCCCAGCTTGGCCAATTCATGACGCCTGCAACCGTGGCCCGCTTCATGGCGTCCCTTTTTCCAACCAGCCCCCTGCACACCTGCCGCCTCCTGGATGCAGGGGCGGGCACGGGGGCACTGACCTGCGCCTTTCTCGACCGCTGGACGGCGGGCGGCTTCGGCTTTGCGTCCGTAGAGGTGACAGCCTGCGAGGTGGACGATCACTTGCGGGACCACCTTGCCCGGCGCCTGGCCGGATACAGCCACACCACATACCGCATCATCCCGGACGACTACATCCACCTGGCCACTGGCCACGGCCTGCGGAACCAGGGCTACACCCACGTGATCCTCAATCCCCCCTACAGGAAGATCAGCAGCCAGTCAGCCCACCGGCTGGCCCTGCGCCGCGTCGGCATCGAGACGGTGAATCTCTATTCCGCTTTTGTGGCCCTGGCTGTGGCGGAGGCCGCACCGGGTGGGCAGATCGTGGCCATCATCCCCCGCAGCTTCTGCAACGGGCCATACTACCGGCCGTTCCGGGACTTTATCCTGGCGCGGTCGGCCATCCGCCAGATGCACCTGTTCGCGTCCCGCAATCAGCCGTTCAAGGGGGACCAAGTGCTGCAGGAAACCATCATCCTCCACCTGGAGCGTGGCGGCCAACAAGGGCCGGTGACGGTGTCCACCTCCACCGACGACAGCTTTGCCGACTTCGCCGCCCATGAACACCCGTTCGAGCGGATTGTGTTCCCCCATACCCCTGAACGGTTCATCCATGTGCCCACAACGCCGGAGAAAACCGCCATCGAGCGCCTGAGCGCGGTGAGCTGTTCCCTGGCTGATCTTGGCGTCAAAGTCTCCACCGGGCCAGTGGTTGATTTCCGCCTGAAAGCCCACCTGCGCCCCGTGCCTGAGGCAGGCGCCGTTCCCCTGATCTACCCCGGCCACCTGCGCATGGGCGGGACCCTATGGCCCATAGCTGGATTGAAGAAACCGAACGCGATCATGCGTAACGACGAGACGGAAAAGTGGCTTTACCCCAACGGTTTTTATTGTGCCGTGCGCCGCTTCTCAGCAAAAGAAGAGAGGCGGCGTGTGGTGGCCAGTGTGGTGAACCCTGCCGCTTTTGGGAAGCATTCCGTGCTGGGATTCGAGAACCATATCAATCTGTTTCACGAGAACAGGCATGGCCTGCCGGAAACACTGGCCCGTGGGTTGGCCTTATTCCTGAACACCACCGCAGTGGATGAGCATTTCCGACGCTTCAACGGCCACACCCAGGTGAATGCCACCGATCTCAAGCTGATGCAGTATCCGAGCCGTGAAGCCCTGGTCCGGCTTGGCGAATGGGCCATGGCGCAAGGAACGCTCACGCAGGATCAGATGGATGCCAGGCTGGAAACTTTGGCCCAATGAACCACAGGATAACTGCCATAGATACTGCACAGAAGATGATCAAATCTCTGGGCCTGCCCCCAGCCCAACAGAATGAGCGTTCCGCCCTCTGCCTGCTGGCCCTGCTGAATCTCACGCCGGGGAAACCGTGGGCTGACGCGGACAATCCGCTGATGGGCATCACCCCGATTATGAAGTGGGTCGCAAAGCACTATGGCAAGATATACGCTCCCAATACCCGCGAGCCAGTCCGCCGCGAGTCCATGCATCAGTTTTGTGACGCTGGCTTGGTCTTCTATAACCCAGACAAGCTTGACCGCTTAGTGAACAGTCTCAAGACGGTCTATCAGATTGAACCCGCAACACTGGCCCTGCTGTGTACCTTCGGCACCCCATCATGGCATGACAATCTAACCGCCTATCTGGCTCAACGTGAAACACGGGTTGCCCGCTACGCCAAGGAACGGGAGCAGAACCACGTTCCCGTTAAAATTACACCAGGCAAAGACATCATCCTCAGCTCCGGCAAGCATAGCGAATTGATCCGGGCCATTATCGAGAACTTCGCCCCACGCTTCGCGCCGGGCAGCGTGCCGATCCATGTTGGTGACACAGGCTGCAAGTGGAGTTATTTTGATGCGCCCCTTCTGGCCAGGCTGGGGGTCGCTGTGGATTCACATGGCAAGATGCCTGACGTGGTTCTGCACTACGTGGAGGAAAACTGGCTCCTATTGGTGGAGGCTGTCACCAGCCACGGGCCGGTGGATGGGAAGCGACACGCGGAATTGGCTGAACTGTTTGCCGGGGCAGCGGCTGGGCTGGTCCATGTAACCGCCTTCCCCAACCGGGCCACTATGGGAAGCTACCTTCCTGAATCGCCTGGGAAACCGAGGTATGGGTGGCTGACGCACCTTCTCACTTGATCCATTTTAACGGGGAACGCTTCCTTGGCCCCTACCCGAATCCATGAGCTGCGGAGGTCAAGCTTGACCAGTGTTTTCGTCAAGGACCGGAGGGCTGACGGGCAGAAGGCCCTCCATCACCATCCATGCTCCATTAACGCCTCGGCAGCTTGTTGAAGCACCTGCAGGCCAGCGCCACGGACCATGGCCCCTTCACCGAGGCGGCGGCGCCAAGCCCGTGCCCCAGGAACGCCCTGCACCAGTTGCAAGAGGTGGCGGGCCACGTCCCAGAGGCGTCCTCCCCGGGCCATGTGGGCCTGGGCATAGGGAATCATGGCCTCCACAACGGCGGACGGACGCAGGGGATGGCGGGGAGCATGGCCGTAAAAGACCGCATCCACGTCAGCCCAGCACAGGGGGTGGTCATAGGCGGCGCGGCCCACCATGGCGCCGTCGCACAGGGTCAGGGCCTGCCGGCAATCCGCCATGGTGGTGAGGCCCCCGTTGAGAACAATGCACAGGTGGGGACGTTCCTGCTTGAGGCGCGCCACCCAGTCGTAGCGCAGGGGGGGGATGGTGCGGTTCTGTTTGGGATTGAGGCCCTGGAGCCAGGCCTTGCGGGCATGGACGATGAAGCGCTGGGCGCCCGCCGCCGCCGTGGTGTCCACGAACGCCAGGAGATGGTCGTAGCTCTCCTGATGGTCAATGCCCAGGCGGTGCTTGACGGTGACCGGCAGGCTGGTGGTGGCCATGGCCTCGATGCAGCGGGCCACGTGGTCGGGCTCCGCCATCAGGCAGGCGCCAAAACGTCCCGCCTGCACCCGTTCACTGGGACAACCCAGGTTCAGGTTGAGTTCGTCGTAGCCCCAGACCTCCGCCATGCGCGCCGCCTCCGCCAACAGCAGGGGGTCGTCACCCCCCACCTGGAGCGCCAAGGGGTGTTCAACCGGGTCGTAGTCCAGCAGGCGTTGCCGATGGCCGTAATGGAGCGCCTGGGCCACCACCATCTCCGTGTACAGCAGGGCCTCAGAGCTGACCTGACGCATCAGAACCCGGAAATGCCGATCCGTGCAGTCCAGCATGGGCGCCACGCTGAAGGGGTGCGGGCTCAGAGTTGGGGCATGACGGTGATCGGGGATGGCTGGCATGACGGATGATGGGGGCTATAGAATGACTCTTTGAACTGGGGGTCGCAACACCATGGCTTCGTTGCTCAGTTCCGTGAGCCGTCGCAACCTGCTGCTGGGTCTTGCCGCCTCTATGGTGGTTATTTTGAAGCCATCCATGGCCAGCGCAGCATCCCCTGCAGGGGAACCCGCCTGGGATCTCAGTGAATCCCAGTGGCGCCAACGGCTCTCCCCGGAAGCCTTTGACGTCTTGCGGCGAGAAGGCACGGAGCGACCCTTCACCAGTGCCCTGCTGGAGGAAAAGCGGGACGGCGTATTTGTGTGCAAAGGGTGTGAACTGCCCCTGTTTTCCTCGGCAACGAAATACGAGAGTGGCACCGGCTGGCCCAGCTTCTGGGAGCCGCTCCCCAACAGCATCGCCACCAAGCTGGATTTCAAGCTGTTGCTTCCCCGTACGGAGTACCATTGCCGCCGCTGTGGCGGGCACCAGGGGCATGTATTCAACGACGGTCCCCAGCCCACCGGCAAGCGCTATTGCAACAACGGCGTCGCCCTTGCCTTTCTCCCGGCGGATGTAGCGCAGCCACCCGTGAGTTGAGGGGGATACCGCAACTCCTGGTTGCGCCGCGTCATGGTTCGGATTCGCCCCCTGCAACCGGAAGACTGGCCCGCCACATGGCGGATCATGGAGCCGGTGGTGCGGGCCGGCGAGGCCCTGCCCTTCGACCCGGCCATGGATGCCGAGGGGGGCTACGCCGTCTGGGTGAAAGCGGCCCTGCAGGCCTTTGTGGCGGTGACAGCGGCCGGCCGGGTGCTGGGCACCTACCACGTCAAACCCAACGGCCCCACCCTGGCGGCCCACGTGTGCAACTGCGGCTACGTGGTGGCCGCCACGGCGCGACGGCAGGGGATTGGCAATTTGCTGTTCTCCCACTCCCAGGATCAAGCCATGGCGTTGGGTTTTCGGGCCATGCAGTTTAATCTGGTTGTATCCACCAACACCGCTGCGGTGCAGGCCTGGCAACGCAACGGCATGGCCATTGTTGGAACGTTGCCTGGTGCGTTTCACCATCAGCGATTGGGCTTTGTAGATGCCTACGTAATGTATAAGCTTCTCAAAAGCGATTAACCTGATTTGTTGATTCTCTCATGGTGGGGCCGATCAACCGAGATCCATTGGTCCCCGCATTGGGTGCTCGAACATGAGAAGCCCCAATCCCAAGCTGAGCCGGTGGCCAACGTGACCCTTCTCCCGTCCAACCGAGCCCCCATGCGCAGCCCCTATCGCGCCGTTGGCATGGATCAAGACCTGTTGTCAGCAGGCACCACGGAGAGCCAGTGGGCCTGCCGGGGGGCAAAGAGGGGCATCACCTGGGTGTGCAGTGTGGTGGCGGTCCAGGTTTGCAGATCCGCCAGTGGGCCATCCGGGGGATGCACATGGCCCCGCAGCAGGGAAGGACCCAGGTGAGCAGCGGCGCCCCCGGCGCTTTCCATGCCGAAGCAGAGCCGGGTGGCCATTTGACGGCAGGCCCGCTGCAAGGCCTGGGGCCGGGGTGGCTGGCGCAACCAGTCCGTGAGGCACTGGGGCAGGAGGCGCTCCAACCGATGGAGCTGGGTGGGGGCGCAACTGGCTTCCAGGATGGCCAGGCTGCCCGCTTCCAGGGGGATAATCTCCAAATCCAGCTCATCCACCAGGCCCAGTTCTTCGCGGAGACGGGAAATCAGCCAACTGCACCGGCCTTCAGCCAGCAGGCAGATGGCCAACTCCACCCCAGCCAGCATGGTGTGCCCGGCGGCGGGGGGCATGGCCCAGCAGGCCATGAGGCGGGCGCATTCCAGACGTTTGAGCTTGAGGCGGCCGTGGCCTGGCTGGACGGTCAGCCGCGGCTGCAGCCCCCGGGGTGGGGAGACCGCCGCCCGCCGGCTCAGCGGATTGGACCGCAACTGCCCATGAAACACGTCCGGCGCCACTGCGCCGCTCACCACCACCGCCAACCGCCCTGCTCCGTAGAGGCGCTGATGGAAGGCGGCCATGGCGTCCACCGTCAAGGCATTCAGGCTGGCGGGCGTGCCCAGGATGGGCCGGCCGTAGCTGTGGCTGCCACAGGCCCACGCCAGCAATGCCTGATAGGCCACCTCATCGGGTTGATCCAGAGCCTGCTTCAGTTCCTCTTGCACCACCAGCCGCTCCAGGGCAAAGGCTTCGTCCCGGAAGCTGGGAAAAAGCACAAGCTCTGTTACCAACTCCAGCGCTTCCATGGCCGCTGCAGCGGGGCAGGACACCTGGAAGTGGACATCATCCAGCCCTGTGGCCGCGTTGCTGGTTCCCCCGATGGTCTCGATGCGCCAGTCAAACTCTCCTTCCGCAAGACGGCGGCTTCCCTTGAACACCATGTGCTCAAGGAAGTGGGCCAGCCCCGTCTCCGTTGCCGTTTCCCAGCGACTGCCGGCGGCAACCCACAGGTCGAGGCAGGTGAGACCGGTCTCCGGCAGGGGGATATAGCCGACGGGGATGCCGTTGACCAGGGAGCGATGGTGGAATCCGGGCGTGGTGATGCCGTTCAAGCAGGAATGCTGCTCGCCAAGACAAAATAGCCCTAGGAAAGTGTCACCCTGTCAGGAAGCTCATGACTTCTACCGTGACCCGGTTGGGTGCGTCATTGTCCCAGTTGTTGCGCCGCACCGGTCTATGGCCCCCTGCCATGGATGTGGACGCTGCCGCCATTTGCACACACCCCTTGGTGCTCAGCCTGGCGCAAATCCTTCAGACCCACTGGCGGAAGCTGGAGCAGTGCAAGCCGTTGGCACTGCCCCGGGGCATGGAGCAGGTGAAGGGAGCCCTGGACGACGGCCCCGTGCAGATTCGCAATTGCTGCTTCTCGGCCCGGGGTTTTCGCAAGATGCACCTGGAACTGGCCAGCATCGGGCCGGGACTCAACATTCTCCATGCGGTGATGTTTCCGGATCCTTGCTGGGATCTGCCCCTCTTTGGTTGTGATCTTGTGGCTGCCCGGGGCCAGGTGAGTGCTGCGGTGGTGGATCTCTCCCCTACGGCAGGGGCATTGTCCCCTTCCCTCAATCAGCAGTTGCAGGCTTTGCCGCGCCCGGAGTTTTCCGAGCCCCGCCAGCTTCCGCCGTGGGGAGACATTTTTTCCGCCGCCGTCTGCTTCATCCGGCCCCGCGGCGTTGAGGAGGAGCAGGCGTTTCAGCAGTTGGCCGTGGGTTATTTGCGCCTTTTGCTGACCGAGGCCGGGCGCATCAACCCCGATTCACCGGATTATCCCGCTACTGTTGCCCGTAAGGCAGCACAACTCCGCTACTGTCGTCAGCAGCAATGCAACGACAAAACCCGGCGGGTGCTAGCCAAAGCCTTTGGCGAACCATGGGCTGACGACTACATTCGCCATGTTCTCTTTGACGAACCCGATTCCTGACGATCACTGGGCCTGGTCCATACTTTCCTGCTCAGTCAGCCTTGCCTGCCACCAATCCCCACCATGGAAATCCGGCAAGGCTTGCGTTTGATTGGCATCGCCCTGGCGGTGCTGGCCACGGGTTTGCTGGTTTTCCGTGTCTTGCGCCCGCAGGGGGAAGGACAACCGCCCGATGCTCCCCCCCCCGCAGCAACGGCGCCCCAGGCTGGGGAGGATGCCGGCGCCGCGCCCCGTCCCGTTACCCGCTACGTGGCTGCCCTGGGGTACATTGAGCCCCGCGGCCAGGTGCGGCGCCTGGCCGGGGTCAACAACGGCGCTGCCTCCGCTCGTGTGGTCGAGCTTCTGGTGAGGGAGGGAGACCCCGTTGTTCAGGGTCAGGCGCTGGCGGTGTTTGACGGCGTCCCCCGGCTCCGGGCGGAGCGCCAGGTGCTCCAGGCGGAGATGGAGTCTCTGGCCAGGCAACTGGAGGTGAGCCGCAGTGAGGAGAAACGCTATGCCGATCTGGCGGCAACCGGCGCCGTCAGCTACGACAACCTGGATCAGCGGCGCCGCAGCACGGAAAAGCTGGCCGGCGACCTTGCCAGGACCAAGGCCGAACTTCAGGTGATTGATGTTGATTTACGTGATGGCGTCCTGCGTGCCCCCATGGCGGGAACCGTTCTGGAGATTCTCACCCGTGCGGGAGAACGACCCAGGGACTCTGTGGTGCTGGAACTGGGTCAGACGGACTTCATGGAGGTGGTGGCTGAGGTCTACGAGACGGACATCAGCCAGATTCGCCCTGGCCAGCGGGCAATCATCACGTCGGAGCATGGTGGTTTTACCGGTGAGTTGTCTGGACAGGTGCGGGAGGTGAGCCGTCAGGTGAACCGCCGTGACGTATTCAGTTCCGATCCTGCGGATGCCGTGGACGCCCGGGTGGTGGAGGTGCGGATTGCCCTGGAGCCAGCCTCCTCGCAGCGGGTCAGGAATTTGACGCGGATGCAGGTGCTGGTGCGCATTGACACGGAATCAGGCCTGGTGGGGTGAGGGGAACGATGAGGTTTGGTTTGCGACGGCGGATTCCCCTGGCCTGGTGCCTGCTCACCCGCCAGCCAGGTCGTTTGATGGTGGCCTTGGCGGGCATCTGCTTTGCGGGAATGCTCATGTTTCTGCAACTGGGTTTCCGGGATGCGCTCTTTGACGCCAGCATCGCCATCCACCGCCTGTTCAATGCGGACGTGGTGCTCATCAGCTCCACCAGTTCCAGTTCCGTTTCCATGGAGCCGTTCCCCAAACGGCGTCTGTTTCAGGCGGCCTCCCGGCCCGAGGTGGAGAGCATTTCCCCGGTGCGCTGGAGTCTTCTTGTCTGGAAAAATCCGGAGACCGGCTCACCCCGGGCTATCCTTGCCGTAGGCTTTGACCCCGATGACGACATCGTGAACCTGGAGGGCCTTGCAGAGCAGAAGAAGAGCCTGCAACTGGATCAGCGGGTTCTCTACGACCGCCTCAGCCGACCGGAGTTTGGCCCCGTGGAGGACTGGTTCAAGTCTGGACGCACCGTCACTGCCGAAGTGCGGAACGTACGGGTGCAGGTGGACGGTCTGGTGGAGTTGGGGGTCTCCTTTGGTGCGGACGGGAACCTGCTCACCAGCAATCGCACCTTCAATCGGTTGCTGGGATCTGCAGACGGCTCCAGCAACTCCATTGAACTGGGCTTGATCCGCCTTGCGCCTGGCGCGGATCCGGAAACGGTGGCGACAGCCCTGAAAAACACGTTACCCAACGACGTGCAGGTGCTGACCAAGCAGGAGTTCCTGGCCTTTGAGCAAGACTACTGGCGCTCCAGCACGTCCATTGGCTTCATTTTCAATCTGGGAGCGGCCATGGGCCTGGTGGTGGGTGCAGTGGTTGTTTACCAGATTCTCTTCAGTGACGTGGTGGACCACCTGCCGGAATACGCCACCCTCAAGGCCATGGGTTATAGCTCCATGGATCTGGTGACGGTGATCCTTCAGGAATCCCTGCTGCTGGCAGGATTTGGCTACATCCCTGCTTTTCTGGCGGGGAAAGGGATCTACGGCTTCACTCGCTCGGCAACCAATCTGCCCATTGGCATGAGCAACCAGATGGCCGTCTTTGTGTTTTCCATGATCTTTATCATGTGCGTCATCTCAGGATTGTTGGCCATGGGCAAGCTCAGGGACGCAGACCCTGCCGAGATTTTCTAATTGACTACCCTTCACCCTGCACCGCCTCAACCGCTGGTCAGCATTGCCGGGCTGAACCACTGGTTTGGTCGCGGCGATCAGCGCATTCAAGTGCTCCATGATCTTCACCTCACGCTGAACCCAGGCGAGATGGTGTTGCTCAGCGGTCCATCCGGTTGCGGGAAGACCACGCTGCTCACCCTGATCGGCGCCCTGCGCACAGTGCAGGATGGATCCGTGAAGGTGGTGGGGGAACAGTTGCTCAAGGCGCGCAAGTCTGTACAGCGGCGGGTGCGGCGGCAAATGGGCATCATCTTCCAGACCCATAACCTCTTGCGCTGCCTCACCGCAGCCCAGAACGTGCAGATGGGAGCGGATCTTGTGCCCGGTTTGAGCTTTCGCCAGCGGCGCCAGCGCTCAATTGACCTGTTGGCGGAAATGGGCCTGAAGGATCACCACGGCAAGCTGCCTTCCGCCCTGTCGGGGGGGCAGTGTCAGCGGGTGGCCATTGCCCGCGCCTTGGCGGGCAATCCCAGGGTGCTGCTGGCGGATGAACCCACGGCGGCCCTGGATCGTCGCACGGGTCGGGAGGTGGTGGAGTTGTTGAAGCGGATGGTGACCCATCACCACTGTGCAGTGCTGATGGTGACCCATGACCCGCGCATCCTGGACGTGGCGGACCGATTGCTGCAGATGGAGGATGGCCGGCTCACAACGACACAGGTGATCCCACAGGCCGTGTAGTTGGCGCCTTGCTTATCCCATCTGTTGCAGCAAGTCGTCCGCTGCCTTGGCCAGCCCTGCGCCTGGGCGACTCTGGCCCAGAAGCTGTTCCATGGCGCCCCCGTCCGGGCGGTTGGGGAGAGAGGCCGCAAGGCGGAAGCCCTCAGGGTCTTCCCGGAACAGCCGCCAAGGGCCGGGGTGGGCATAGGCCAGGGCGGCTTGTTCCAGGGGATAGAGCCCATACACTAAGCGCCAAAGGGCCAGAAAGCCGCGCCGTCGGGCGCGGGCAACCCTGCCGATGCCAACCGCGGCATCCTCCAGCCGTGGATTCAGGGCAATGACGGGGTGCTCCCCAAGGGCTGTGCAGGCGTTTTCAAAGGCCGTGAAATCCGGTGCTGCGGGCGTCACGGCGACGCACAGGGCAGCATGATCCGGGTAGCGGCCGGCGCTGAGATCCGCAAAGGTGAGGGCTTCGGCTGCCGAGAGGCCGAAATCCCGCCGGGCCAGGGCCGCTGCCCCCATATCGGCAAAAGCCAGCACAACGGTCCGCCGCTGTTGTTGCAACGCCCCGCACAGCCCATGGGCAACAGCAGGCCAACGCACCCCCTCGAAACGCAAATCCACTTGCAGGCGGGTGAGGCCATCGGCCAAGGCTGCCTCCAGCGCTGTGGCGCATTGGCGGCGGGCGGCGTTGAGGTCAGCAGGAAGATCCATGGGCCAGGGAGGACAACAGCAACACAGATAAAGGGGGATCACGTCCGTGGCTGGACCACGGGTATCTGTTCACGGATCGTAGAGGTCTGATAGCGAGAACGCCTCCCCTGGCCAGGACAGGATTTCTTGTCCTATTTTCCATGGCACACTTTTTCCATGGCACACTCATCATTCCCTGACGGCGCTGGTGGCTTCCCCCACCCGCTCGCTGCCTCAGCATTCCCTCGGGTACGTCTTTTAGAAAAAATCCCTATAGGCCCATGGGAGGGACCCATGCGAGCCCCCAGCATAGTAGGGCCTGTGGACAATGACGAAGACTCAGGGGAAGGTCCGCGCCTCGTCCAGGCCGATGTACTTGTTGTGCCACCCGAACGGGTGCAGCAGGGGGGTGACCCAGGGGGAAGCCCCGTTTGGCCCCATGAGGAGGAAGGTCCCCGCTGGCCCCATGAGGAAGGCCTAAGCTGAAGGCATCACCCAGGGGGAACGCCCGCAGGCGGTCTTCCACCACGGCGGTGTCCCCTTCGCAGAGCCAGGGGCCAAGGCACAGCCGTAACCCACTGCGGGCACCGGTGTAGCGGTTCCACCTTGTAGCAGGCAGTGGTGTATCTCTTCCCACACTCGTGGACCACCGCAACCTTGACCGGCTTGGCCTGGGGATAGGGTTGACTTCCTCCCCGCCGTGAAGAGCGGGGATTCCCAGAATCGCTTCTGAAAACTTCCTGCTTCGTTGACGAACAAACTCTCCCCAGGAGGCATCCGAAATAGAACGACTACACCTCCTGGATCGAAGCATCCCCGTGATACAGAGATCCTCAACCACGACAGTTTGATTCTCTCGAATCAGTTGGGTGCTGAGTTTGTGCAGGAGATCTTTCCGACAATTCGAGATTGTCTCGAAAACCCTTGCAACCTTAACCCTGGCCTTCTGGCGGTTTCGGGAACCCTTGGACTTCTTCGCCAGCAGCTTCTGAAACTGTTCAAGTTTCTTCCGCAACCTGTTGAAGTGCCTGGGGTTTCGGACCTCCCGCCCAGAATCGGTCACCATCAGGCTATTCAGGCCCAGATCAATGCCTACCTGTTTGATTGTCGCAGGCAAGGGGTTGATCGTTGGGTCCTCCACCAGAATGGAGACGTACCGTCTTCCTGAAGGGTTCAGGTTGACCGTAACACTGGAGGGTTGGACTCCCTCAGGAAGGGGGCGACTCCAGCGAATCGGCAGAGGCCCGGAGCATTTGGCCAGGAAGACCTGGCCGTCCTTGAGTCTGAACCCGGACCTGGTGTACTTCGCAGATCCTCTGTTGCGCTTCCTCTTGAAGTTGGGGTACTTCCCGTCTCCCAAAGAAGTTGGAGAAGGCGGTCTGGAGGTTGCTCAGGGTCTGCTGGAGGGGAACGGAAGAAACCTCGTTCAGGAACCAGAGGTGTTCCTCCTGTTTCCAGCCCGTGAGCATCTTATCGGTCTCGTTGCAGGAGATTGCTTTCCTTCCCTGAGGCCATGCCCTGCTGCGAGCATCCAGAGCCTTGTTGTGGACAAGAAGCACACAGCTAGGGTATGCCTCAACAGGTTCTCCTGCTCAGGCGTTGGGTAGAAGCGGGAGCGGAAAGCTCGAAGCATGTTCATGGCTTACGATTCAAGCGTTGAATCGTAAGGTTGGTGTGCAGGCTTCTCAAGATGGACACCACCCTGAAGGCCGGGGCTTTCCCTGGACAGACTTGGTCAAAGTAGAGGACGTTGTCTTCATCTGGAAATAACCCCAATTCCGGATAAGGGGACCAGAGTTCCCGTGCCGTTGCTGCCCTGGTGGTATTCTGGGAAGCCTTCACCCCAGGGAAGGTTGCCAACTCGCCGCCGGCCCGTTGGCCACGTCATGTCTATTGCCTGTTCTCCAGATCAAGACGAGGAAGTGCAGGCGCCGAGTCCAGACTCAGATCCAGTGCAGGGGGAAGCCGGCCCTGGGGCTCGGAGGCCCTGTCGTCTTGATCCTGGGGGGGAAATCGTGGCGAGGGGAAGGGGAGTTCCGGCGGCGCCTTGACCGCTGCAGAGGGCGGATTGGGTTGAAGTGTCGGCAGAGGAAGCAACCGGGGCTGCTGATGGGGCGCATCACTGGAAAGCGATGCCGTGCTTCCCGATGATGCTCTCGCCGCAACCCTTTGCCCCGGGTCCAGAGCGGGTAAGGACAGGGGCAGGGGGAAGGTCTGCTCCCAAAAGTCCTCACCGGCCTCAGCAGGCACCACAATGGGTTGTGTCGTATCGTCCCACCACACCTGTTCAGGGGCAGGGGCGGGGTCGAACCCGATCCCTCCGGCCGGCGCCGGGTCGGCCCCGGGCAGCCAGGCTGATTCCCAGGGCCGGGGCGTGGGGTCCGGATCAGCCTCGGGCAGGGTCGCGGTGGCTGCACTTGGCGGAAACTGCCGCTGGGTGAGCGGCGGATCCGCGGTGATGGGGGGCTCCGGCAGGGATCTGCCCCCCAGCACGACTCCCATGAGGCGGTTGAGCCCGGAGAGGGAGCGGTCCCCGGCCCAGAACAGCCCTTCCTTGGCGCAACTCAGCGGTCCACCGCAACCGGGATCCGCCGGGGCTTGAGGCAGGGCGATGATGGGGCCGGGCTTCAGTTCGGCGGGCTGCCGTCGCCGGCTGACGCGAATCATGTAGGGCACATGCACGTAACTGACGGAACCCCCACTGATCCAGTTGGCATCCTCTTCGCTGAAGCCTTTGACGCCCGGAACAATGAAGCGGCTCTTGGATGCGTGGTCCGGAAGGTAGGCGGCAACCAGACCCCGCTTGCGGCTCAGTTCCCGGGTTTCCTCCAGGGTGAGACCGTCCTTGCTCATGAGCACTTCCAGGCGCCGGTCCGGCCGCAGCCCGATCACCACCCGGACCCGGGGCAGGTAGTAGCGGATTTTCTGCCCCACCCCATTGTTGTAGGCCCCCCGGTAGCCCGGCTGCACGGGCTGTAGATCATTGTAGAGCACATGGAGGCCGCCAATAAACGTCTCGTAGGCGCGAGCCCGCTCCGCCGTCAGTTCTCCATAGCCAAAGGTGGCCGCACCGGCATGGTCAATGGCGATGAAGGCCCTCTGGCCGGCGGCAGCCCGGTTCAGACCCCGCCAGATCTCGGGGCCGAACTTCAGATCCCCCAGGGGAACCGTGTAGCCCTGATCTTCGGCGCGCTGGGGACTACTGGGCTGCACCGTTCGGTCGATGATTTGCTCAAGCCTGGGATCAGGTCGGTAGTAGCGCTCATACATGGGACCCGAAAAGAAGGCCAGGGCGTCAGGATCCGCAAAAGCCTCCTGCTCCCGATCCCAACCACGGAGAAGGTCGAACTTTACCTGCCGCGGGTCCAGATCCAGTTGGTAGAAGTGCTCCCCATCCAGGGCAACGCGCAGGGGCGCCGCCACCGCAGGACCTTGCCGAGGCCAATCCCGGCTCTGCCAGGGTTCCCCACGATCCGTGAGGGTTGGAGCCAGAGCAACGAGAACGCCAACGGTGACGGCAGACAGGCCCACGATGCTCACCAGTAGCCACAACAGCCACCTCTGGATGGCAACCCTGGTGCGGCGGGCTTTGCGGGCAATTCTGGTGCGCCGCCGGTGTTTGAGCTGGGCGCTCACCCGGTCCTGGGCGGGCATGGGGGTGGCCAGGGCAGCCTTCAGGCCGGAACCGTAAAGGTATCTGGCGGCGGCAGGCGAACCATTGGCGGGCGAATCACGAGGTTGGCGCGGGTCCTGACCCAAGGTTGGGAGTCCTGCAAGCAACGGTTGCAGCCGCATTGAAGCAGGCGCCTTCCCAAGGCGCCAGGCTTTCCTACAGCAGAATCCGCACGCCAGCCACCAGGAGGAACAGGCTGAAAACCTGACGGAGCCGGTCCTGGGAAACAGCCTGACAAAGCCTGGCGCCCAGGGGGGCCATGAGCAGGGTTGTCGGCGCCATGGCCATGACCCCCAGCCATTGCACACTCCCCACCACCCCCACCATGTGCTGGTCTACGGGCAGTGGACTGAGGAGGCCATAGGCCAATGCCCCCACCAGGGCCACCGGCCATGTGAGCAGGGCCGTCGTGCCTACCACGTGCCGTGGGGGAAGCCCAAGCCAATCGAAGTAGGGAATGGCCAAAGCCCCACCCCCCAGGCCAAAGAGGCCGCTTTTCAGGCCCAGGGCGCTACCCACTGCAATGTTGAGCGCCATGGGCGCCATGGAGGGAGTAACGGTTGGCGGGACAACAGGTGCGGCCTGAACAGAACGGCGCAGCAGGTCCAGGGCCAACACCACGATCACCAGGCCAAAGAGGGTTTCGAGAATCGGGGCTTCGGTCATGGTGGCCAGGAGAATGCCCACCAACTCCGACACCACCACCCAGGGCAGCAACTGGCGCAACACGGGCAGGCAGACGGTTCCGTGCCGCAGGTGGGACAACGCCGACCCTGCTGCCGTGAACACCATCAGGGTAAGGCTGGTGCCAGCCGCCAGCAGCGGGACAACATGGGCCGGATAGCCATGGGACTTGAGCAGCAGCAGCAGCCCCGGCACCACCACCAATCCGCCGCCAACCCCCAACAGCCCTGCGGAAAAGCCCGCCAATCCCCCGATGCCCATTAACGCTGCCAACTCCTGCCAGTGCCAATGGAGTGCAGCCAGGGCAGCAGGCATGAGGCTGGTCTTCAACGAAGGTGCTGGCAGCATAGACCAGCTACCTCCACCCGGTCAGCACCTGCTGCGGAGGGTGTCCGGCCCCACGGCAGCCAGGATCCATTCCTCCAGGCGTTGGGCAAACGGGGCAATGCCGAAGCGCTCCTGGCAGCGACGGCGAATCCTGTGACGGTCCAGACGGACAGCCCTCTCCACCATGGCGGCCAGGTCCCCAATCCGGCCAGGCTCCACCAGGAACCCGGTGAGGCCGTGGTCAACGGTTTCCTGGGGTCCGCCCCGTCGATAGGCCACCACGGGCACACCGCAAGCCATGGCCTCCACCACCCCGTTGCCGAAGGCTTCCTGCCAGCGGGGCGTCATGAGCAGGGCTGCGCAGCGCCCCAATTCCTGGCGCAGCCGCACGGGGGGCAGAAACCCCTGCCAGCGGAAATCACAGGCGGGATGGTCCGCCGTCACCCGGTTCTTGTAGGCAGGGTCCTCCAGCCGCCCCCACACCGCCAGCGGCATGTGCAACAGGGCCGCTGCCGCGGCGGCATCCTCAAGACCCTTTTCCGGCGCAATGCGGCCCACCCAGCCCAGGAGGGGCTCCGGCTCCTGGACAAAGCGGTAGGTGTTCAGGTCAAAGCCGTTGCCCACAACCACGCCATGGCGGATGCCGAAGCTTTCCATCTGGCTCCTGCTGTGAAACGCCAGGCGCCCGGGGTGGGCGACGGCCACATCCCCGATGACGTCATCCATGGCCCGGCTCAGGCTGCCCATGCTGATCAAGTGGAGGACGGGGGTGGTAAAGCAGGGACCAAGCCAGAGGGGCAGCCAGTCGTAGCCCAGATTCAACACCACGTGGTGGCGGCCCTGCAAGGCCCAGGCCTCTCGCCACAGGTTGGCCAGCACGCCGTCAGGCGGCTGCAGAACGGGGGCGTCCCGTGGCTGCTGTTGCCAAGGGGGCTGGAGTTGACCAGCCACGGCGCCCATGGGGCACCCGCATGGCTCCGATCCTTCCGGCGCCAACACCATAAGCTGGTGCCCCCGATCCGCCAGACCACGCACCAGGGAACCAATGGTCACCTCCACCCCGCCGCCACGGCCCTGGCCGATGGGTCCTACGGCCGTGGAGACAACAAGAATGCGCATGGCTCCGTTTCTTGAGGCAAGCCCATATCCTGTCGTTTCACCGTCTCCAGGGGCTCTGTTACTAAGATTCTAACGCAGATCCAGGACGTTCAACGATGCCGATGCTGGAATTCAAGGGCAAGCAGCAGGTCTACGCCCCCACCATCTCACCGTGCCCCACCGGCCCCTGGTTCCCGACGCGGGAAGATCGTTGTACCCTGCCGAAACTGATGATAACCTGATCGTACACGGCAACAACCTGCAGGGCTGAAGGCCCTGCTGCCCCGCTATGCCGGCAAGGTCAAGTGCATCTATATTGATCCACCCTGCAACACCGGCAACGAGGGCTGGGTCTACAACGATAACGTCAACAGCCCCCTGATGCGGCAATGGCTGGCCGCCAACGGCCCGGTGGACGGGGAGGACCTGGAACGCCACGACAAGTGGCTCTGCATGATGTGGCCCCGCCTGCACCTGCTGCGGGAACTATTGGCCGATTCAATGGGGGCTTATGAGCATTCGTCACATGGGTGTTGGTCAGGGGGCTGCATA
>VXWH01000161.1 GCA_009836025.1 Synechococcus sp. SB0668_bin_13 | reverse complement strand
GCCACTGCCGGGGTGGGGCAGAGGCCCAGATCCCACACCTCCCGCCCCGCCGCCAGCAGGCCCGCCTGAAGAGCAGCCACCAACATGGGGCTACTCTTGCGGGAGTCTCGACCCAACAACACAGGACGGCCCTGCTCCAGCACATGGCCACAGCCATAGCCCAACTGGAGCGCTAAAATTGGCGTCAGTTCTACCCCCACCCGCCCACGGATGCCGTCAGTCCCGAAGACCGGTGCGGGAGGTTCCACAGCCAGTCCAGGTTCAGGGAAAAGCAGGTCACTCATAGAAGAATCCCCGTGGCAGGACCTTACCCGACAACACCAGGGATCTGCCAGTGCATCCCACCCTCGGTCAGCAGTCGCTCAATCAGCAGTTCGGCGCAGAACATGGCCGAGGGGGCTGATGTCCCATGCCAAGCCTGAACGCCCGCGTTTCCCCCCACTGCTCCACAGACGCCGCTCACTTGTCCGCAGGCGGCTGGCATGGGCTGCGGCTGGGTGGGCGCTGCTGGGCGCCGTCAGCCTGTTGAGCTGGGTCCTGCTGGTGGCGGGGCGCAATGCTTTGGCCCAACGGCGCCCCCCCCTCAATCGCTGGAGTTCCGCAGCGCTGCTGCGCCGCACCGCCCGCTACAGCCCTGATCCGTCGCAACGGCGTCAGGCCCGCCTGGTGCTGGCGGCCGCATCAGCAGGACCCAACGAGCAGTTGTACTGGTTGGCGGGGCAAGCCTGGGGAGAACGCCGTGGTCTGCGCACAGAGCCCTCCGTGGTGCTGGCCCTGTTGGCCATGGCCGAGCAGCGTCGGGGGCGGAAGCAGGAAGCAGAGGCCCATTGGCGCAGTCTGTTGCTGCGCTTTCCAGACACCCCGGCCAGCGCCGACGCCCGCTACTGGCTGGGGGACCCTGGCGATGCGCTTCATCAAGAACTGCTGGAGCAGTTCCCGGCTCACCCATCCAGCCTGGCCTCAGCCCTCACCACGGCCCAAACCGCCGGCCCTCGCCAGTTGGACGGTGCGCTTCACCTGGCCCGCTGGGGACCACGGCAGGTGGGAGGCGAATACCTGCTGGCCAACATCTGCTTCCAGCAGGGGAGCCAGCTTCCCACCGCTGCTGCCGCCGTCCTGGCCAATGCCCTGTTGCAGGTGGACAATCCCGCAGCGGCAGAGGCCTGTCAGCCTGGAGTTGCCGTGTCCGGCACCGCCACCGAGGAGCCATGGACCGCCATCCGCGAACTGCTGCTGCAACGGTCCTGGTCCAAGGCCCAAACTGCGCTGGCCACTGCCGCCGCCCCCCGCCTCATCCTGGCTGAAGCCGTCCGCCTTGACTTCTGGCATGGCTTCGTGAAGCAGCAACTGGGGCACCATGGGGAGGCGGAGCGCCTCTGGCGCCAAGTGGCCCAGCGGGCCCCGTGGAGCTATTACGGGTGGCTCAGCCAAGTGCGGCTGGGGCAGGTGATCTGGCCATCTCCCCTGCAGTGGGTCCCCCCCCGTTCCCCAACAGCCCCGTTGGGGCGCATCAGCAGAGACGATGCCGTGACCTGGTTATGGAACACGGGCCTGGACGTGCTGGCTTGGGAACACTGGCGCCATTGGCGCGGCGCCACGGCTCCTCAAGACCCTGACGCCCTCTGGATCGAAGGGCAACTGCGCCTGGCCGTCATGGATCCCTGGATGGGGCTGGAGCAACTGGATGCCGCCAGTTGGAACCGTCCCGCCAGTGAAGGGCAACTGCTGGATCTGGAACAGGTCCGCCACCCGATCTTCTATGCCCGGATCCTGGCGGATGCAGCCCAGCGGCACGGACTTGATCCAGCCCTGTTGCTGGCCATTGCACGCCAGGAAAGCCGCTTCCGTCCCGCTCAGCGCTCCGTTGTTGGCGCCCTGGGTCTGCTCCAGCTCATGCCGGCCACAGCAGCGCAACTCATGACCAGCACGTCTGTCCCGCCAGAGTGGGCAGACCAGGATCTGGAGACCCAACTCCTGGATGCGGAGATCAATGCGGACCTGGGGGCCCGCTATCTGGCTGAACAGTTGCGGAACTGGCGCCAGCAGCCCATTCTCGCCATTGCCAGCTACAATGCCGGGCCGGCGGCGGTGGCCGGTTGGGGTATGGATGGGCTGGAAGAACAGCCGGAACTCTGGATCGAGGCTATCCCCTATGCCGAGACACGCTTTTATGTCAAAACGGTTCTGGAGTCCTGGTGGGCCTATAGCTGTCTCCACGGCACACCCTGCCTTAGCCCGCCAGAGCAGGGGGGTATGGCCAGGGAAGAAGAGAACCCAGGCGGGCGCCCAGGCTGACCATGAGCAGGGAGAGCAGGCTGGCGATCAGCCTTCAGGTGGGCTCCTGCTTCATTGCCAGGTGCGGGCGAACCCGTCTTACCTCCCCGTCTTACCTCCAACTCCACAGGCGATTTTACGTCTCCGCTGGCCCATCCTGGTCGGCGGCATCACCCCTGGGCGCGGTTGATCCTGCTGGCCGACGGCGCGGGCAGATTCAAGCCAATGGCCCCCAGCGGGCAACTGGGAATACATTGCTCGCACACCACACAACGCCGGACTTCGAAGTGGAGCGTCCAACGGGGTCGTTCCATATGCAGGGCACCGGTGGGACAGACCGTGGTGCAGATGCCGCAGTCCACACAACGATCCCGGTCAATGCTGATTTGCCCCACTGCCGTGGTCACCACCAACCCCTGCTGCCGTAGCCACGCCGTCGCTGCAGCCAGATCATCAATATCCCCTGCCAACTCCACCACCATCACCCCTTCCTGGTCGGGACCGATCTGGGCACGAATGATTTTTGAGGCCACGTCGTAGTCAATGGCCAGCCGGTAGGTGATGGGTTGGTTCAGGGCCTCCCTCGGGAGGCGCAACGTCAACCGCTGCTTCATGGGGAACCGGGCGCTAGGGAAACACTAGCCATCTGCGACCATGGAAAGACCTGGCTTGGCCGCAAGCAATCAAGCAATGGACAGCAAAGACCGCGTTATCGCCATGGCCTTGGCCAGCATCGCTGCGGTGTTGGCCGTAGTGGTGCTTTGGACCCGTTCCCTGAGCAATCAAGGTCTTGAGGCGCTGGCGCACGCCTCCCTCCCCCTGGATGAGGCCCTGAGCAACGGCAAGCCCACCCTGGTGGAGTTTTACGCGGATTGGTGTCAGGTGTGTCACCAGATGGAGCCCACCATGGCGCAACTCGAACAAACCCACCGCGGCGCGTTGGATCTGGTGCTGCTCAACGTGGAAAACCCCCTCTGGGAACAGGAGTTGGATCAATTCCAGGTGCGTGGCATTCCCACCTTTCTCTTCTACAACGCCGACGGAATCGTGCAGGGACGTGCGATTGGTCTGCTCCCGCCTGAGCAACTGGAGGCCCTGGTGGCGGCCCTGCTCCGTGATGCCCCGCTGCCGTCTCTGAACAACCAGGGCGCCACGAGCGCCATCGGCAACGCCAACCCAGGCCAGGGTTCGGCAGTGGGTCCCCGCAGTCATGGTGAAGGAGGGGGTTAGGATCTTGCATCGCCCGTCCCACGTCTGCTTTAACTTGCAGATAACCATTTGGCGCATCACGATGCCCGCCAACAAGAGACTCACAACAATTGTGTCCTCCAAGGGTCGGTTGGTTCTGCCCAGGACCATTCGTCAGGCGCTGGGCTGGGGCGCTGGAGTGCGACTGGTGGTGGAGAACACCAGCGAGGGCGTCTTGCTCAAGCCTGAGCCCACGTTTGTCCCAACTCGGCCGGAGGAGGTTTTCGGTTGCCTTGCCTGTGATGCTCCACCCAGGAGTATCATCGAGATGGACGCAGGAGTCTTGGCGATGGCGGAGGCCAAGCAACAGGAATGAAGGCAATTGACACCAGCATCGTCGTCCGATACCTGACCGGCGACGACCCTCGTCAGGCTCCCCGGGCACGAGCCGTTGTGGATGCCGGGGACATCTTCGTCAGCATCACCGTCCTGCTGGAAGCGGAATGGGTGCTGTGCAGCGTCTACGGCTTCTCCGGGCAGGACGTGGCGGCTGCCTTACGAGCTTTCTCCGGGCTGCCGGGCGTTTTCGTAGAGAATCCCGCCTTGCTGGCCGTCGCCCTTGATCATGCAGCAGCGGGCATGGACTTTGCCGATGCGTTACACCTCGGCGCTGCAACCAGTGCTGCAACCCATTGCGAGACCATGTTCACGTTTGACCGTCGCTTCATTGAGCAGGCGAACGATCCATCCGTCAAGGTGATGGAGCCTTGAAGGTCATTTCCCCTCTGGTCTCCTTAGCCCGAATTCGGGCTAATTGAATCAAGCATGGCAAGTACGATTCAGTTTAAACATCCATCCATACGCCATTCGGCCATGGTCTTGCCGCCCTTGCTGCGGTTGTGCCGGAACACAGCAATTGCAGGTTGTCCGGGTGGTCCGTGCCGCCGCGGGCGCGGGGCAGGATATGGTCCACCTCCATCACCCGGAAGAGGAAATGGGTGCCGCAGCCTGCACAGATGCCCTCCTGCTGGCCGTAGAGGCGGTGGCGATGAGTGCGAGCTGGGCAGACGGCCCAGGTCGGTGCGCCTGGGCGGGGTATCCAGAGCGGTGGGGCCGCCCCATAGCCCCCCGCTCTTCGATAATGCGATCATTCACCAGCTTGATGGCCAACGGCGAAAGATCAATGCCTGCCGCCCATTGGCGCCCCAGCCTGTCTGCCGCCACCAGGGCAGTGGCGCAGCCGCAGAAGAGGCCCGGCACCATGTCGCCAGGGTTTGAACTGGCTTTGATGATGTGATCCAGCAGTGCCAGCGGTTTCTGGGTGGGGTAGCCAAGGAGCGCCTTGGCCGTATTGCCAACGCGAAGAATATCGGTCCATATTGCAATTTTGATCCATGGTGTTCATTGATATATTTTTGTGTCCACGTAAAGAAGGACTGCCGTCTGTCTTGACATGAATCAAACCGACATTCCAGAGTTCTTCCAATTTCTCCAAAGAATAAGCCCAACCCCTGGACCCTCTGGGTGTTACCCCACGCCAAGTGAATTTTCTAGACAAATCCGTAATAGGAGCCGTTAAATCATTCTCTTTGTAACGGCGTCCATTAGAATCCACATTCCTATACTCTTTTGCTTCATTTTCACTTATTTCCCCAAAGACTTGATTCTAAATAAAATCTTTACTCTTCGCATAGTATAAAATCCAATCTGCATCAGCCATTTTATGCAAGGGCTGCAGATTTTCGACCAAGTGCTTCGCGACCTTCTCTGCGTACACTCTAGCTGGTTCCACTAGTACATCCGGGTTGGGTTAAGTGAGTGGCCAAAGCGGTAGAGATTGTCCGCTGGACTGTAGCTTCATCTACTCCACCAGGTTCCGGCAAAGCCTCAAGAATCTGATCCCTTAAATCCAGATCAATCTTCGTGAGCAATCGTTGCTCCAGGCACTCAATCAGAGTGAGTGGTCACATAAGGAACCTCTGAATTAGCAACTGTTCCAGGCCGTAGAAGAGCCTAGGGCCTGATTGGTGGATGTGTCTCGAAGGTGGTAGAAATCAGGAGAGGGTGATTCTCCGAGTAACGT